>NZ_LT629700.1:647534-971301 GCF_900103625.1 Corynebacterium mycetoides | reverse complement strand
CGCGGTGACGGGGCCGCCTTCCTTGCCGCCGTTCCACACCAGGTGGACGAGCCGCGGCGGGCGCACCGAACCCTTGCCCACCGCGAGGATGCCGCCGTAGCTGTTGGCCTCGAGGTATTCCTCGTCGTAGACCTCCACGTCCAGGCCGCACTGGCCGGCGACCTCCTCCATCACGCGCGCATAGGACTCCGGGTAGAGGAAGTTCGCGGGCGTATTAACAAGGTCGCGGGTAAGCAGGGTCGACTCCGCCACGATGACCGCGCGCTCGAATTCCTCGCGCGCTGCGGGCTCGTCGCCGCCGACGACGGTGATGCGCACCTTCTCCGGCGTGGACTCCGGGGATTTGAGCCCGGTGTAGGAGTAGCCGCCGAGGAGCAGACCCTCCACGATCGGGCGGATGCCCAGCTCGGCGGTGATGGTGGCGTGCTCGACGCCGCTCAGGCTGCGCGCCAACGCGCCGGCGGCGCGGCGCACCGCTTCCTCATCGATGTCGTCGGAGTTGCCGAGGCCGAAGGACAGCGTCAGGCGGTCGTCGATAAGCAGGCGGGTGACCTCTCCCGCCGCACCCTTGGCGCCGACCGCCTCGAGCGACTCAAGTAGCCCGCGGGCCGAGAGCGCGGTGACCGGCAGCTCAAGGCCGTCGCCCGACGACACCGGAACGAGTACCGCGCCCGGATCGGCGGGAACCTCGGCGGCGAACTGAACCTCGACCGTGGTGCCGCGGGCGGGCAAGGAGACCTCAAAAGTCATGGATGAAACAATCCTTTCCGTGCACAAGATGGATAGCTTTTACCCACCGTACCTGGACGGAGGAGTACAGTGACGCCTATGACCATGCTCGAATTCACCGTGACTAAGAACCCCGAACCGGCGACGGCCGAACAGCGCGAAGAAGTACTGCGCGAGCCGAAGTTCGGTCAGGTATTCACCGATCACATGGTCACCATTGAGTGGAACTCGGAGCTCGGTTGGCACAACGCCCAGGTCCGCGCCTACGCGCCCGTCCCGCTCGACCCCGCCTCGAGCGTCCTGCACTACGGGCAGGCGATCTTCGAGGGGCTCAAAGCCTACCGCAACCGAGGGGGCGGCATCACCACGTTCCGCCCGGAGCGCAACGCGCGTCGCCTGCAGGACTCGGCGCGCCGTCTGGCCATGCCGGAGCTGCCGGAGGAACTGTTTCTGGAGTCGCTGCGCCAGCTCGTGGAGATTGACCAGGCGTGGGTGCCCGCCGCCGGCGGCGAGTCCTCCCTCTACCTGCGGCCGTTCATGATTGCCACCGAGGCGTCGCTCGGCGTCAAGCCGTCGTCGACCTACACCTACTTCGTCATCGCCTCCCCAGTTGGGGCCTACTTCGCGGGCGGCGTCAAGCCCGTGTCCGTCTGGATCTCCGAGGACTACGTCCGCGCCGCGCCGGGCGGCACCGGCGACGCCAAGTTCGCCGGCAATTACGCCGCCTCCCTGCTTGCCCAGGCGCAGGCGGAGGAGAAGGGGTGCGACCAAGTCGTGTGGCTTGACGCGATTGAGCGCACCTACATCGAGGAGATGGGCGGGATGAACCTCATGTTCGTCTACGGCGACGAATCAGATGGCCCGGAGGGCGTCACGATTGTCACACCGTCGCTGTCCGGCTCCCTTCTGCCCGGCATCACCCGTGACTCCCTGCTGCAGGTCGCCCACGACCTCGGCTACGGCACCGAGGAGCGCCGGATCACCGTCGACGAATGGCGCGAGGGCGTCGCCACGGGCGAGATCACCGAGACCCTCGCCTGCGGCACCGCGGCCGTGATCACCCCGGTGGGAACCGTCATGTCCCGCAGCGGCGAGTTTACCGTCGGCAACAACGAGCCGGGCGACGTGAGCATGAAGATGCGCAAGCGCCTACGCGCCATCCAGGAAGGCGAGGTGGAAGACACCCACGGGTGGAACCAGATCCTCGTGGAGTCTCCCTCCGCCAGCTAGCGAGACGTTACCCTTCCCGGCCGCCGAGTTCCCCGCCCGCGAGCTCGGCGGCCGCGTTGATCACCGGCAGCGCCAGCAGTGCCCCAGTGCCCTCGCCCGTGGACATGTCCAACGCCAGGACCGGGGTCAGATCGAGGGCCTGCACGCACGCGGCGTGGCAGGGCTCGGGGCTGAGCTGGCCCGCAATCAGCCAGTGCCGCGTGCCGGGGGCGAGCTTTTCGGCCACCAGCGCGGCCACGGCCACATAGGCGCCGTCCACCAAGACGGGCGTCCGGCGGACCGCCGACTGCGCGATGAGCGCCACGAGTGCGACAAAATCCGGGGCGGAGACGGCGCGCAAAACACGCGGGACGTCGTCGGCGAAGCCGCGCGCCCGGAACATGGCGTCGCGCACCGCAGCCACCTTGACCTTCCACACCTCGTCGCTGATCCCGCTGCCGCGCCCGATGGCCACGGCCGGCTCCGTCCGGGTGAGGGTTCCGAACATCGCGGCGGCCACCGTCGTGTTACCCACGCCGACGTCCCCCGGGATGATGAGATCCGTGCCCGCGTCGACCTCCTGGTCGGCGATCTCCGTGCCTAGGGCCAGCGCCTGCGCGAACACGGCCTCGTCCATCGCGTCTTCGATGTCGATGGAGCCGCCGGGAGCGTCGGCGAAGTCGTCGACAAGCCGCAGTGTGCAGCCGGCCGCCCGCGCCGCGGTGTGCGCGGGGCCGGAACCAGCCCGAAGCTCCTCAACCTGCACCGCGGTCGCCTCCGGCATGAACGCCGAGACCCCGCGGGAGGCCACACCGTGGTTGCCCGCGACGACGATCGCCCGCGCCCGGGTAAAAGGCGCGGGCACGTCTGCGCCCTGGCAGGCGGCGACCCAGGACGCGATCTCGGACAGGCGGCCGAACGAGCGCCCGCGCACAGACGCCGCCAGGGCCCGGCGCACACGCGCCTGGACGCCGGCGTCCGGAAGATCTACCGAGGAGAACATCACTCCACCTTCGATCCCGCGGTCACCTGCGGCTTCGGCGAACGCCATCCGCGCGGCTGCGTCGCTCGGGAAAACGCGTACATGCCCAGACCGAAACCGGTTTCCCCGCTGCCCGGGAACTTCCGCTTCACGGCGTTGTTCGCCGCGCGGCCGATGATGAACGCCTCGGCGATGATGGTCAGCATGAACACCAGGGTGATAAACGAGATGACCTGAGCCACCTGCGGCGTGGTAAAGGAGACCGCGAACGTGAGCACCAGGATCACGAGTGCGATGGGCATGACCCAGTTGTTGAGGAAGTAGCGCGAATCCACCCAGTCGCGCACGTACCTGCGCACCTCGCCCTTGTCCCGGTCCATGAGGTAGCGCTCGTCGCCGGCGTCCATCTTGGCCTGAATGTCGCGGTTGGCGGCGCGGCGCTCGTCGCGCTGCTTCTTCTTGTACGCCTTCCACTCCTCCTTAGACATGGACTTCTTCAATTCCTTGTTGCGCTGATTCTGTTGGGCAGGCGTGAGCGCGTTCGGGTCGCGGACGACACCGCGCTTGACTTCCTGCTCGATGCGCTTCGGGGTGGGGCGGCCCTTCGGCGGGGTGTAGCCCTTCGGGAGCTTGGCATGCGCCGGATCCTTTTCCTTCTCCAGCGCCTGCGGCTCGATCTTGGTGGAGCCGGAGGTGTCCCCGGTGCGGACAGCTGCGTCGGGTGTGTCGGATTTCTGCCACGGAAGTTTCACGCCCCCAAGGCTACAAGGCGGGCCCACCCCGGACGGGAATAGGCGCGGCGACCGCGGTGTTGTACGGAAGTAAGCGGCAACTAGGTAGTCTTGACCGCAGGAATCTTTTCACAGTTTGTCAGTTTTTCGAGGAGCTAAAACAATGACTGCACCCACCTCCACAACCGGTGTGACACTGACCGATGAGGCAGCCGCTAAGGCGAAGGCTCTGTTGGATCAGGAAGGTCGGAACGACCTTGCACTGCGCATCGCGGTTCAGCCCGGGGGCTGCGCCGGTCTGCGCTACCAGCTGTACTTCGATGACCGCGACCTCGACGGCGACAAGGCCGACGAGATCGGCGGCGTCCGTCTCGTCGTGGACAAGATGAGCGTGCCGTACCTGATGGGCGCGACGATCGACTTCGCCGACACCATCGAGCAGCAGGGCTTCACCATCGACAACCCCAACGCCGGCTCCTCCTGCGCCTGCGGAGACTCCTTCAACTAAGCGCCGACTAAGCGCCGCCGCTATTCGGACACAGGCAAGAACGCCCCCGGGTTGTGCACCCGGGGGGCGTCCGCTTTTGCCTAGGGAGTCTAGAGCCTGACGGGGTAGCTTTGATGCTCGATCGCGGGGTCGATGCGGTGCTCGACGAAAATCCCGTGCCACACCATGAACGCCAGCACCGTCCACAGCCGGCGCGAATGATCGGAGACGCCGTCTCGGTGCTCTTTGAGCATCTCCAGGACCTGCGGTTTGTTGAAGATGTCGTCGGTGCCGGACTCGCGGATGGTGTCCTGGGCCCAACCGTAGAGCTCGTCGCCGGCCAGCCAGTGGCGCATGGGCACCGGGAACCCGAGCTTCTTGCGGTGCAGGACGTGGGCCGGAACGATCTGCTCCATCGCCTTGCGCAGAGCGTACTTGGTGGTGCCGTGGGCAATCTTCTGGTCGACCGGAATGGTCTGCGCCACCTTGAACACCTCCTTATCCAGGAAGGGCACGCGCAGCTCGAGCGAATTGGCCATGTTCATCTTGTCGGCCTTGACCAGGATGTCGCCGCGCATCCACGTGAACAGGTCGAGGTTTTGCATCCTCGCCACCGGGTCCATCTCGGTGGAGGCCGCGTAAATCGGCGCGGTGACCTCGCGGTGGTCCCACTCGCGGGTGGCCCAGGGCAGCACGCGCTGCAGCTGCTCGAAATTGAACGAGCGCGCGTTGCCGTAGTACCGCTCCTCCATGGGGGTGGTGCCGCGCTCGAGCAAGCTCTTGCCCTTGACCCCTTCCGGCAAGACCCGGCTGAGGCGGTTCAGGCCGCGGGCGAGGGGAGAGGGCACCTTTTCGAAGGGTGCCAGCGACAGGGGCTCCTTGTAGATGGTGTAGCCGCCGAACAGCTCGTCGGCTCCCTCACCGGAGAGCACCACTTTCACGTGCTTGCGCGCCTCGCGTGCCACGAAGTACAGCGGCACCAGCGACGGGTCCGCGACCGGGTCATCGAGGTACCACATGATCTGCGGGAGCGCGGCCGCGTACTCCTCGGGGGAGACAATCTTGACGATGTGCTCCACGCCGATGGCCTCCGCCGATTCGGCGGCGACGTCGACCTCCGAGTACCCCTCGCGCTCGAAACCGGTGGTAAACGTCAGGAGTTTCGGGTTGTGACGCTTCGCCAGCGCGGCGATGGCGGTGGAGTCAATCCCACCGGAGAGGAAGGAGCCCACGGTCACGTCCGCACGCATATGCTTTTCGACGCTGTCCTCCAGGGCGTGAGCGATGGCGTCGTAAAGCGCCTGCTCCTTGCTCTCGGCCACGGGGGCGGAGCGAAAATCCGGGCGGAAGTAGCGCACAGACTCGACCGTGCCGCCGGGGGCGAGCGTGACCGTGCTGCCGGACTCGACGCGGCGGATCTGGGCGTGCAGGCTCTCCGGCTCGGGCACGTACTGGAGGTCGACGTAGTGCTCGATGGCGCGGCGGTCGAGCTCCACACCCAGGCCCAAGTCCTGCCCCATCTCGAGGATCGACTTCTTCTCGGAGGCGAAGACCGTCCCCTTTTCCGTGGTTGCGTAGTACATCGGCTTGATGCCGAAATGGTCGCGCGCGACGAACATCGTGCGCGTCTCGGTGTCCCAGATCACGAACCCGAACATTCCGCGCAGGTGCTGGACAACCTCGGCGCCCCAGTGGTGGTAGCCCACGACGATCGGCTCGCCATCGCCCTCGGTGTTGAAGGTGTACCCGGCGGCGGCGAGCTCGTCGCGCAGCTCCAGGTAGTTGTATATCTCGCCGTTGAACACGAGCGCGTAACGCTGCGGGCTCTCGGCGGGGCCCCAGCGCAGCGGCTGATCGGAGTGCTCGATGTCGATAATCGCCAGACGGTTGAAGCCGAACACCGCGTCGTCGTCGCTCCATGTCCCGGCGGCATCCGGGCCGCGGTGGTACATGCAGGGCAACGCCCGTTCCACGGCACCCACGAACTCGGATGCGTCACTGTTGGCGGCGAGAAAACCCACGAGACCGCACATACGTCAAAGCCCTCCTATATATAAGGTCGCGCCGCGGGTGCGACGTGCTTCTCCAACAATAGAGTTTCGCGCGCCCCGACCGCGAACTGACGTGGGCCGTGTCGCGGGGGCGCGGCGTCAACCTTTGGCGCGTCCCCGGATGGGGGCCAACTTTAGATGGACTCATCTGCATGAGGGTGTGAGATGGGCCTCAGGAGGGAAAAAAGGGTTCCAAGAGAGGCCACAGACCTGCTGAAAAGCGGCCCCTCGCTCCAGTGATGTGCGCGGCTGCGACGCCGGGGGAGAGCCGCCGGCGAGATATCCTAATCGGCCCGGCACATGAACTATCCTGACTGGGTAGGAATGCTCTGGCATACATGTGAGCGTTCGTTGGATGAAGTGTGGACAGGAAGGCAGACACACGTGGAAAAGGAAAAGTACCGCGGCTTGGCCAAGAAGGCTGGCGTGGCGGGATCGCTCCTGCTCGGCAGCTTCGCGCTCGCAGGCTGCGAGGTAGCACCTCCGGAAGCTGTGGCAAACGTGCTCGACATGGGCTGGCCGGACCCGATCACCCCCGAAGGCGTGCAGATGTACAACTTCTGGGTGTGGGTCTGGGTCGCCGCATGGATCATCGGCATCATCATGTGGGCACTGTTCCTCGTGGCCATCTTCAAGTGGAACGCGAAGGCACAGGCAAAGAAGACCAACGACGAGTTTCCGAAGCAGCTGCAGTACAACGTGCCGCTCGAGCTCGGCCTCACGATTCTGCCGATCATCATCGTGTTCATCCTCTTCTTCTTCACCGTGCAGGCGCAGACCAAGACGGTCGCCCTGGACAAGGACCCGGAAGTCACCGTCGACGTCACCGCCTTCCAGTGGAACTGGAAGTTCGGCTACGCGCAGGTCGGCCCGGAGCTGTCCCCGACCGGAGCCGAGTACAACGGCCTGGACGAGCAGCGCCAGGCGCTGGCGGAAAAGACGAAGCTCGAACCCGAGGATCTGCCCAACGCCAACCCGATCCACGGCACCTCCACCGGTGACCTGTCGTACCTCAACTACAACCTCATCGAGACGACTGGCAGCACCGACGAGATCCCGGTCCTCGTTCTGCCGACCGACACCCCGATCGAGTTCCGCCTCGCATCCGGTGACGTGAGCCACGCGTTCTGGGTCCCGGAGTTCCTGTTCAAGCGTGACGTCTACGCTCACCCAGAGTCGAACCAGCAGCAGCGCTCTTTCCAGATTGAGCGCATCGACCGCGAGGGCGCATTCGTCGGACGCTGTGCCGAGATGTGCGGCACCTACCACTCCATGATGAACTTCGAGGTCCGCGCGGTCTCGCCGGATGACTTCCGCGAGTACATGCAGTTCCGCAACGACAACCCGGACGCCACCAACGCCCAGGCCCTGGAGGCGATCGGTCAGGAGCCATACGCCACCACGACCCGCCCGTTCAACTCTGACCGCACGGGCACCCGAGACGGCCAGAACTACACCGACCCCAACGAGAACGTCTAAGAAAGCGAGAGAAGATCAATGGGACCTGGCTCTAAAATTTTCTACAGCTTGGGCACCTTCCTTGCCCTGGTGGCAGTCTTCTACATCCTGGCTACGACCTGGATCGGCGACGACGCTTACTTGTTCGGCATTGAGTGGGTCGGCAGCGTCGGCCTCGTCCTGGCCACGGCTCTGGCGTTCATGATGGCCGTGTACCTCGACTTCACTGAGCGTCGCATGGACATCGTCCCCGAGGATTGGGAGGAGGCCGAGATTGAGGACGGTGCAGGCGTTCTGGGCTTCTTCTCCCCGCACTCCATCTGGCCGTTCGCAATGTCCGGCTCGATCCTCTTCCTGGGCCTCGGGCTCGCGTTCTGGCAGCTCTGGCTGGCCGCTATCGGCGCCGTGCTCCTGATTTGGACGGTCACCCAGCTCAACCTGCAGTACGGCATCCCGCGCGAGAAGCACTAACCGCTCCAGCCTCTCTGCCTCCAACGCCCCGCGAAAGTGGTCGCGGGGCGTTTCGCCGTCTCTGCGGGGCGCGCCCGCCGGGCGTACTTAACAAGAGGGCGAATATGGCGCGCGTTCCGCACTGGCGAGGGGGCAACCGAAAGTTGGTGTGCGGACCGCTCCAACGGGGGATAATGTGAAAACCGTCACGAAAACCGAAGTGGGCGGGCCCTTTGGGCGGGGAAGCAGGAGCCCCATGGGAGCGCCGTACGCCCGAACAAGCATGGGCGCGCCGTTCCCCGGTCCGATGACCTGCACCTATCCCTGTCGGATGAACCGGGCGAGAAGTTCCCGAGTGGACGGAATTTTTTTCCTTACCACATTGGCAGCAGAAATAACGGCAGGTTGACGCGATTCTTGCAGTTACTTTTCGGGGGTATACGAGGTGACTTTCAGCCCGAAAAGGGCGATAATCGCATGCGTGACGACCGCAACTACTAACCCAGAGATGGCGACACCGTCGAATCGTGTCCCTGTGCTGAACCGACCCAACATGGTCAGCGTGGGCACGATGGCGTTCCTCGCCCAGGAATTGATGTTCTTCGCCGGCCTGTTCGCGATGTACTTCACCTCGCGCGCTAACGGCATGACCGCAGGGGACTGGCAGCACCAGACCGAGCACTTGAACGTGTTGTTCGGCCTGATCATCACCATCGTCCTCGTGACTTCCTCGGTCACCTCGCAGATGGGCGTGTTCGCCGCGGAGAGGGGTGACGTCTACGGCCTGCGCAAGTGGTTCACCGTGACCATCCTCCTCGGCGTCGTGTTCCTCGGCCTCGTGGCCTTTGAGTGGTACGAGATGGTCCACGCCGGGGTGACCCCGCAGGCGTCTGTGTACGGCTCCGTGTTCTACATCATCACGGGCTTCCACATGGCCCACGTGACCGCGGGCATCATCGCCTTCATCGTCGTGATGCTGCGCGTGGCCAAGTCGAAGTTCACCCCGGCGCAGGCGACCGCTGCTATGGCGACGTCCTACTACTGGCACTTCGTTGACGTCATTTGGATCGGCGTCTTTATCACTCTGTACCTCGTTCAGTAAGCGCCCCGCCCGCGAATACTGCGGGAGCCGCTTTGTCACTGACTCATAGTCGCTATAAGGGAACATGATGGAAAACACCCCAAAAAAGCCGCGCAGCCGCCGCAAGATGCGGCGCACTGTCGCGGGCGCCGCTGCTCTCACATTCGGTCTGACCGGTGCCGGCTTCCTGGCCACCGCCTTGACCCCCAACGCCCAGGTGGCGACCGCGCAGCGCGATGAGCAGGCACTGATTCAGGAGGGCAAGGACCTCTACGATGTCGCCTGCATTACCTGCCACGGCGCAAATCTCCAGGGCGTTCAGGACCGCGGTCCGTCCCTGATCGGCACTGGAGAAGGCGCCGTCTACTTCCAGGTCAACTCTGGCCGTATGCCGATGATGTCCAACGACGCGCAGGCGGAGCGCAAGCGCCCGCGCTACACCGAGTCCCAGGCGCTGGCGATGGCGGCATACGTCGCGGCCAACGGCGGGGGACCGGAGCTCGTGTACAACGAGGACGGTTCGCTGGCGATGGAGGAACTGCGCGGCAAAGACTTCGACGGACAGATTCAGGCCGCCGACGTCGCCCGCGGCGGTGAGCTCTTCCGCCTCAACTGCGCGTCGTGCCACAACTTCACCGGTCGTGGCGGCGCACTGTCGTCGGGCAAGTACGCCCCCGAGTTGGATCCCGCGAACGAGCAGGAGATCTACCAGGCGATGCTGACCGGCCCGCAGAACATGCCGAAGTTCTCCGACCGCCAGCTCACCGCTGACGAGAAGAAGGACATCATCGCCTTCATTAAGTCCTCGAAGGAAACCCCGAGCCCGGGCGGCTGGGGTCTGGGCGGTATCGGCCCGGTGTCTGAGGGTATGGCTATGTGGATTATCGGCGTCACCCTTGTCGCCGCCGCTGCAATCTGGATTGGATCGCGCTCATGAGCAACGAAGTGAAGAAGAACTACACCGATGCGGAACTCGACCGCATGAACAACGCCGAGCTCGCCGCTTTGGGTACGGAGCTCGATGACGTCACGGTGGCGTACCGCAAGGAGCGGTTCCCCGTGGAGGGGGACCCCCGCGAGAAGGGCGCCGCCAGGGGCATCAACATCTGGCTGTGCATCTCCATCCTGATGGGGATCGCGTTTTTGGGCGTGTACCTGTTCTGGCCGTGGGAGCCGAAGTTCCACGGCGACGAGGGCCTGTGGATGTACACGCTCTACACCCCGCTTCTCGGCCTGACCTCCATGCTGGGCCTAGGCGCGCTGGGCATCGCAATTATCCAGTACGTGAAGAAATTCGTGCCGGACGAGATTTCGGTGCAGCGCCGCCACGACGGCCGCTCCAGCGAGCTCGACCGCCGCACCACCACCGCCCTGCTTAACGACGCATGGGAGACGTCGACCCTCGGCCGGCGCAAGGTCATGAAGGGCCTGCTCGGAGGCGCCGCCGTATTGACGGGCTTGGTTATCATCGCCCCGCTGGGCGGCCTGATCAAGGACCCGTGGCGCCCCCGCCACGAGCTGAACTACCACGGTGACGGCACCCTGTGGACCCACGGCTGGACCAAGATCGAGGAGGGCGTGAAGATCTACCTCGGCCGCGACACCGGTGCCATCGCCGAGCTGCACGAGGGCGACGCCGGCAAGCACTACACCACCGCCGGCGTGTCCCGCCTGGTGCGCATGCGCCCGGAGGACCTGGCGGCCGCGTCCATGGAGACCGTGTTCCCGTTGTACGCCGACGACGTCAATGACGGCGCGACCTACGACGCGAACCGCGACGTGTACGAGAACCACATGCACTCCATTCACGGCCCGCGCAACGCGGTGATGCTGATCCGCCTGCGCACCGACGACGCGCAGCGTGTTGTCGAGCGCGAGGGCCAGGAAGACTTCCACTACGGCGACTACTACGCCTACTCCAAGATCTGCACCCACATCGGGTGCCCGACGTCCTTGTACGAGGCGCAGACGAACCGCATCCTGTGCCCGTGCCACCAGTCCCAGTTCGACGCGCTGCACTACGGCAAGCCGATCTTCGGCCCCGCCGCACGTGCACTGCCTCAGCTTCCTGTGACAGTTGACGAAGAAGGTTACCTCGTTGCCAACGGAAACTTCATCGAACCCGTTGGCCCGGCATTCTGGGAGCGTAAGTCCTAATGAGCACTAAACTTGCACAAGCCGCGGACAACGTTGATTCGCGCTACACGGTTTCCGGGTTCCTCCGCCCCCAGCTGAACAAGGTCTTCCCGACCCACTGGTCGTTCATGCTCGGCGAGATGGCCCTCTACAGCTTCATCATCCTCCTGCTGACAGGCATCTACCTCGCACTGTTCTTCGATCCCTCAATTACCAAGGTGATCTACGACGGTGGCTACCTGCCGCTCAATGGCGTGGAGATGTCGCGCGCCTACGCCACCGCGCTGGACATTTCTTTCGAGGTGCGCGGCGGCCTGTTCGTCCGACAGATGCACCACTGGGCGGCCCTGATGTTCATGATGGCCATGTTCGCGCACATGCTGCGCATCTTCTTCACCGGCGCGTTCCGCCGCCCCCGTGAGGCGAACTGGATCATTGGCGTCACGCTGATCCTCGTCGGCATGGCGGAGGGCTTCCTGGGCTACTCGCTCCCGGACGATCTACTCTCCGGTGTGGGCCTGCGCATCATGTCCGCGATCATCCTGGCACTCCCGATTATCGGCACGTGGCTGCACTGGGCGATCTTCGGTGGCGACTTCCCGTCGGATCTCATGCTGGATCGCTTCTACATCCTGCACGTGCTGATCCTGCCGGGCCTGATCCTCGCGCTGGTTGCCGCCCACCTTCTCCTCGTCTGGTTCCAGAAGCACACCCAGTTCCCGGGTCCGGGCCGCACGGAGAACAACGTCGTGGGCATCCGCATTATGCCGGTGTTCGCGGTCAAGGCGATCGGATTCATGTTCGTCGTGTTTGCGGTGCTCGCAGGTATGGCCGGACTCACCTCTATCAACGCGATTTGGAACCTCGGCCCCTACAACCCGTCGCAGGTCTCCGCCGGCTCCCAGCCTGACGTGTACATGCTGTGGACGGACGGTGCGGCCCGCGTCATGCCGGCCTGGGAGCTCTACCTGGGCAACTACACCATCCCCGGCGCGTTTTGGACTGCACTGATGTGTGGCATCATGGTCGTCCTGCTGTTCGCCTACCCGTTCATCGAGCAGGCGGTCACCGGTGACCGCGCGCACCACAACCTGCTGCAGCGCCCGCGCGACGTTCCGGTCCGCACCGGCATCGGCGTCATGGGCATCACGTTCTTCCTCCTGCTGACCATCTCCGGCGGCAACGACCACATAGCGCACTTCTTCCAGATCTCCCTGAATGCGATGACCTGGTTCGGTCGCATCGGCCTGATCGTGCTGCCGCCGCTGGTGTACTTCATCACCTACCGGATCTGCGTCGGCCTGCAGCGCTCCGACCGCGAGGTTCTGGAGCACGGCATCGAAACCGGCGTGATCAAGAAGCTGCCGAACGGCGCGTTCGTGGAGATCCACCAGCCGCTGGGCCCGGTCGACGAGCACGGCCACCCGATTCCGCTGGAGTACGCCGGTGCGCGCGTGCCCAAGCAGATGAACCAGCTGGGGTACGCCGACTCCGAGACCATCGGCGCCTTCTCCGCCGCGGACCTGTCGGTGACCGAGCGCGTGCGTAGCGCCGCCGAGGCGAACCACCACGACGAGATTGAGACGCTGCGTTCGCTCGAGGCGTCGAAGCACCTCACGGACCGCGACGCGACGTACCGCGAGGGCGAGGACCACTAGCAAATCCCGCTCGCTCACGAGATGACCCCTCCGACCGGAGGGGTCATTTCTTTGTAACGGTCTGCTAACAAGGCCACTGTGTTCAAGCTCACATGTGGCGTGGGTCGGTGACCGGGACGTCGATAAGCGCGCTCTAGCACGGCCGGGGAGAATCGATGTTTCCCGAGGTCAGGGGGCTGTGCGGGCGCGGGAAAGAATGCGGGGCCGGTGACGTGTCACGCAGCGATTCAGGGCGCGAAGAAAAATAACGGCGCGATAACGGGTGTCGCATTGGACAACGTCCGTTGCTGTTTCGTAACCTACTCGAGACATTGCGGCAACGAACGGTTACCGCAGGTTCCAACTACACGAACATATGAAGCCGAGTCCCGCGCGTCCCCGCCGCAGAAGGCAGTGGGGGAGTGAGGGAGCCGGGGACCCACATGCACGGGCCCGCGGGCCGCACCTGGGGTTAATGCTCACGAGGATGTCCACCACCGTTAGCGGAGGGCACGGAGTGCGCAGGGCTGTTCTCAGCCCAACCCGTCAGCTAACCCGGTAGGCAAGAGAAGATATGGAGTAATCCCAGTGGCACATAACCGTCGCCAGAACTCGTCCGTCGCGCGCAACATTGCCGCCGTTTCCGCCGTCATCACCGGCGCAACCCTTCTGGCCCCCGGTACCGCCCACGCGGCTGAGGTCCGCGTGCCCAACTCGCCGGTCTCCGTGGAGGTTCCCGGCATCGAAAACGTCCCGGGCATCGCAGCCATCCCGGGCATCGAGATGTGGATTCCGTCCCTCGCCGGCCAGCAGAGCACCACCGACATCGCGTCGGCTATCGCAGCCGTCAAGTCCATCCCGGGCGTGGAAAACGTCCCCGGCTTCACCGCGTTCATCGCCGATGTCGAGGCGCGCTACGCGCCCGCGCAGTACTCCGCCGCGGCGACCGCAGCCGAGGCCCCCGTCCAGGCTGCACCCGTGGTGCAGGAGCAGACCGCCGGACAGAAGATCGTGGACATCGCCCGATCGAAGATTGGCTCCCCGTACGTCTACGGCGCTTCGGGCCCCGACGCCTTCGACTGCTCCGGCTTCACCTCTTGGGTTCACGCTCAGGCGGGCAAGGCCATCCCGCGCACCTCGCAGGCGCAGGCATCCGGCGGCCAGCAGGTGTCGTTGAGCGACATCCAGCCGGGCGACATTGTCGTGTACTACAGCGGCGCATCCCACGTGGGCATCTACGCCGGCAACGGCACGATCATCGACGCGCTGAACTCCAATTCTCCCGTCGCAGAGCGGCCGCTCAACATGATGCCGATCCACTCCGTGGTGCGCTTCTAACTCCATGAAGGTCGATCCGGCTTCGCCCCCGTCTCGGGCGCGGGCCGGGTTTCCTATTGGTACTACCCCCGCCTTGAATTCGCGGGCGGGGGCGCTATAGTACAGTAACGGTTCTATAAAGTTTCTACAGGTCAGCTGGGGAAGGACCAGGCATACATCGTGGGCAAACACTCTTTCACGCCGCGTAGGCGTGGTGTTCGCGCGTCACTCTCGTTCGCGACGGCGGCCACCGTCGCCGCATCCGGCTTCGCCCCGGCACACGCGGACGACGTCGACGCCCTGATCGAAGAACTCGCGTCGGCCTCCGACGAGGCGACGGCCAAGATGGAGCAGATCAAGGACCTCGAAGTTCAGATCGACGAGGCTCAGCGCACCCTCGACCGAAGCGTCGCGGACGTCGCGGCGGCCCAAGCGAGGACGAACGAAGCCCGCCTGGCTCGCGAGGCGCAGCAGTCGGGGGTCAACAGCGTCGCCGCCTCGACGTACCGCACGCTCCAGGTGGACAACGTTGTCAACGCTCTCGGCTCGGACACGCCGCAGGAGGTCATCGACAAGTCCACGTACCTCGGCTCCGTTGCACGCAGTCGCCAGAACCAGCTCGAGGGGCTGCGCGCCGCGACTCAGGACGTCATAGACTCCGCCAGGGCGGCGGACGTGGCCAAGGCGGAGGCTCAGTACACGCGAGGCAAGCTCCAGGCGCAGCGTGACCGTCTCGAGTCCGAGCGCCAGGACATTGAGAAGCGGATCCAGGACGTCGAGGCGCGCGTTGACGCGTTGTCGCCCGAGGCGCGCCAGGCGTGGGCGAACCAGGGCAACCCGGTGTCGCCCGACCTGCTGGCACCCGCAGCTTTCGCCTCCGGGATCACCGGGGCAGCCTTGGCACAGCTGGGCAAGCCCTACGGGTGGGGCGCCTCCGGCCCGGACGCGTTCGACTGCTCGGGTCTCATGGTGTGGGCGTACGCGCAGAACGGCAAGTCCATTCCGCGGACGTCCCAGGCACAGCTGGCGGGCGGCACGCCGGTCCCGCTGTCTCAGCTGCAGCCCGGAGACATCGTCGGTTACTACCCGGGCGTGACGCACGTGGGAATGTACATCGGCAACGGGCAGGTCGTGCACGCGTCCGACTACGGCATCCCCGTCCAGGTCGTGCCGCTGAACTCGATGCCGATTCAGGGGGCCGTGCGCTACTAGCATGACCGTTTTGCTGGTCACCAACGACTTCCCGCCCACTGTGGGCGGGATTCAGTCGTATGTGCGCGACTTCGCCGGCCAGTACGTGCGCCGCGCGGGCGCCAACAACCTGATCGTGTTCGCCTCAACGCAGGATAGAGACGCAGCGCGCCGCTTCGACGCGGGGCTTTCCTACACCGTGGTCCGCTGGCCGCGGCGGGTCATGCTGCCCACCCCGGCTACCGTGCGCGAGATGCAGCGCTTGATTCGCCTCCACGGGGTAGACACGGTCTGGTTCGGTGCCGCCGCGCCGCTGGCGGTCATGGGGTCGGCGGCGAAGGCGGCCGGGGCGCGCCGCGTCGTCGCCTCCACCCACGGCCACGAGGTGGGGTGGTCGATGCTCCCCGGGGCGCGGCAGCTCTTGGGGGCCATCGGCCGCAGCGCGGACACCGTGACCTACATTTCGCGCTACACGCTGGGTCGGCTCCGCCGCCCGCTCGGGACGTCTGCGCGGTTCGAGGCGTTGCCCTCGGGCGTCGATACGCGGTTTTTCCGCCCCGCGAGCGACGCGGAACGGGCCGCGACGCGCGACCAGCTGGGTGTGGGGGGAGCCCCGCTCATCGTGTGCGCGTCCCGCCTGGTTGCGCGGAAAGGGCAAGACTCGCTTATCGACGCCCTCCCGCACGTCGCCCGTTCCATTCCCGGCACCCGCCTCGTGATCACAGGGGACGGGCCGTACGAGCACACCTTGAGGAAGCGGGCGCGCGGCCTCGGGGACGCGGTCATTTTCACCGGCTCCGTCGAACGCACGCAGCTGCGCGACATCATCGCGGCGGCGGATGTCTTCGCCATGCCCGCGCGGACCCGGGGGGCCGGGCTGGACGTGGAAGGCCTGGGCATTGTGTACCTGGAGGCGCAGGCCTGCGGGATCCCCGTCATTGCCGGCACCTCGGGGGGCGCTCCGGAAACGGTGACGCCGGCGACCGGCATCGTCGTTGATGGGCGCGACACGGCCGAGCTCGCCGGCGCGTTGACGGGGCTTTTGGCGGACCCGGAGCGGCGCCGTGCCATGGGGGAGGCAGGCCGCGCGCATGTGTCGCGCACGTTTTCCTGGGACGTCTTGGGCGACAGGCTGGTAAGGCTCTTGGACGCCACGGGTTAACATAGTTGGCTATGTCCCAGCACTCCCACAGCCCGTCGACAAATCACCTGACGGTCGGATTCGACATCGGCGGCACCAACACGCGTGCGGGCGTGGTGACGGGCGACGGCGCCATCATCGACTCCCGCTCGATCCAGTCGCCCCACGACGCCGACGAGCTCACCGCGGCGATCACCGATCTCGTGGCCGACCTGCGCCGCGGGCACGACATTTCCGCCGTGGGGGTGGCAATCGCGGGGTTCCTCGACCCGGAGTGCGAAAAGGTCCGCTTCGCCCCGCACCTGCCGTGGCGCAGCGACGCCCCCGTCAAGGCCATGCTGGAAGACGCGATCGGTCTGCCCGTGCGCCTCGAGCACGACGCCAACTCCGCGGCGTGGGGGGAATACAAGTTCGGCGCGGCGAAGAACGCCGAGACGTGGGTGTTCTTCGCCGTCGGCACGGGAATCGGCGCCACGCTGATGCACCACGGCGAGATCTACCGCGGGGCGTTCGGCACGGCCCCGGAGTTCGGGCACCTCACCGTCGTGCCGGGCGGGCGGGTGTGCTCCTGCGGCAAACACGGCTGTCTGGAGCGCTACGCCTCCGGCACGGCTCTGGTGGACACCGCCGTGGAGGTCGCCTCCGCCGGCGGGTACAAAGCGTGCGGGCTCTACCGCAAAGTAGTGGACAAGCGCGCCAACGGGCACGACGTGATGGCTGCGGCGCGGAGCGGGGATGCGCTGGGGCGGGCGGCCGTCGACACGTTCGCGGACTGGCTCGGCCAGGGGCTCTCCATCGTCGCCGACGTACTCGACCCCGAGCTCATCGTGCTGGGCGGGGGAGTCAGCGACGACGCGGATCTCTTCATCGACCGGGCGAGGAGCGCCATGGCCCGCGACATCGTGGGCGCCGGCTACCGGCCGCTGCCGACACTCATTCGCGCCGAGCTCGGCCCCGAGGCAGGTATGATCGGCGTGGCTGATTTGGCGCGGAAACTGGTGTAAAGGAAAAGCACATGGTGAACAAATGGTATGCGGTGTTCAAGGCCATCCTAGGCCCGCCGTTGCTGGTGTGGAACCGGCCGACGATCGAGGGCGCGCACAACATTCCGCGCACGGGCACCGCCATTTTGGCGTCGAACCACCAGGCCGTGATGGATTCGTTCTACCTCCCGCTGATGGTGTGGCGCCAGCTCACGTTCCCGGCGAAGAAGGAATACTTCACCACCCCGGGTGTCGGCGGAGCGATCCAGCGCTTCTTCTTCAGCTCGGTGGGCCAGATCCCAGTAGATCGCAGCTCCTCCGGGGCCGCAGACGACCTGGAGCGCGCGGCGGAGGAGGTCTTCGCCGACGGAAAGCTGATGGGGTTTTACCCCGAGGGCACGCGCTCGCCGGACGGGCGCTTGTACAAGGGGCGCACCGGCATGGCGCGTATCGCGATGAAGAACAATGTCGACGTCATCCCGGTGGCGATGATTGGCACCCGCAACGCCAACCCGATTGGCACCTTCGTTCCGCGCCCCCGGCGGGTACGCATCAAGGTCGGGGAGCCGATCAGCCCGCACGCGTGGGCGCGCGAGAACGGCTACGACCCCGACTCCCGTGAGGTGGCGCGCCCGTTCACCGACTTCATCATGGAAAAGCTCAGTGAGCTGTCGGGCTACGAGTACGTGGACGTATACGCGTCCGAGGTGAAGAAGTCGCTCGAGGCCGGCCACGGCTACCCCGCGGGTGCGGAACCTAAGACGCCGTAATTTAAGATGGTGGCCATGGACCGAGACCTTCTCATCCGCGTGGCCTTATGCTGCGTGCTCGTCGCCGCAGTCATGGTGGCCACCCAGACCGGCCGCTACATCAACGTTGTCGCCCCGCTCGCGGTGATCGGCGTGGCGGTGGTCATGTTCTGGCCGCGCCGGCGCGGGGCATCCGCCCCGGATCCCGCGGAGCGCGATGACGCGTCCGGGCGTGGGTAGGGTGCGCTACTTCTACGACACCGAGTTCATCGAGGACGGCGCGACCATCGAGCTGGTCTCCATCGGGATTGTCGCCGAGGACGGCCGCGAGTATTACGCGGTGTCGACGGACTTCGACGCGGCCAAGGCGAACCGGTGGGTGCGCGACAACGTCCTGGACAAGCTTCCCAGCCCCGGGGAGTCCGAGTGGAAGCCGAACGCCGCGATCCGGCGCGAGGTGCTCGAGTTTGTCACCGCCGGGCCGGGCCACCCGGAGCTGTGGGCCTGGGTGGGCGCCTACGATCACGTTGTCTTGGCCCAGCTGTGGGGCGACATGAGCGCGCTCCCGAAGGCGCTGCCGCGGTACACCCGCGAACTGAAGCAGTACTGGGAGATGGCGGGGCGCCCGAAGCTGCCCAGTTTGCCCAAGGGCAACCACAACGCGCTTGTCGACGCCCGCCACAACCTGGCCAAGTTCACCGCCTGTACTGCGGCCCTGCCGCTGGGCGACAATGGGCAGGTTTCCATCGTGCGGGAACACCATTCCACCAGGTGACAATCGCTTCCCGTGACCTGGGGTTCCAAATATGCCCCCAGCATGATAAAACTTGAGGGGTGAGTTGGACTATCGACATCCCCAAAGACGTTCTGCCCGATCTTCCGCCGTTGCCGGGGGATTTGAACGAACGATTCCAGGACGTCATCTCCCGTAACGCCAAACAGCAGCCGACGTGGGACGCGAACGAGGCCGGCTACGTGCGCAAGATCCTCGAGTCCGTTCCGCCCGTCGTGCTCGCACCCGAGATCGAGGTGCTCAAGGGCCAGCTTGCCGACGTCGCCCTGGGCAAGGCGTTCCTCCTCCAGGGAGGCGACTGCGCGGAGACCTTCGAATCCAACACCGAGCCGCACATCCGCGCGAATGTGCGCACGCTGCTGCAAATGGCCGCGGTGCTGACCTACGGCGCGTCGGTGCCCGTGGTCAAGCTCGGCCGCATTGCCGGCCAGTACGCCAAGCCGCGCTCCTCCGACCTGGACGAAAACGGTCTGCCGAACTACCGGGGCGACATTGTCAACGGCGTCGAGCCCACCGCGGAGGCCCGCCGGCACGACCCCGCCCGCATGGTCCGCGCCTACGCCAACGCGTCCGCGGCCATGAACCTGGTCCGCGCGCTGACGGCGTCCGGGACGGCCGACCTCCACCACATCCACGACTGGAACCGGCAGTTCGTCGCCGCGTCCCCGGCGGGCGCGCGCTACGAGGCGCTGGCGCGGGAGATCTCCCGCTCCCTGGCGTTCATGAACGCCTGCGGCGTCAACGACGAGCACCTGCGCACCAGCGAGATCTACGCCTCCCACGAGGCGCTGCTGGTGGACTACGAGCGGGCCATGTTGCGCCTGGCCGAGGACAGCCAGGGCGAGACGAAGCTCTACGACCTCTCGGCCCACCAGCTGTGGATCGGCGAGCGCACCCGTGGCATGGAGGACTTCCACGTCAACTTCGCCGCCATGATCAACAACCCGATCGGGATCAAGCTCGGCCCGAAAGTGACCCCGGAAGAGGCCGTCGCCTACGCGGACAAGCTCGATCCGGAGCGCGAGCCGGGCCGGTTGACCATGGTTATCCGCATGGGCCACGACAACGTGCGCACCATGCTGCCGGGCATCGTCAAAGCCGTCGAGGCGTCCGGGCACAAGGTGGTCTGGCAGTCCGACCCGATGCACGGCAACACGTTTACGGCGTCCAACGGGTACAAGACCCGGCACTTCGACAAGATCATCGACGAGGCACAGGGCTTCTTCGAGGTCCACCGCGAGCTGGGCACCCACCCGGGCGGCATCCACATCGAGCTGACAGGCGAGAACGTCACGGAGTGCCTCGGCGGCGCCCAGGACATCACCGACCTGGATCTGCCGGGCCGCTACGAGTCCGCCTGCGACCCGCGCCTGAACACCGAGCAGGCCCTCGAGCTGGCCTTCCTCGTGGCCGAGATGCTGCGCTACTAAGGTCAACTGCGCTGCAGCTGAGCGCCGCGGCTAGCCGAACATCCCCGTCCTACACAATGAGGGCGGGGATGTCGCCGTAGTAGCCCGACCCGAACCACCACGCGCCGATGGCCACCAGCGCGATCACGAGCAGGGAGGCGATCGTGAACACGGCCGTCGCCAGCGCGTTGCGGTTGCTCACTGGATCCGGCGGCGTCATGCGCGGGGCCGGCGTGTGGGCCGGCGCGGGCGCCGGGACGGGAGCGGGCATCGGTTTCGGTGCCGGTTCGGGCGCAGCCGTTGCCCCGACGACGCGGGTGCTTCCGGACGCGGCGTCGGGGAACAGCCGCTGATCAAGCGCGCGGGTTCCCGCCTCCGGCAACGGTGTAGGCACGGGGGTGAAGGACGTCGGGTGAGCGGCCGCGCGGTTCGCCGCGGAGTTCGTGGGAACCGGCACCACGTACTCCGGCAAGCGCAGCTCCGCGGCGACGTCGTCAAGCGCGGCGAGGAACTCCGCGGCGTCCTCGAACCGGTCGCGCGGGTCGCGGGCGGTCGCGGTGGCCACCAGCTCGTCGAAAAGCATGGGCACGCCCTCGATGCGTGACGACGGCGCCGGGACGTCCCGGTTCAGCCGCGCGTAGGCGTGGGCCAAGGGAGTGTCGCCGGTGAACGGGACGGTGCCGGTGAGCAGCTCGAAGAGCACGATGCCGGCGGAGTAGACGTCCGAGGCCTGCGTCATGGCGCTGCCGTCGACCTGTTCGGGGGAGAGGTAACTCACCGTTCCCACGATCTGATCCGTCGAGTGGTTCGAATCCGCCGCCGCGCGCACGAGCCCGAAATCGGCCAGCTTCACCCTGTGATCGGCGTTGATCAAGATGTTGTCCGGCTTGATGTCGCGGTGCACCATCCCCTTGCGGTGGGCAATCGACAGCCCGGTCAGCGTTGCCCGCATCACCGCCGCCGCGGCGTGGGGAGGCATGGGGCCGCGCTCGTCCAGCAGCTCCCGCAGGGTTCCGCCCGTGATGAGCTCCATGATGAGAAACACCTGGTCGCCCTCGTGGGAGAAGTCGTAGACGTTAACCAGGTTTGGGTGCGAGAGCTGGGCCATCGCTCGGGCCTCGCGCCGAAAGCGGCTGAGAAAGACCTGGTCGTGCACGTAGCGCTCGTCCATCACCTTGGCCGCCACCTCGCGGCCCAGCCGTACGTCCACGCACCGGTACACCGTCGACATGCCGCCGCGGGCGATCGGGCGGTCAACCACGTAGCGGTTGTCCAGGTAGTCGCCGACGGAAAGCTGTGGCTGGGGCTGCATGGGCTGCATGGGCTGCTCAGGGTGCATACCCTCCAGTATGGCCGACGCCCGCCCGCAAAGACCACCGGGAAGCCGCCGCTGCGCACCTGCGCGTCTACAGGTTCCCGGGTTACCGGGTGCGCGGGTAAGGTGTGCTGTGTGACTACGCCGAACATTGACCTCGACACTCTGCTCGCCGGTGAATCCTTGTTCACGCTGCCGGATGTCGCCGCCTACCTCGGGGTCCCCGTTACCAGGGTGCACGACCTCATCGGCGCCCACAAACTCTTGGTCTACCGCAAGGACGGGGTGAAGTACGTGCCGGAGCTGCTGCTTGGCACCGACGGAGAGCTGTCCAAGTTCGTGGGAGGCGCCATTATGGTGCTGCACGACGGCGGGTACGGCGAGGACGAGATTTTGCATTACCTGTTCACCCCGGACGACACCCTGCCCGGCCGCCCAGTTGACGCACTCCACGGGCACGGGGCGCGCGAAGTGATCAGGCGCGCGCAGGCGATGGCGTTTTAGAGCCCGTCCGCGGATACACCCACTCGGCGGCCGCCCACCCGGCGATGAGCGCGGCGGCCACAAACCAGGTGTCGTAGAAGCGGTGGTTGCCGCTGCCGGTAAAGGCACAAGCGACGATGACGGACAGCAGCACGGTCGCGCGGCGCACCCACACGGGCGTGCTGATCGTGCCCACGAGAGTCAGCAGCGACGCGTAATACCAGGGGAAGGTCACGGCGTTGGCGACGAATGCGACGGCGTAGGCGCACGTGATGCCCGCGACCGCCTCACGGTCGTTGCGGCGGAACAGGAACCACGTCAGCGCCAACCCGGCGAGCATGAGCACCGATCCCATGGTGCGCGCGAGGGACAGGGCCGCGTTGTAGCGGAAGTGCTCGTCGAAAAGCTGGGCGAAGGGGGTGAACACGTCGGCCGCCAGGGTCGGCCCCGCGAGCGGGTTGACCACCTTCGAGTTGCCCGAGATTTCCGCGACCCAGCCCCACGAGGAACCGGAGAAAACCGTCACGGCGCCTAAGACCGCCATGGTCACGGCCACGGACAGCGTCGAGACTAGGACGAACGTCGCGACGTTGCGTGCCCGGGCGTCGGTGCGCCGCCGGTTGTAGGCCATCCACACCACGAAGGGCAGTGCGATGGCCGCGGTGGCTTTGAGCGACACAGCGAGCGCGATCAGGGCGATACCGGGCACGAACCGGGCGCGCAGGCACAGGTACAAGCCGAGGCTGACGAGCCCGACCATCACTGCCTCGTTGTGCATTCCGCCCACCATGTGCAGCAGAGTCACGGGGTTGGCCACGCCCAGCCACAGCGCGAGCGCCGGGTTGCCGCCGAGGAGGCGAGCGATGCGGGGCACCGCCCAGATGATCGCCACAAACCCCGCCACGGAAATGATCTTGTAGGCCACCAGCCCCGCGGTGACGTTGTCGCCCACGAGACTGGTCACGCGCTGCCCGATCCACAGGTGGAGCGGGCCGTAGGGGGTTGTGGTGTTGCGCCAGTCGTGGCTGACCTCGTAGAGGAACGGGCCCGGGTTCACCGCCGCGCCCTCGGTGTACGGGTCGAAGCCGTCGCGACGCATGGCCCCCTGCATGAGGTAGGAGTACACGTCGCGCGACAGGATCGGCGCCGAAAGAGCGAGCGCCGCCGTCCACAGCCAGGTCGCGCGCGAGGCCTCGGTAATCCCTGCGCGCTGCCGGGACATCTCGCGGCCGAGCCACACCCAGGCGAACACGAGCGCGACCATGCCGGCGGTGAGCAGCGCGTCCATCAGGGAGCGTCCATGCCCCGACATGAGGTGGCCGAGGCCGATCTCGCGCATGACGCCGCCGCGATTGCGCGTCGCGCCCGCCCCGTAGGAACCGGCCGCGATTAGCAGGCCTGCGCCGAGGCCCAGCCAGACCGCCGGTGAACTTGGCCTATGCACGGCGCTCGGTCGCTTGCACCGCCAGGTCCCGCAGCGTGTCGGCCACCTCGCCGACGATGCCCGCGTCCGTCAGCCGGTTCAGGCCCGAGGTGGTCAGAGCCGCAATTCGCTTCTCGACGTCCGCCACAGCGCCGCTGGAGTCCACCAACGCAGCCAGATGGGCGAGCTCGTCCGGGTCGGTGGCCCGCCCGACCCGCTCGCGCAGCGTCTGTGCTGAGGCGGGGTCGGTGGCATCGAGGCGCGCGAGCGCCGTGGCGAGTAACACGGTGCGCTTGCCCTCGCGCAGGTCGTCGCCCACCGGTTTCCCGGTCACGGACTCGTCCCCGAAGACGCCCAGCAGGTCGTCGCGAAGCTGAAAGGCGATACCGATGTCGCGGCCGTAACCGCGGAACGCGTCGATGGTCGCGCCCGCCGCTCCCGCGAGCGCGGCGCCCAGGTGCAGCGGGCGTTCGATGGTGTACGCGGCTGTTTTGTAGCGGTTGACCTTGTCGGCCATCTCCACCGACTCGTCGGCGGCGGCCTCGAGGGCGATGTCGAGCAGCTGCCCGCCGATGACCTCCGTGCGCATGCCCCGCCAGGGCTCAGCGGCGCGCTCGAGGGCGGCGGCGCTCACACCGGAGTCGCGCCACATGTCCTCTGCCCAGATCAGGGCCAGGTCACCGATCAGGATGGCGGAGTTGCGGCCGTACGCGGCGGCATCGCCGAACAGGTGGGCGTCCTCGTGACGGGCCTGCACCGCCCGGTGCACCGTGGGGTTGCCGCGCCGGGTGTCGGAGGAATCGATGATGTCGTCGTGGATGAGCGCGCACGCCTGGATAAGTTCGAGCGAACTGACCGCGCGCAGCACCGCGTCGGGATCCTCCGCCGCGGCCGTGCCCGTGTCACCGGCGCCGACGAATCCCGCCCACGCGTAGAGGGGGCGGATGCGTTTGCCGCCGCCGAGGACGAAGTCGCGCAGGTGCGCCGCGGACTGGCTCACCGGGGCACCGATCTTGTCCACGTCGGGCTGGCGGGAGTCGAGGAAGTGCTCGAGCTCGCGCTCAACTGCTGCGGGGATCGCGGTCAGCTGCCTCGTCTCGTCCCTGGTTGTGCTCGGCGAATCTGCCACGGCTACCTCCTGCTGCGTGTGGGCGTCCACGTGTGGGTTCGTTTCAACCCTACCTGGGGTTCTCCAGCGGCAGCGCGCGGGCCAGAATGGCAAAGGGACGGGGGTCTCCGGCGTAGGAGAAGTTGCGGAGCACGTCCACGAAGCCCATCTTGCGGTACAGGCCGAAAGCGTTGTTGGCTTCGTTCGGGACCTCCGGCGTAGACAACAGCGCCCAGTTCGCCGGGGCATTCCATAGCAGCTGGGTCAGCATCTTCTTGCCTATCCCGGCGCCCTGGCACCGGGGGCTGACGTGGACCTCGGCGACTTCGAAGTAGCTGTCAAGCATGTCGCGGTGGCGCGGGGTGGGCCCGCCGATGGCGCGCAGCCCGCGGACGAGCTGCTGGTCCCACCATCGTTCACGCGTGCCGAGGAAGCCGTAGGCGATGCCCACGGTGCTCTCCCCGGAGGGCGTGGATTCGACGGCGGCCACGGCGGCGAACCCCGGCCAGATCACTTCTCGACGCCACACGGCGATGCGCTGTGAGCGAATCGAGGGATCGTAGCCCATAGCGGAAATGTAGATGTCTACGAGGTCGGGGGCCAGGAGGGCGAACTCGGCGCCGCCGAGTCGGCGAAGGGACACAGTCACACCTCTATCGAACCACGCGAACGGCGGTGTGCGGGAGGTAGTCACCGCAAACTTTCTATAAACGAACACATGTTCTATTGCTCCGGAGGGGATGTCGAACGTGCGTTTTAGAGTGTGGGTCGCACAACGAAAAACGAAACGCAGGAGGAAACCGAGATGAACAGTATCGTGTCCGCAACCACCAACTCTATCGCCGGCTCGGGGATGCGCGTCGGCCGCCGCGAAACCTTTCTTAGCGCCGCGTACGAGCTCCTCGCTCAGGCTCGGGAGGAATACGACAGGGGCGCTTTCGACCTGGCTTTGGAAAGCGCCTACCGGGCGGCTCTGCGGGTGGCGGGTGCGGTCAATTCCGTGTCTCCCGTCATCCGAAAACGGAAGCGGCTGCCCACAAGCGCGTGGGAGAGGCTGGCCCTGACCTCGGATAGCGGGAAAGACTGGGCCACCTCCTTCGCCGCGTTCTCCGCATTGCGGGGGAGGGTCGCGTCGGGGATCGAGACCGACCCCAACCCGGAGACTGTGCGTGCGTTGATGGAGCTTGCCGAGGATTTCCTCGGCGAGTCGATCCCGGGAATGGGGAAGGTGCCGCAGATGGCCTAACCAGGGCATCGTGCGCCAGGAACAATCCGGATACACTCTCCGTTATACAAGGTGTAGAGCAACCTCAACGGTAGAGCTGGAGAGAAAACAGTGTCCCTTTCGGAGCAGGAACAGCGCACCCTTCGCGAGATCGAGCAATCGCTCCTCGCTGAGGATCCAAAGTTTGGAAGCAAGGTGCCCGGCGGCGCCGGCGCGGCCGGCAACGGCGGCACCGGCCAGATCACCATGCGCAGCGCCGCTCTCATTGTGTTGGGCCTGGTGCTCCTGATCGGCGGAGTCGCCCTGGCCACGGTGAGTGTGTGGTTCGTCGCGCTCAGTGTCGTGGGATTCGCGGTCATGCTTGCCGGCGGCGTCATGGCCCTGCGTTCACCCGCCGTGCCCGCCGCGAGGGCCAAGGGTCCGGTGAACTCCGCGAGGCGCTCCCCGCGGGTGTCCACCATGGAGGAAAACTTCAAGCGCCGCTTCGAAGGGCAGTAGTCTCCTCTCACCGCTTGCCCGTCCGGATTATCCGGGCGGGCTTTTTCTGTGCCCCCGTGCGCGCCTCCCCAAATCCCCCACTTTGTCCCACCCACGCCGAGCAATTCCCGGGCACCGCGGGAAGCGACTCGGGTTAAGGCGTTTCGCGTGATGCTCAGGCGGCTCAAAATCAACAATTGAGACGGGTGTGACTTACTTGCCGGGCGGTTGTTCCGGTGGGCGAAGGGGTGGGGCGGGAGATCCGCCCACAATTTTTCCGGCCCTTAACCTGCATGTTTTCAAAAGTTTAGAATTGTCCGACGCGCCAGTATGGAAAAAGTGGGGGAAAGTGGGATAGAGTGGGGCGCAGCGGAGAAAAGCGGAGGCATCTTGACTACGTGCTGACGCGGATCGCCGCCCGGAAAATTGAACAACCGTAGTCGCAGAGTGAAGGAAGGTGGGCTCCGGATGTTTCTGGGTACCTACACTCCCAAGCTCGACGACAAGGGACGCCTGACGCTGCCCGCCAAGTTCCGCGAGGATTTGGCGGACGGGTTGATGGTGACCAAGGGGCAGGACCACTCTTTGGCGGTCTACCCCCGCGAGGAGTTCGCGGCGCGCGCCCGCAACGCGGCCGCAGCTTCGCGCACGAACCCGAAGGCGCGCGCCTTCATCCGCAACCTGGCTGCCAGCGCGGATGAGCAGACGCTTGATGGTTCGGGTCGCATCACGCTGTCACCTGCGCACCGGGAGTACGCGCGCCTGTCCAAGGAGTGCGTGGTCATCGGTTCGGTCGATTTTCTGGAGATCTGGGACGCCGAGTCCTGGGCTAACTACCAGCAAGAAACCGAGGCCGCCTTCGCGGCGGCCGATGACGACGACATTCTCTCCGGCCTGCTCTAGGACTGACTACCCGACAAGCAGGCACCGACTACTGCGGAGAGCGTGTACGGACTCTGCTCGGGGCGCGGAGCGTTCTGGTGTACTTCCCCGACATCAGAACAGCCGCCCCGGGCAGGGCCCTATGCGTTCCCCGGCTCACGGAAACACGCGCCGACACACGCTGAAAAGTACGCCGAAGAAACAGGGATGAAGGGGGGTGGGCCCGGTGTCACAGGCCGACGACGTCTCGCAGCCCGCGGACATGGACTTCGAGCTGGGTTCCAACCACGGCCACGTGCCGGTCATGCGCGACCGCATGGCCGCCCTGCTCGCCCCCTCTGTCGAAGCGTTCGGGGCCGACGCCGTCATCGTGGACGGAACCCTGGGCGCCGGCGGCCACACCGAGCACTTCCTCACCGTTTTCCCGCAGGCCCGCGTCATCGGGGTGGATCGCGACCCCATCGCGCTGCGCGACGCCACCGCCCGCCTCGCACCCTTCGGGGATCGGTTCATGGGCGTGCAGGCGCGTTTCGACGACCTGGGCGACGCGATCGAGTCGGGAGCCGACCCCATTTTTGAGACGGCGCGGGAGGTCGGCGTCGCCGGGGCCCTGTTCGACCTCGGTGTCTCTTCCATGCAGCTGGACCAGGAAGAGCGCGGTTTCGCGTACCGGGTGGATGCCCCGCTGGACATGCGCATGGATCCGACGACGGGGCCCACAGCTGCGGACGTGTTAAACACCTATAGTCACGGCGACCTTGCACGCATTCTCAAGACGTACGGGGACGAGCGCTTCGCGGGCAAGATCGCCTCCCTCATCCTCAAAGAACGCGAGAAAGCCCCGTTCGAGCGCAGCGGGCGCCTGGTGGAGCTGATCTACCAGGCCATCCCGGCGGCGACGCGCCGCACCGGGGGACACCCCGCCAAGCGCACGTTCCAGGCCCTGCGCGTCGAGGTCAACCGGGAGCTCGAGGCGCTCGAGAACGTTATTCCCGTGATCACCGGGGCGCTCGGACCGGGCGGGCGCGCGGTGTTCATGAGCTATCAGTCCCTCGAGGACAAGATCGTCAAAGCCGCGCTGACCAAGCTGACCACCTCCACCACCCCGGCGGGTTTGCCGATGGACCTTCCGGGAACCGCCGCGGAGTTCCGCTCGATCACCCACGGGGCGGAGAAGGCCTCCGAGGCGGAGATTGAGCAGAACTCGCGGGCTGCCCCGGTGCGTGTGCGGGGCGTCGAAAAGCTCAGTGAGCCCGATGAGCCCAGCACACCCGGCGACCATCCACCAACCACCACCTGACACACAAGCGACCGAAAGCACGGAAAGGCCACACCGCCATGGGAGCAAGCCGAGACCTCACCGCAGGCGCCCGTACGATCACGCTCGAGCGGACACCCGCGGGCACGACCCGCCCGGCAACCCCCGCAGCCAGTGGGGACCTGCAGCTGGACCCGCGCGTCGCCCCGCACGCGCTGCACCCTCGCAACCTGCGGTCGACCGGCAGGCTCGGGTCGAAGCAGGTCGTGTCCGTGCGTGGCCGGCGGGTGAGCGACACCACCGACGTCAAGCGGAAGTTCTCCACGGTCACGGCCATCGCCGTACCGCTGTTGACCCTGGGGGTGCTGGCCGCCATGGTCTTGTCCGGCGTGTCCACCTCGCAATCGTTTACCGTGCAGCAGTTGCAGGCGCGCGAGCGGGAACTGTCCAACCAGGTGGAAACACTCAACCGCGACCTGGAGAACATGCGCTCCTCGTCCGAAATTGCGAGGCAGGCGGCCGATGCGGGAATGGTGGTGCCCCACGTGCCGGGGATTCTCTCTGTCGACGGCAACGGCGCCGTGCGCGAGGATAGGGCGTTCGATCCCGAGGCGACGCAGAAGATGACCGAGGTCACGGCACCGGCCGGCGGCGGGGAAGGTGCCCGCGAGGATCGCGCGACGAGCGATCGCGAAGCGACGGCCCAGGTGGGCGACAACCTCACCGAGCTGCCCGGTGGCAACGTGCTGGGCCAGAACGACCCCCTCGACCCCCTTGACCCCCTTGCCCCCCGCCAGGCCGCACCGGAAGCTGCGGCTCCGGCGGCTCCGCCTGCGCCGGCAGAAAACCTGGCTCCCTACGCCCCCCGGGCTGCCGCGGCCCGGTAGGAGCGGCCGACGCCGCCGACGCCGCCGGCACCGCGGGGCGTGGCGATCACGTGACGCGCGAGGCGCGGCGGGCATGATGTAGTGGGTATCAGACGGACTTTGACAGCGAGGCAGGTGACTTCAGCGTGGTAGGTGGTTTCGGCGAGAGCCGCGGCCCCGAGGTGGGCGGCGGCAGCACCCGCGTTCCGGAGCCACAGAAGGACGCCACCAAGCGCCGGACGCGGGTCATCGCCGTGGCGTTTGCGGTCGCCGTCGTCCTGTTAGTGGGACGGCTCGCCTGGGTTCAGGTCGTGTGGGGGCCGGGTTTGCAGTATCAGGCCGAAGCCCAGCGCGCGCGCATCTACGAGGATCCCGCGCGCCGCGGAGACATCGTCGACCGCGCCGGTAACCAGCTCGCGTACACCATGCAGGCGCGGTCCCTCACCGTCTCCCCGGTGCAGCTCCGGAAAGAGTTGCGCGAGCAGCAGGAGCAGCGGATGAGCATGGAAGGCCTCTCGCAGGCCGCCATCGACGCCCAGGCCGACGCCCGGGTGGAAGACGTGCTGCGGACCATGGCAAACGAGATCCCCACCATGATCGAGGGCGCCCACGCCACGCAGGCTCCGGCCCGCGTGAGCTCGAAAGACATCTTGGACAAGCTGCACGCCGAGACGGACTACGAAATCCTCGTGCGTAACGTGGACCCCGACGTCGCAGCGGAGGTGGCGAAGAAATTCCACGGCGTGGCGGCCGACCACCAGGACATCCGTCAATACCCCAACGGCGCCGTCGGAGAAAACATCGTGGGCAAGGTCTCCATGGACGGGCAGGGCCAGTTCGGGCTCGAAGCCAGCAGCGACAGCGTGCTCACGGGTGTCAACGGCAGCTCGAAGGAAGACGTTTCCGCTAACGGGCAGTCCATCCCGGGCACGCTGCGTGACGTGGTCCCGGCCGTCGACGGGTCGCGCATTGCGCTCACGATCGACGTGGACCTGCAGACGTTCGTGCAGCGCACACTTGAGCAAGCGAAAGCCAACTCCCTGGCGAAGGACGCCGAGGCGGTGGTGCTCGACGCGCACACCGGGGAGGTGTTGGCCATGGCCAACACGGGCACCGTCGACCCCAACGGCAACCTGGAAAAGCAGCTCGCGGAGGGGCGCAGCTTTGACAACTACGCCATCTCGCACCCGTACGAGCCGGGGTCGGTGGCCAAGATCATCACGGCGGCCGCCGCCATCGAAGAGGGGATGACGGACCCGTATGAGGTCCACCAGGTCCCCGGGTCGATCGACATGGCGGGGGTGACCGTCGCCGACGCGTGGTCGCATGGGGTGGCCCCGTACACCACGGCGGGCATCTTCGGAAAGTCCTCCAACGTGGGAACGCTCCAGCTGGCCCAGCGCCTGGGCGCGGAGAGGTTCGCGGACTACCTGCACCGCTTCGGCATCGGGGAGACCACGGGCATCGAACTGCCGAACGAGTCCGCCGGGCTCCTGCCCGCCGAAGAACAGTGGTCGGGTGGCACCTTCGCCAATCTGCCGATCGGGCAGGGCATGAGCTGGACGACGTTGCAGATGGCGAGTGTGTACCAAACCCTGGCCAACGGCGGGGAGCGCATCGAGCCGCGCATCATCTCGGAGATCACCGGTCCCGACGGTCAGGCGCGCCCGACCGCGCCCGCGGAGCGCACGCGCGTCGTCAGCGAGGAAACGGCGCGCACGACCGTGGACATGTTCCGGGCGACATTCCAACAAGACCCGATGGGGGTGAACTCGGGAACCGCCCAAGGCAGCGGGATCGAGGGCTACCAGCTCTCGGGCAAGACCGGAACAGCCCAGAAAGTCAACCCGGACACAGGCGCGTACTCGCAATCCCAGTTTTGGATCACCTTCGCGGGCATCGCGCCTGCCGACGATCCGCGTTTCGTTGTGGCGGTGATGCTGGACGAGCCGCAGCGCGGGCCGCTGGAGGGCGGCGCCGGCGGGCAGTCCGCCGCGCCCGTGTTCCGTGAGATCTCCTCCTGGCTGCTCAACCGGGAGAACATCCCCCAGAGCGCGCCCGCCGAGCCTTACGTGCTGGAGCAGCGCTAACCATGAGCGGTGAGAAGAAGTTGACCAGGAATAGTGAGTAGAATGAACAGAAGGAAAGGAATCCGGTGGCAGACGAGGTAGTGGAGCACAACGAGGGGGAGGTGCACACTCTCGCCCGCATCGCGGAGATCGCCGGCGCACGCATCGTCGGTGTGACGGACGCGCTCGCCGCCGACACGCTCATCGGCTCTATCGGGTTGGACTCGCGCGAGGTCGCCGCCGACGGGATGTTCGCCGCCCTTCCGGGCACGCGCGCCCACGGAGCGGACTTCGCCGTGGATTCGCCGGCGCGTGCTGTGCTGACGGACGAGGAGGGCCTGCGCATCCTACAGGGCGCCCGCGAGACCCGCCCCGTGCTCGTGGTCGACGACGTCCGGGCGATCCTCGGCGCGGTCTCCGCGCACATCTACGGCTACCCTTCGCGCGCCATGACGGTGATCGGCGTGACCGGGACGTCGGGAAAGACCACCACCACGTACCTGCTCGAGCGCGGCCTAATGGCCGCAGGCGTGCAGGTCGGGCTCATCGGCACGACGGGGACCCGGATCCGCGGGCGCAGCGTCCCCACGGCGCTGACCACCCCGGAGGCGCCGACCCTCCAGGCGCTGTTCGCGCGCATGGCTGCCGAGGGCGTGACCCACGTTGTGATGGAGGTCAGCTCGCACGCGCTCGCGCTCGGACGGGTCGCCGGCACCGAATTCGACGCCGCCGGATTCACCAACTTAAGCCAGGACCACCTCGACTTCCACCCGACGATGGAGGACTACTTCGAGGCCAAGGCGTTGCTTTTCGATCCGGGCTCGGCGGTGGCGGCTCCCATAGGCGTCGTGTGCGTCGACGACGAGTGGGGAGAGCGCATGGCGCAGCGCCCCGCGCGGACCGTGCTGGTGGGCACCCGCGGACAGCAAGACCTCGACTGCAGCGCGCGCACGATCGCCGTGCGCGAGACCGGGGCGCAGGACGTCGCCGTGACCCTCGGCGGCGCGACGTACGAGTTCACCCTGCCGTTGCCGGGTGCGTTCAACGTGGCCAACGCCGCTGTGGCCGCAGCGCTCGCGCACGCCGTCGGCGTGGACCCCCCGAGCTTTGTCGCAGGCCTCGAATCGGCCGCGGTGCCGGGGCGCATGGAGCGTATCGACGCCGGGCAGAACTTTGTCGCCGTGGTCGACTACGCCCACAAACCCGCCGCCGTCGCCGCCGTGCTGGAGACGCTGCGCGGGCAGGTGCAGGGGCGGATCGGGGTCGTGGTGGGCGCCGGCGGCGACAGGGACACGTCGAAACGCGCCGTCATGGGGCACGAGGCCGCGACGCGGGCGGACCTGGTGATTGTCACCGACGACAACCCGCGCACCGAGGATCCGGCGGCAATCCGCGCGGCCGTTCTCGGGGGCGCGAGAAGCGCCGGCGGCCGCGCCGAGATCCGGGAGTCCGGCTCGCGCGCCGACGCCATCGACCAGCTCGTGGCCTGGGCGCGCCCGGGAGACGCGATCGCCGTGGTGGGCAAGGGCCACGAAGTGGGCCAGATCATCGGGGAAACGACACACCACTTCGACGATCGGGAGGAGATGCGTAGGGCACTGGCCGACAACGGTTACGGTGAAAACGACGCGGACGGCCACAGCGGTCCGCACGAGAAAGTGAGGACGCCTCGCCCATGATCCCCCTGAAACTAGCCGAGATCGCGAAGATCACAGGCGGCCGGCTTAACGACGCCGCGGACCCGGAGGCGGTCGTCGACGGGTTCGTCGAGTTCGACTCGCGCAAGATCGCGCCGGGAGGGCTCTTCGTCGCGCTGCCCGGCAAGCGCGTAGACGGCCACGATTTCGCCGCGGCCGCGGTGGAGAAGGGGGCGGCGGGAGTGCTCGCCGCCAGGGATGTGGACGCGCCCGCCGTGGTCGTGCCCAAAGCGCAGCCGCGCGAGGGAGACAACTCGGATCTGGCCGCCAACGACCCGGACGGCTCCGCGGCGGGAGTCGTCGCGGCGATGTCGAAGCTGGCTAGCCATGTGGCGCACCACCTGACGTCGCACGGCGGGCTGTCCATCGTGGGAATCACCGGCTCGGCGGGCAAGACCTCCACTAAGGATCTGGTCGCCTCCGTGCTCTCGGCCGGTGGGGAAACCGTCGCGCCCCCGGGCTCCTTCAACAACGAGATTGGCCACCCGTACACCGTCCTGCGCTGCACACCGACCACGCGGTTCCTCGTGGCCGAAATGTCGGCGCGCGGCATCGGGCACATCGCGCACCTGGCCACAATCGCGCCGCCGTCGTTCGGGGTCGTTCTCAACGTCGGCACGGCGCATATCGGCGAGTTCGGCTCGAAGGAGAACATCGCCCGCGCCAAGGGCGAGCTCGTCGAGGCATTGCCCACGGCCGCGGACGGCGGCGTGGCCATCCTCAACGCGGACGACCCGCTCGTTTCCGCGATGGCGCAGCGCACCCGAGCGCGCATTGTGCGGTTTTCCGCTTCCGGCCAGCGCGTGGACTACTACGCCACCGATATTTCGCTTGACGACGTCACGCGCGCCAGCTTCACCCTCCACTCCCCGGGCAACGCCCCACAGCGCGTCGAGCTCAGCGTGTTCGGCGCCCACCAGGTGTCCAACGCGCTGGCTGCCGCCGCCGTCGGGATCGAGTCGGGGATCGACGCCGCCACCGTGGCGCGCAGCCTGAGCGAGGCGCGGGGAGTCTCTGGCAACCGCATGGACGTGCAGACCCGCTCGGACGGGGTCACCGTTATCAACGACGCCTACAACGCTAACCCGGATTCCATGCGCGCGGGCATCGCGGCGCTGGGGTTCACCGCGTCCGGTCGCCCCGGTGCGCGGTCGATCGCCGTGCTCGGCGAGATGGCCGAGCTCGGCGGCGACTCCGTGGCCGCGCACAGCGAGCTCGGCCACGACCTCGCCCGCTACCGGGTGACCCACCTCGTCGCGGTCGGGGAGAACGAGGCCATGGAGGCCCTGGCGCTTAGCGCCCGCGAGCAGGGGATCAAGGTCGACGTGGCCCCCGACGTCGAGGCGGCAGCCGCCGTTGTCGCGAACATCCTGGCCACGCCGCCGGCGGGCGAGGAAGGGTGGTACGAGCGAGAGGACAAGGACGTGGTGCTGGTGAAGGCCTCCAACGCCCTCGGGCTGTGGGCTGTGGCGGACCGGCTGCTCTCGGGGCATAGCATGAAAGGCGTCCACTCTGACGGAGACGGGGAGCGTTAAGGCGCAATGGTTCAGATCTTTTTTGCGGGGGCGGTGTCGTTTCTCGTCGCTATCTTTGTCACCCCGCTGCTGATCCGGTACTTCAACCGCCGCGCCATGGGACAGGAGATCCGCGAGGACGGCCCCAAGTCCCACGCCCGCAAGCGCGGCACCCCCACGATGGGCGGCATCGCCATCTTGCTGGCCATCACCGTCGGCTACCTCGTCTCAGGGGCGTGGTCCGCGCTGACGGGCCACCGGGTGTTCAGCGCCTCCGGGCTTATCGTGCTCGGCCTGACCCTGGCGCTCGGGGCGGTGGGATTCGCCGATGACGGCATCAAGCTCTTCATGAAGCGCAACCTCGGTTTGAATAAGACCGCCAAGCTCGTCGCGCAGCTCGCCATCGCCCTGGTGTTCGGCATCCTTGTCCTGCAGTTCCCGGATGAGAACGGGTTGACGCCGGCGTCGACCAATTTGAGCTTCGTCCGGGACATGGGGGTCATCGATTTCGCCGCCGTGGGCGGAATCCTCGGGACCATCATGTTCCTCGCGTTCATCTACTTCCTCCTCGCCGCGTGGTCGAACGCGGTCAACCTCACCGACGGGCTCGACGGGCTGGCGGCCGGAACCACGGCGCTGGTGATGGCGGCGTACACCGGGGTGACGTTCTGGCAGTTCCGCAACTCGTGCGCGGCGGCGCCCGGCCCGGGCTGCTACGACGTCCGCGACCCGCTGGACCTCGCGGTGCTCGCGGCCGCCGGGTTCGGCGCGTGCGTGGGCTTTTTGTGGTGGAACGCGTCGCCGGCCAAGATCTTCATGGGGGACACGGGTTCGCTCGCGCTCGGTGGTCTCGTGGCGGGGTTGTCCGTCACCTCGAAAACGGAGCTGTTGATGGTGATCATCGGCTCGCTGTTCGTCCTCGAGGCGGTCTCCGTGGTCATCCAGGTGGTGTCGTTTAAGACAACGGGCAAGCGCGTGTTCCGCATGGCGCCCTTCCACCACCACTTCGAAAACGGCGGCTGGGCCGAGACGACCGTGGTCGTCCGGTTCTGGCTGATCGCCGCGATGTCCGTGGTCGCGGGCCTCGCCCTGTTCTACGGCGAGTGGCTCACGCGGGTGGGGGCGACACTCCTGTGACGCAGCTTGTCAACGGAGACGGCGCGGTGCTCGTCGCCGGCGCCGGGGTGTCCGGGCTCGGCGCGGCGAAGCTGCTGCGCGCTGTCGGGGCGCGGTTCGTGGTCGCCGACGATAACCCCGCAAACCAGGAACGGGTTCGGGAGGCGGTCGGCGCGGAGACGGTGACCACTGCCGAGGCGCGAGACCGGCTCGGAGAGTTCGGCACCGTGGTCACATCCCCGGGGTGGCGCCCGGACACGCCGCTGCTGGTCGCCACCGGGGAGGCGGGAATCGAGGTCATCGGCGACGTCGAGCTGTGCTACCGGCTCGACCGGGCCGGCGTCTTCGGCCCGCCGCGCACTTGGCTGGTGGTCACGGGGACCAACGGCAAGACCACCACGACGGGCATGTTGGCGGCGATTATGCGCGAGGCGGAAAACGACACGGGCCTGCGCGCCCAGGCGTGCGGAAACATCGGCGTCGCCGTCAGCGATGCCCTGCTGGACCCCGAACGGGTCGACGTCCTTGTCGCGGAGCTCTCCAGCTTCCAGCTGCACTGGTCTCAGCAGCTCACCCCCGACGCCGGGGTGCTGCTCAACCTGGCCGACGACCACATCGACTGGCACGGATCCTTTGCCGCTTACGCCGACGCCAAGGCGAAGGTGCTTCACGCCCGATCCGCGGTGGTGGGTGTGGACGACCCGGAGGTCGTGCGGCTCGCGGAGCGCACGGGGCGTAAGGACATTGTCGGGTTCACGTTGGGGGAGCCGTCGGCAAGCGAGGCGGGGGTGGTCGGCGGCCGCATCGTGTTCAACAACGCCGGGGAGCTCATCGATCTCGCGAGCGCCGAGGGGATTGAGCCGGCCGGGGTGGCCGGGGTGCTCGACGCGCTGGCGGCGGCGGCCGTGGCGGTGACCCAGGGGGTGGCGCCCGGGCGGATCCAGGCGGGCCTGGTCGGGTACCGCGTGGAGGGGCACCGCGGGGCGGTGGTGCATTCTGCGGGCGGGGTCGACTGGGTGGACAACTCGAAGGCGACCAACCCTCACGCGGCGGACTCCGCGCTGGCGGGGGCGGGCGAGCCCGGGACGGTGGTGTGGGTCGCCGGCGGGCAGCTCAAGGGCGCCAGCGTGGACCGGCTCATCGCCGAGCACGCGCACCTCTTCCGCGCGGTGGCGCTGCTCGGGGTGGACCGCGGGATCATCCACGACGCGCTGCGTCGCCTGGCGCCTGGGGTCCCGGTGTTTTCCACCGCGTCGACAGACCCGGGCGCGGCGATGGACGAGTGCGTGGCGTTCGCGGCCCGCACCGCGCGGCCCGGGGATACAGTTGTGCTGGCCCCGGCGGCGGCGAGTTTGGACATGTTTTCCGGAATGTCGGCGCGTGGGGACGCGTTTGCGGCAGCGGCAATGAGACACTGCCCGTAGCAGCGCTTGCAAAGCGAGAAACGCTAGAAACGACTTCGGGTGTGGCCCGTGTTGCTACTGTCACTCAAGTGGCCTGTGGGGCTATTGTGGCTGTAGTGATTTCGGTTGGAGCGAAGGGGCGGGATTCATGACGGTGACTCAAGGCGGCCAGCGGCGCAACCCAACGCCGCGCCGAAGCGCGCGCCCGGTCGCGCACCCGGGCCCGCAGGCTCGCACGGCGAAGCGGCCGGCGAGCAGCGCCCCGGCGCAGCCGTCGGCACTCGCGCGCCTCATCCGCCGCGGCGAGGCCGCGGTGGACGCCCGCCCGCTGGCCGACTACACCATGATCCGCACCGTCGTCCTGGTCCTCGCCGGGCTCGGCGTCGTCATGGTGATGAGCTCGTCCATGGCATCGTCTTACGCATCCTCGGCATCCGTGTGGGCGCAGGCGGTCAAGCAGACCGTCATGGTGGTAGGCGGGCTTGTGGTTTTCTGGGTGATGCTCAAGACCTCGCCCGACAAGCTGCGCAGGTACTCCCACGTCATCATGGCCACCGCCGTGCTGCTCCTCGTGGCGGTGCTCACCCCGCTCGGCACGGGGCGAGAAGAGGTGGGTTCGCAGTCGTGGATCGCGCTCGGGCCCGTCAGCTTCCAGCCCTCGGAGTTCGCACGCGTGGCCATCGCCATCTGGGGCGCGACCGTGCTGGCCAACAAAAACCCGAAGCACATCAGGCGCCTGGACAACGGGTTCGCGCCGTTCATTGTCGTCGCCGCGCTGTGCGTGGGGCTTATCGGGCTGCAGGGCGACTTCGGCATGGCGGCGTCGTTTAGCGTGGTGGTCGCGTTCATCCTGATCTTCGCGGGGATTCCCAAGCGCGTGATCGCCGCGGCGGGCGTTGTCGCGGCGATCGCTCTGGTGGGTGTTTTCCTCGCGGGCGGCTATCGCTCGAACCGCTTCCACGTCTACTTCGACGCGTTGTTCGGCCATTTCGAGGACACCCGCGACATCGCCTTCCAGTCCCACCAGGGCTTTCTTTCGCTTGCCGACGGCTCCGTGTTCGGCGTCGGGCTCGGGCAGTCACGCGCCAAGTGGTTCTATCTGCCGGAGGCCCGCAACGACTTCATCTTCGCCGTCATCGGCGAGGAGCTCGGCCTGTGGGGCGGCGCGCTGGTGATCATCCTGTTCGGGCTGCTGGCCGTCTTCGGGCTGCGCACGGCGAGGCGCGCCCGCAACCAGTTCCAGGCCCTGCTCGCCGCGGCGCTGACGACAGGCGTGGTCTCACAGGCGTTTATCAACATCGCCTACGTGCTGGGGCTGCTGCCGGTGACCGGCATCCAGCTGCCGATGCTCTCCGCCGGCGGCACGTCGGCGGTGATCACGCTGGGCGCGATGGGCATTCTGGCCTCGATCGCGCGCCACGAGCCCGACGCGGTGTCCTCCATGCAAAACTACGGCCGGCCCGCCTTCGACCGCGTCCTCGGCATCGGCGAGCCGAAGGCCCCGGGCCAGCGAGACTCTCAGCGAACAACCCGCGCAGCGCGCGCGGCACGCTCTGCGGAGCGACGCGCCGAGCGCTTCGGCGCCCCGGTGACCGCTCGCCCGGCCGCGGCGCGGGAGGCCTACCGCCCGGCGGCGGCTGCTCCGTCTCAGGCGCCCGCCGCCGGCGACTCCCGCCTCCGGGGCGGAAAGCCCACGCGCTACGATGTCCGCAGAGACAGCACCTGGCGTGGCTCACGCCGCGCCGGTTAGAAGGGAGCGGCTGACCCGCATGAGTGAGCAGTTGAGCATTGTCGTCGCCGGCGGCGGCACCGCTGGACACATCGAGCCCGCGCTGGCCGTGGGCGAGGTTCTGCGCGACGAGTTCGGCGCCGACGTCTCCGCGCTGGGCACGGAGAAGGGCCTGGAGACGGCGATCGTGCCCTCCCGCGGCTTCACGCTACGCCTGATTGACCCGGTGCCGATTCCGCGCAAGAAGCCGTGGCTGCTGCCCGCGGTGCCGTTCAAGCTCGCCGCGTCGGTGTCCCAGGCCCGCGCCGCGCTGCGCGAGGCGGGGGCCAACGCCGTGTTCGGAACCGGCGGGTACGTCGCGGCGTCGGCGTATCTGGCGGCGACGTCCCTGCGCATCCCGTTCTTCGTGCTGGAGACCAACGCCTTGGCGGGCATGGCGAACAAGCTCGGGGTGCGCCTCGGCGGCGCCGGCTTTAACGCGGTGGCCAACTCCGGCATGCCCGGCGAGGTGGTGGGCATCCCGGTGCGCCCGGGCGTGGGCAGCGACCCGGAGGGCACCAAGGCCGACCACGGGTACAAGATGTGGAACCTCGACCCTCAGCGCCCCACGGTGCTGGTCACCGGCGGGTCCCAGGGCGCGGCGAGCATCAACGCGGCCCTAGCGGGCGCGGTGGAGCAGATCACCGCCCGCGGCTGGCAGGTGCTGCACGCCTACGGGCGCAAAAACGACGCCCCCCAGGCGCGCGAGCACTACACCGCAGTTCCCTACATCGACGAAATGGATGCCGCCTACGCCGTGGCGGACGTGGTGGTGTGCCGCTCCGGCGCGATGACGGTGGCGGAAAACTCCGCGGCCGGCCTGCCCGCCATCTACATCCCCCTGCCGCATGGCAACGGCGAGCAGGGCCTCAACTCGGCCCATCTGGTCGACCTCGGAGCCGCATTGCGTATCGACGACTCCGAGCTCACGCCCGAGACCCTCCTGGACGCGCTGGACTCCGTGTTGGGCGACCCGGAACGTCTCGCCGCGATGCGCACCGCGCTGAACAACTCCGGGGCCGGGGACGTCGCCCGCGCGCTGGCGACGCGCATTGTGCGCGCCACCCGCTCGCGGCGCACCCGTTAACCCTGCCCCACACCCGATCACCATCTTGGAAGGTAGCCGAAGCCACATGAACACCCCGGAGTCCGGATATGACCTCTCGCGCGTCCACCTCGTGGGCATCGGTGGCGCCGGCATGTCCGGCCTCGCCCACATCCTGCTCGCCCGCGGCGCCGTGGTCACGGGCTCGGATGTGAAGGATTCGCGCCCGGTGCGCGCGCTGCGCAGCCAGGGGGCGACGATCGCGATCGGGCACGACGCGGATAATCTCTCGCTGTCCGGCGCCCTGCCGACGGCAGTGGTGACCAGCTTCGCCGCGATCCCGAAGGACAACCCCGAGCTCGTGGCGGCGGCGCGGCACGGCATCCCGGTGATTCGCCGCTCCGATCTGCTGGCGGAGCTCATGGAGGGCTCGACCCAGATCCTTCTCGCGGGCACCCACGGCAAGACCTCGACCACCTCGATGGCCGTGGTGGCACTGCAGGCCGCGGGGCAGGACCCGTCGTTCGCCATCGGCGGCCAGCTCAACCTGGCGGGCACCAACGCCCACCAGGGAACGGGGGGCGCGTTTGTGGCCGAGGCGGACGAGTCGGACGCCTCGCTGTTGCGCTACAAGCCGGACATCGCCGTGATCACCAACATCGAACCCGACCACCTGGACTACTTCGGCAGCGCTGAGGCCTACTTCGCGGTATTCGACGAGTTCGCCGACCGGATCCAGCCCGGCGGGCACCTCGTGGTGTGCCTGGACGACGACAACGCGGTGGCCTGTGCCCTGCGCGCGGCGGCGCGGGGCATCAACGTCGTGGGCTACGGCACGGCGCGCGCGGCCCGCAACCACCCGGGAATCCCCGCTGCCGCCGTGGTGGACGAGCCGGGCTCCCCGGAGATCCAGGCGGAGCTCACCATCGGCGGGGCCCACCGCACGGTGCGCTTCCGTTTGAGCACCCCGGGGCGCCACATGGTGCTCAACGCGCTGGCGGCGCTCGTGGCTGGCGTGCTGGCCGGCGCGGACCCGGACAAGCTCGCCGAGGGCCTGACAGGATTTGCCGGCGTGCGCCGCCGCTTCGAGCTCAAGGGGGAGGTCCACGGCGGTGCGTTCGCGGGAACCCGCGTCTACGACGACTACGCGCACCACCCCACCGAGGTCGCGGCGGTGCTCACCGCCGCCCGCGACACGGTGCGCCAGGAGGGCCGCGGCGCGCGCGTCGTGGTGTGTTTCCAGCCGCATCTGTACTCGCGCACCCTGGCGTTTGCCGACGAGTTCGCAACCGCGCTCTCGCTTGCCGACGCCTGCGTGGTCCTCGACATCTTCGGTGCCCGCGAGGAGCCGGTGGAGGGGGTGGACGGCCGCGTGATCACAGACAAGATGGACCCGGGAACCGAGGTGCGTTTCGAGCCCGATTTCTCCGCGGCGCCGCGCACGGTGGCGGAGCTGACGCGCCCCGGCGACCTGGTGCTGACAATGGGCGCGGGGACGGTCACGCTGCTCGGCGACGACATCCTGGCCGCGCTCGCGGGGAGGTAGGGCAATGGCGGCTCACAGACGCGGGTGGATCATCGGCGGCGCGCTCGCTGTGCTCCTTGTCGCCGTGCTGGCGGTGGTGCTCCCCCGCACGAAGGCGATGCCCGTCAAAGACATCGAGGTCCGCGGCGCGCAGCAGTTGAGCACCGAGGAGGTGGCGGCGGCGACGGGCATCGCCCCGGGAACACCGATGGGTGCGGTGGACACGCACGCAGCGGCCGTCAGCGTCGCGGGGCTGCCGTGGGTGGAGACGGTGACCGTATCGCGCGGCTGGCCGTCCACCATCACGGTCGACATCGCCGAGCACACGGCGGTGGCGTTTTTCACCGGCGGCGACGGCGCGCACCTGATCAACGCGGACGGCGACGAGTTCGCCGTGGACGACCCGCCGCCGGGCGCGGTCGAGATCACCGGGGACGCCGCGCGGGGCGCCAGTGGCGACAGTGGCGGCAGTAGCGATAGCGGCGGCAGCGTGCTGCGCGACGCGGTGGAGGTCGCGGCGTCGCTGAGCGAGCCCGCCCGCGAGGCCGTGAAGTCGCTCGAGGCGCGCAGCCCGCACACCTTCGTGCTGCACCTGGCCGACGGCGCGACGGTGGTGTGGGGTGCCAGCGAGGACAACGCGAACAAGGCGCTCGCACTCGACACGGTGCTGCAGCGAGAGGGCAGCGAGTTCAACATCTCGAACCCGGGGCAGATTACGGTGCGCTAGCAAAGGCCGGCAAAAGACCAGCAAAAGCCCAGGTCACAACCCTAAAGTAAAGGTTGAGGGTGGTGACACGCCGAGCCAAAAGCAGAGTTTGCGGAGATTCTCGCCCATGATGGAAACCACGTAAAACCCATCACTCATGAGTTACTTGAAAGGCGAGACATCCCACATGACATCTCCCGCTAACTACCTCGCCATGATCCGCGTCGTCGGAGTCGGCGGCGGCGGCGTCAACGCCGTCAACCGGATGATCGAGGAAGGGTTGAAAGGCGTCGAGTTCGTCGCCGTGAACACCGACTCCCAGGCCCTGCTGTTCACCGATGCCGACACCAAGCTCGACATTGGACGCGAAGCCACCCGCGGCCTCGGCGCCGGTGCGAACCCCGAGGTCGGCCGCACGTCTGCGGAGGACCACAAGCAGGAGATTGAGGAGTCGCTCAAGGGCTCCGACATGGTCTTCGTCACCGCCGGCGAGGGCGGCGGCACCGGCACCGGCGCGGCCCCGGTCGTCGCGGGCATCGCCAAGAAGATGGGCGCGCTGACCATCGGCGTGGTCACCCGCCCGTTCTCCTTCGAGGGCAAGCGCCGCACCCGACAGGCCATGGAGGGCATCGCCAACCTCAAGGAGGTGTGCGACACCGTCATCGTCATCCCCAACGACCGCCTGCTCCAGCTGGGTGACGCCGAGCTGTCCATGATGGAGGCGTTCCGCGCGGCCGACGAGGTGCTCTACAACGGCGTGCAGGGCATCACCAACCTCATCACCATCCCGGGCATGATCAACGTCGACTTCGCCGACGTGCGCTCCGTCATGGCCGACGCTGGCTCCGCGCTCATGGGCGTGGGCTCCGCGCGCGGGGATAACCGCGTCATGGCCGCCACCGAGCAGGCGATCAACTCGCCGCTGCTCGAGGCGACCATGGAGGGCGCGAAGGGCGTGCTCATCTCCGTCGCCGGCGGTTCCGACCTCGGCCTGATGGAGGTCAACAACGCCGCCTCCATCGTCGAGGAGAAGGCCGACGACGACGCCAACATCATCTTCGGCACGATCATCGACGACAACCTCGGAGACGAGGTCCGCGTGACCATCATCGCCACCGGATTCGACGAGAAGGCCAACGTGCGCCCCGACGCCGATTCCGCCCAGGGCGCCCAGGCCCCTCAGACCGAGGGCTCGACCCGCGTTACCGCCGAGCACACCCCGGCCCCCGCGGCCGAGCCGGCGTCCGCCACCCCGGCTCCCCAGCGCGGCTCGCTTTTCGACGACCGCGCCGCGGCCGAGCGCGACGGCCAGGCGGAGCGCGACCGCGAGGCCTACCAGGCGCGCCACCGCTACGACACGCGCCCCGGGCTGTTCACCGACCGTGAGGATCGCCGCGAGGAGCGCCGCGCCGAACGCTACGACGAGACCGACGACGTCGACGTGCCCGACTTCCTGCGCTAACCGCCCGCCGGGGCGCGCGCGGCTCGCCACCACTAGCCTGGAACGCATGGATACCGGCGCAACGAACCCGAATGGAGTGACCGACCGCCCCGTCCGCATGGTGTTTACCACCCGTGCGGGCGGGGCGTCGGCGTCCCCGTACGACTCTTTCAACCTCGGCGACCACGTCGGCGACGACGCGGAGGCCGTGCGCGCGAACCGGCGCCGCCTCGCCGACGTTACGGGCATCGCGCCGGAGCACTTCGTGTGGATGGAACAGCTGCACACCAACACCGTCACCGTGGTGGACGGTCCGCAGCCGGCCCCCGTGGAGGCGACCGACGCCGTTGTCACCACGGTCCCCGGCCTCGCGCTGTGCGTGCTCGTCGCCGACTGCGTCCCGGTGCTGCTCAGCGACCACTCGGCGGGCGTGGTCGCCGCCGCGCACGCGGGCCGCATGGGCGCGCGCAACGGGATCGTGTCCGCCACCGTGGAGGCGATGGTGGACCTGGGCGCGCGGCCCGGCAACATCCAGGTTCTCCTCGGGCCGGCCGCCGCGGGGGAGTCGTATGAGGTTCCCGCCGACATGGCCGCGGACGTCGAGAAGCATCTGCCCGGCTCGCGCACCCGCACGCGCGCGGGCACGCCCGGCCTCGACCTCCGCTCCGGGCTCGTGCGCCAGCTCATGGGACTCGGCGTGAGGCACATCGACGCGGACCCGCGCGACACCGTGACGGACACGGACTTCTTCTCCTACCGCCGCGAGGGCACCACCGGCAGGCAGGCCGGAGTGATCTGGTTGACGGGGGCCGGCCATGAGTAGGGCAGAGGAACTGGCAGCGAACCTCGAGCGGGTGACCCAGCAGATCCGTGACGCCGAGGCCGCCGCGGGGCGGCCGGCGGGCAGCGTGTCGCTTATCCCCGTGTCCAAGTTCCACCCGGTCGACGACATCGCGCTGCTCGGCGAGCTGGGTGTGACGCTGGTGGGGGAGAACCGCGAGCAGGAGGCGCGGGGCAAGGCCGACGAGCTCGCCGCTCGCGGCCAGCAGGTGGGCATCGCCATGATCGGGCAGATCCAGTCGAAGAAGGCCAACGCGGTGGCGCGCTGGGCCGCCGAAGTCCACTCGGTGGATTCGGTCAAACTCGCCCGCGGCCTGGACCGGGGCGTAGGGCTGGCGCTCGAGCGCGGAGACCGTAGTGCCATCGGCACCGAGACGCAGCAGGCGCTGCGGTGCCTCGTCCAGGTGTCCGCCGACGGCGACACGGCCCGCGGCGGGATCCCGTACTCCGGGCTGGACGCGGTGGCGGACGCCGTTGAGGCCGCGCGCCACCTCGAGCTGGCGGGGCTCATGGTCGTGCCGCCGCTGGGTTCCGAGCCGCGGGCGGTGTTTGACCAGACGCGCTCGCGTGCCGACGCCCTCGGGCAGCGCCTCGGTCGAACCATGGTGCTCTCGGCCGGGATGTCCGGCGACTTTCAAGACGCGATCGCCTGCGGTTCCGACATCGTGCGTGTCGGAACTGGGGTCTTCGGCCCGCGGCCCGTACTCTAGGCGTCATCGGACGGCAACTACCTGCAGGAGCACCCTCTATGTCTTTTCTCGGCAGCGCAAAGGAATTCTTCGGCCTGGGCATCCAGGACGCCCATGAGGCGGATGACGCCTACTACTACGACGATCGTCGCTACGCGGCCGCGGAACCGGAGTACGGCCGCGGCGTCGTGGCGGAGCGCGACACCCGCGCCTACGAGCCGGCGCGCCCCCGCGAGTACGGCTCCACCCGCGTGCACACCCCGGCGGTGGTCACCGTGTCCCCGCGCACGTACAACGACGCCCGCGAGGTCGGCGAGCCCTTCCGCGACGGCGACGCCGTGATCATGGATCTAACCGGGCTCGACACCGCCGCGGCCAAGCGCCTCGTGGACTTCGCGGCGGGGCTCTGCTTCGCGCTGCGCGGCCAGATGCACAACCTGTCGCGGGGGATCGACACCGACCGCCGCGTCTTCGCCATCGTGCCGGAGAATGCCGGCATCGCCGAGTTCGAGCTAGAGCGCGCGGCTCACCTGCGCTAGCGGGTAGGGTTTAGCGCGTGGCACTGTTCGGATCCGTTCTCTTCGCCCTCGTCGGGCTCTACACGCTCCTGGTGGTTATCCGCATCATCGTGGAGATGATCCAGTCCTTCTCCAGGAACTTCGCCCCGCCGCGCTGGTTCATGATCGCGGCGGAGTACGTCTTTGTGGCCACCGACCCGCCCGTGTCGGCACTGCGGCGCCTGATTCCACCGCTGCGCATGGGCAACGGAATTGGCATTGATGTCAGCGTCATCGCGCTGTTCCTCATCCTGGCGCTGCTGCAGCTCGTCATCAACGCGTTTCTGGTTGTCCCGTTCCTGCGTTGAGGGCGCCCACCTGCGGAAAATTCTGGCTCGAGTGCGCACATCTACGCGTTTTGAGTCAACGTCAGGGGTAGATTGAGGGTATAAATGATTTGACGCGGGGGTGCATCCGCTACACTCGCTGTGGAAAACCATTAACTTACGTACATATATTCTGGGGCTTCGCTCTATGGCGGGCGCCTGGGTCTCCTCTCACACGAGGTGCCCAACATCAACGCGAAGGGAACTGTAATGCCGCTGACTCCAGCAGACGTGCACAAAGTCGCTTTCAATAAGCCTCCGATCGGTAAGCGCGGTTACAACGAGGACGAGGTCGACCAGTTCCTCGACCTCGTGGAGGACACGCTCGCCCAGCTGATGGACGAGAACGATGACCTGCGCGCACAGGTGGAGGAGCTCAGCCGCAACGGCGCCGCTGCCAAGGCCGAGCCCGCCACCGCGCAGGCCCAGGCGGCACCCCAGGTTGATGAGAAGGCGCTGCGCCAGAAGCTCGAGTCCGAGCTGCGCGGCGAGTACGAGAAGAAGGTCCGCGCGGCCGAGGAGGCCAAGACCCGCGCCGAGGCGCAGGCCCGCACCGCACGCGAGGAAGCCGACCGCGCACGCAAGCAGGCAGAGCAGGCCAAGCAGGCAGGGGAGGCCGCGAAGTCCGCCCAGAACGCACAGGCGGAACAGGCAGACAAGAAGGCTGAGCAGGCAGGCAATGCCCAGGCAAGCACCGCCGCCGCCACGCCGTCTGCGTCCGCCACCGCGGACACCCACGTCCATGCGGCCAAGGTCCTGGGTCTGGCCCAGGAGATGGCGGACCGCCTCACCTCCGACGCGCAGGCCGAGGCCCGCTCCATGCTGGATGAGGCCCGCGGCGCGGCGGAGACACAGCTGCGCGAGGCCGAGGCCAGGGCCAACGAGACCACCACCAACGCGGAGAACCGCGCGCAGCAGCTCGTCTCGGACGCTGAGAAGAAGGCCACCGAGACCACCAACGACGCCAACTCCCGCGCCGAGGCGCAGATCCGCCAGGCGGAGGAGAAGGCCGCCAAGCTGCAGGCCGACGCCGAGCGCAAGCACACCGAGATCATGAACACGGTCAAGCAGCAGCAGACCGCCCTCGAAAACCGCATCGCGGAGCTGCGCACCTTCGAGCGCGAATACCGCACCCGGCTCAAGACTCTGCTGCAGTCCCAGCTCGAGGAGCTCGAGTCCCGCGGATCCTCCGCCCCGAACGGCGATGCGGGCGAGAAGTAGGCTCGCGTCGCTAAGCGACGCCTCACGGCAACGCCCCCCAGGCCCCTCCCGGGCTTGGGGGGCGTTGCCGTGAGGTACGCCGTAGAATAAACCGCGTCGCAGATGCGTTAGAATCAAATGCGCATCGAACGCACGCTGTGATCCGGCCATCACCGGGGAGCGTTTCCGGAAGAACAGCCCCCGAGCGCGACGGGGCCCAGTAGAACCGGACGTCAGCGGGAAGACGTCACTTTCCTTCACCACAACGAAGTGGGGGTTGGCCTTGTTCAGGCCGGCTCCAAGCAGGGTGGTACCGCGCGGGCACACCGCGTCCCTGCACCAAGGCGATGACACGTGAGTGAAGGAGAAACACCAATGAGCGAAGTCGGCGGCGTGTACCCCAAGGTCGACCTGACGGGTGGCAGCAGCGCCTTCCCCGAGATGGAAAAGCAGGTGGCCTCGTTCTGGGAAGAGGACGGCACCTTTCAGGCGTCGTTAAGCAACCGCGAGGGCGGGCAGGAATACGTGTTCAACGACGGCCCGCCGTTCGCCAACGGCCTGCCGCACTACGGGCACCTGCTCACCGGCTACGTCAAGGACATCGTCCCGCGCTACCGCACGATGACCGGCTACTACGTGCCGCGCGTGTTCGGCTGGGACTGCCACGGGCTGCCCGCCGAGCTCGAGGCGGAGAAGCAGCTCGGCATCACCGACAAGGCCCAGATCGAGGAGATGGGCCTGGAGAGGTTCAACGAGTACTGCGCGACCTCCGTCATGCACTACGCCGACGAGTGGGAGGCCTACGTCAACCGCCAGGCCCGCTGGGTGGACTTTGACAACGGCTACAAGACGATGGACCTGGACTACATGGAGTCCGTCATGTGGGCGTTCAAGGAGCTCTACGACAAAGGCCTGATCTACCAGGGCTTCCGCGTCCTGCCGTATTCCTGGGCGGAGCACACCCCGCTGTCGAACCAGGAGACCCGCCTGGACGACGCCTACCGCGAACGCCAGGATCCCACGGTGACCGTGACCATGCCGTTTACCGGCGCGCGCACAGGTTTCGCGGCGGAGAAGACCTGGGTGGAGCACCCCGAGCTGCACGACGCCGCGGCCATCGCGTGGACCACGACGCCGTGGACGCTGCCGTCGAACCTCGCGCTCGCCGTCGGCCCGAAGGTCGAGTACTCGCTCGTGCGTGTCGCCGAGGATGGCGCCGAGGGCTTCCGGGGCGAGAAGTTCCTGCTCGCCTCCAACCTGGTCGGCGCCTACGCCAAGGAGCTCGGCACGGACGCCGAGGTCGTGGCCACGTTCACCGGCGCCGAGCTCGAGGGGCTGGAGTACGCCCCGGTGTTCGACCACTTCGCGGACACCGACAACGCGTTCATGGTGCTGGTGGCCGATTACGTCACCACCGAGGACGGCACCGGCGTGGTGCACCAGGCGCCCGCCTTCGGCGAGGACGACATGGCCACCACCGACAAGTACGGCATCCCGTTGGTCATCCCCGTCGACGCGGACGGCAAGTTCACCTCGCTTGTGCCGGAGTACGAGGGCAAGCTCGTCTTCGACGCCAACCGAGACATCATCCGCGACCTGAAAGCGGCTGGCCGCGTCGTGCGCGACCAGACGATCGTGCACTCCTACCCGCACTCGTGGCGCTCCGGCGAGCCGCTGATCTACATGGCGCTGCCGGCGTGGTTTGTCAAGGTCAGTCAGTTCCGCGACCGCATGGTGGAGCTCAACAAGGAGATCGAGTGGATCCCGGGGCATATCCGCGACGGCCAGTTCGGCAAATGGCTCGAGGGCGCGCGCGATTGGAACATCTCGCGCACCCGCTACTGGGGTTCCCCGGTGCCGGCGTGGGTCTCCGACAACCCCGAGTACCCGCGCGTGGACGTCTACGGCTCCCTCGACGAGCTCGAGCGCGACTTCGGCGTGCGCCCTGAGAGCCTGCACCGCCCGTACATCGACGAGCTGACGCGCCCGAACCCGGACGACCCGACGGGCGAATCGACCATGCGCCGCGTGCCCGACGTGCTGGACTGCTGGTTCGAGTCCGGCTCGATGCCGTTCGCGCAGTACCACTACCCGTTCGAGAACGTCGAGGAGCACGACGCGCGCCAGCCGGCGGACTTCATCGTGGAGTACTCCGGGCAGACCCGTGGCTGGTTCTACGTCCAGCACGCGCTCTCCACGGCGCTGTTCGACCGCCCGGCGTTCAAGAAGGTCGTTGCCCACGGCATCGTGCTCGGCTCCGACGGGCTGAAGATGTCGAAGTCGAAGGGCAATTACCCGAACGTCTTCGAGGTCTTCGACCGCGACGGGTCGGACGCGATGCGCTGGTTCCTCATGTCCAGCCCGATCCTGCGCGGCGGCAACCTGGTGGTTACCGAGCAGGGCATCCGCGAGGGGGTGCGCCAGGCGCTGCTGCCGCTGTGGAACGCCTACACGTTACTGCAGCTCTACAGCTCCACCGACGCGACGTGGCGCTGCGACTCCACCGACGTGCTCGACCGCTACATCCTGGCCAAGACGCACGATCTCGTGGTCAACGTCGGCGCCGCGCTCGACGACACCCGCATTGCCGACGCCTGCGACGAGGTGCGCCAGTTCGCCGACACCCTGACCAACTGGTACGTGCGCCGCTCCCGCGACCGCTTCTGGGAGGGCCAGGAGGCGCACCCGGAGGCCTTCGACACGCTCTACACCGTGCTCGAGATCACCAGCCGGGTCGTCGCGCCGCTTCTGCCGTACATCTCCGAGGTGATCTGGCGGGGCTTGACCGGCGAGCGCTCCGTGCACCTGGCGGACTACCCGACCCCCGAGGAAATCCCGGCGGACGCGGACCTCGTTGCGTCCATGGACGCAACCCGCGCGGTGTGCTCCGCGGCGAGCTCGGTGCGCAAATCCAACAAGCTGCGCAACCGCCTGCCGCTGCCGAAGCTGACGGTGGCGCTGCCGAACGCGGGCCAGCTGGCGGACTTCGCCGCCGTGATCCGCGACGAGGTCAATGTCAAGGACGTCGAGCTGACCGACGACGTCGCATCCGCCGGCTCCTTCGAGGTCGTGGTCAACGCGAAGGTCGCCGGGCCGGTGCTGGGGCGCGACGTGCAGCGTGCCATCAAGAACGTCAAGGCGGGCAACTACGTCCGCCGCGGCGAGGACGTGGTGGTCGACGGCGACATCGTGCTCACCCCGGAGCTCTACACCGAGCGGCTCGTCGCCGTGAACCCCGAGTCCACGGCGCGTGTCGACGGCGCCGAGGGAGCAGACGGCCTGGTCGTCCTCGACACCACCGTCACCCCGGACCTCGAGGCCGAGGGCTGGGCGGCGGACGTGATCCGCGGCCTGCAGGATGCCCGCAAGAACGAGGGCCTCGCCGTGTCCGACCGCATCGCCGTTAGGCTGTCCGTGCCCGCGGACAAGCAAGAGTGGGCGCACCGCCACGCCGAGCACATCGCGGCGGAGACGCTGGCCACCTCGTTCGACATCACCACAGATCCCGTCGGCGGGGGCCACGAGGTCGTCGGCGGCGTGACCGCGACCGTCGCGAAGCGCGGCTAGCCCGTGCGCGCGGGCGAGAGGTGGGCGCCGCCGGCGCTCATGGTGGTCTCCGGCGCCTCGCTGTATGCCGGGGCCGCCGTCGCGGTGGGGCTCTTCGACGCGTTCCCACCCGCCCTCGTCGCGTGGTTCCGCATCTCGGCGGCCGCCCTGATCCTGCTCGCTTTACGACGCCCCCACCCGCGCCACTTCCTCGGCCCCACCGGCCGCGCCGCCGCGTTCTACGGGCTGGCCACCCTGGCGATGAACATGACGTTTTACGCCGCTATCGCCCTCATCCCGCTGGGCACCGCGGTGGCGATCGAGTTCCTCGGCCCCGTGGCCATCGCGGCGCTCGGGTCCCGCGGCGCGCGGGACTGGCTCGCCCTGGCGCTGGCCGCGGCCGGCGTGCTCGTGATCTCGGGCGCCACCTGGTCGGACAACGCCGCGGGCATCCTCCTCGCGCTGGCTGCCGGCGCGCTCTGGGCCGTCTACATCGTGGCCGGATCGCGCATCGCCGGCGACCCTGCCACCTCCAGGGTGTCCACGGCGGTAGGTTTTGCGTGGGCGACGGTCGCGGCGCTTCCCGTGATGCTGTGGCTGTGGTTGTCGCCGTGGACGGCCGCCTCGACCTCGCACGCCCACATCGAGCCGGGGCGCCTGGCCGTCACGTGGCTCGCGCTCGGGTTCCTCTCCGCCGCGGTGCCGTACTCCCTCGATCAGGTGGTGATGCGCCTGTCCGGCCCCTCCCAGTTCGCGCTGCTGCAGGCGATCTTGCCGCTCGTGGCCGCGGCCGTGGGGGCGGTAGCCCTGCGCCAGTGGCTCACCCCGGCGGAGCTCGCGGGGATCGTGCTCATCGTCGCGGCGGTCGCGCTGCGGCGACCGGTAGCGTAGTGGGTATGGCGGGAAATCGCTGGGTGCTGCACATCGACATGGACGCGTTCTATGCGTCCTGCGAGCAGCTCACCCGCCCCACGCTGAAAGGCCGCCCCGTACTCGTCGCGGGCGTGAGCGGGAGGGGAGTCGTCGCCGGCGCGAGCTACGAGGCGCGCGCCTACGGCGCCCGCTCGGCGATGCCGACGCACCGCGCGGCCCGGCTCGTCGGCCCGAAGGCGGTGCTGGTTGCGCCGCGGCGGGCCGTGTACACGACGGCGTCGGCACGCGTGTTCGAGGTCATCGCCCGCCACGTCGACGTGGTGGAGCAGCTCTCCATCGACGAGGCGTTCATGGAGCCCGCCGAGCTCGCCGGGGCGAGCGTCGACGACGTGCGCGAGTGGTCCAACCGGCTGCGGGCGGACATCGCGGCGGAGACGGGCCTGCCGGCGTCGATAGGCGCGGGAAGCGGCAAGCAGTACGCCAAGATCGGCTCAGGGCTGGCCAAACCGGACGGGGTGTTCGTCATCCCGCACGCGCAGCAGCTCGACATCCTGCACCCGCTGCCGGTGAGCGAGCTGTGGGGCGTGGGCCCCGTCACCGAGGCGAAGCTGAGCAGCGCCGGGATCACAACGATCGGGGACTTCGCCGCGCTGAGCGAAAAAGAGGTGGAGATCGCGCTCGGCGGGGTCGTGGCCAAACAGCTGTGGCAGCTGGCCCGCGGGGTGGACGACCGCGAGGTCGCCCCGCGCGCGGAGGCCAAGCAGATCTCCTCCGAGCACACCTACCCGCGGGACCTGACCACGCCCGGCGAGGTGGACGCCGCGCTCACGCGCGCCGCCGAGGAGTCCCACCGCCGTCTGCTTCACGACGGCCGCGGAGCGCGCACCGTGACCGTAAAACTACGCATGGCGGACTTCCGCATCGAATCACGCTCGGCGACGCTGCCGTACGCCACCGACGACGCCGACACGCTCACCGCCACCGCCTTCAAGCTAGTGCGCTACCCGGGCGAAGTCGGCCCCATCAGGCTGGTCGGGGTGTCCTACTCCGGACTGGAGGACGCGCTGCAGGACGTGCTCTTCCCCGAACTGGACCAGCGCATCGACGCACCGGCGCCTCACGGCGGGGATTTCGAAACCGGGGTGAGCGACCGCGCCCCGGCCGCGGAACCGGATGTTTCCGTGGAAATGGGGGAGGCGGGGGAGTCGCCCGGGGTGTGGCGCGCCACCCAGGATGTCTTCCACCCGGCCTACGGCCACGGGTGGGTGCAGGGCACGGGGCACGGCTGGGTGACGGTGCGCTTTGAAACGCGCGCGACCGGCCCCGGCCGCACCGTCAACCTGCGGGTGGACGAGCCGGGCCTCGTCCCGGCCGACCCGGTGGACTCCCTGGCGTGGGAGGACTGGCTGGGGCGCTCAGCCCAGCAGTAGGCGGGGGTCCGTGCCCGTGGCGATAGCGGTGAGCAGGGCCATGCGCGCCTGCCCCGCGCGCAGCCACCCGGCCGGCAGCACCCCGCGGGCGCCCAGGGTCGCACCCCCACCCGCGCCGCCGTAGGCGAAGGCGACCTCGCCGTAGGGCACGGACGTGGCAAGCACCACCGGGATCCCGGCCTCTGCGACGCGGGCGAGCGCGTCGCCCATCGCGTCGGACACGTTGCCGGACCCGAGCGCCTCCACCACGATCCCGTCCGGGTTCTGCCCCGCCACGAGCTCCACCAGCGACGCGTCCGCGCCGGGCCACGCGCGCAGGATCGGCACGTTCAGGCCCGCCAGGGCGGCGGGCGCGACCGCCGCGGGCCGCGGCAGCGTGAGCGGGGCGGTCAGGGCGAAGGCGCGCAGCGACTCCGTGTCGTTTTTGATCAGCCCGCGCGCCGCCAGGGTGTCCCCGCCGAAGTGGACGGTCACCCCGCGCCCGCGCGCCAGCGGGTCCGCGGCCAGCTCGATGGAGCGGCGCAGGTTGTCCGGGCCGTCGGGCTGCGGGTGGTCGGCCGGGCGTTGCGCGCCGGTGAGAATCACCGGCCGCGGATCAACGTGGACCAGGTCTAGCGCGAGCGCCGTTTCCGCCATGGAGTCGGTGCCGTGGGTGATCACGATGCCGGTGATAAGGGCGTCGGCAAGCGCGGCGCGGACAAGCTGGATCAGGTTGTCTACGTCGCCCAGCCCCATGGAGGAGGAGTCCAGCGCGGCGGAGTCGTAGACGCGCACCGGCGTGTCGACGCCGCAGCGGGTGACCAGCTCTTCCGCGGTAAGGGAGGGCACGCGCGCGCCCTGGGAATCGGTGGTGGAGGCGATGGTGCCGCCTGTGGAGATGACGAGGACGAACGGCTCGCCGGGCTGAGGAACGGTCATGATTACCCATGTTTACCAGAGCGTCGGTTGGGGTTTGGCGTTATAAAACGGTAACCTCGGGCGGGTTACACCCCCCTTTAAGGAGACGTGAGAGAAAAGTGAACGCAAGGAAACTCACCGCCGCAGTGGCAGCATTCGGTGCGGCCTTGACCCTGGCGGCCTGCTCGACGGGCGATGACGCTGAGCCCGGCGCCACCTCGACCACAGCTACCGCCGAGCCCGTGCCGGGATCCACCGAGGCTGCCCCCGCCACGCAGCTTCCCACCGCCGCGGAGCTCAACGGCGTCCTCGCCCGCGCGACGGACCCCGCCCTGCCCATGGAGGAGCGCGTGCTCACCGTCCAGGGCGGGGAGACCGCGCCCGAGCTTTTCGACGTCATGGCGCAGTCCCAGCAGGAGTCCGGCGCTAACTTCCAGGTCGTCGACCCGGTCCTTCCGGGCTACGAGCCCAACACCGTGCTCGCCACCGTGAGCTTCACCCAGCCCGCCGAGGCCGCCGACTCCACCGGACTGGCCGAAAACGTCGAGTTCGTGTTCGAGGACGGCCACTGGAAGCTGTCGCAGACCTGGGCCTGCACCCTGGTCACGCACACGCTGCCCCCGGAGCAGCTGCCGGCGATGTGCCAGGCCGCCCCGGCGGGGGCGCCGGCCGAGGCTCCCGTTGAGGCCCCGGCGGAAGCACCGGCCGAGGCTCCCGTGGAGGCTCCCGCGCCCGCGCTCTAGGGCACCAGTGCACGATGTGATGTTGCACTGAGCCAGTCGCCGGCTGCCGGCCGCCGCCTACTCGCGCCACTCCTCCTGCTCCCACAGCGTGGAGAGCCGGACCACCCGCGCCCGGGAATCTCCCCGGGCAATGCGGTCGCGCCAGCGCCGGCGCAGCCACCGGTCGTGGCTGGTGATCACCACAGTGCCCTCGAAGTCCAGCAACGCGGTCTCCAGCTCCTCGGCGAGGACGAGGGAGATGTGGTTGGTGGGCTCGTCGAGAAGCAGCAAGTCCGGCGGTGAGGCGAGGATGACGCCGAGGGAGACCCGGCGGCGCTGACCCAGCGAGAGGTCACCCAGCGCGGTCGCCGCCTGCTCCTCGCTCATCAGACCCATCTCCACCAGCGTCGGGGTGCCGGGTGGGACGAGGGAGTCGAAGACGTCCTCCGCGGTGCGCGAGAGATCTTCCCAGGTGTCGTCCTGCTCCAGGCGGGCGACGGTCATCTCCTCGGGCATGACGAGCTCGCCTGCGAAATCGGTGAGCTCGCCGTCGAGGATTTTCAGGAAGGTGGACTTGCCCGAGCCGTTCGGCCCCTCGATCAGCAGCTGCTCGCCGGGCTGGACTTTGAGGTCCAGCGGCGCGAGACGCCCGGGCACGCTGAGGCGGGTGGCCACGACCGCGGGCAGGCCCAGGCTCGTCACCGCATGCGGAGGAACTCCCCGGAAGGTTAGGGGCTCGGGCGGGGCCGGGATCTCGGCGCGCTCGAGCGCGTCGAGCCGGCTTACGGCAGAGCGGCGCCGGTTGCCCACGGTTTTCGCGGCGCGGTCGGCGTAGAACTTCGCCGAGCTGCGCGTCTCGGACTTGCTCGCCTGCGAGTGGAAGATGTCGTCGGCGCCCTGCTCGGCCGCGGCGGCCAGGCGGGCGCGCTCGTGCTCCTGGGCCGCGTAGTCACTGGCCCAGCGCTCGCGCAGCTTCGTCCGCGCCGTGAGGTAATCACTGAACGAGCCGGTGAAGCGGGCGCCCTGGCGGGTGCCTTCGCCGAAACCCCCCTCGGGCCCGAGGGAGGGGTCGAGGTCCACCAGCCCGTCGCAGGCCTGGTCCAGGAAGTAGCGGTCGTGGGAGGCGACGAGCACCGGGCCGGCGAACGCGCGCAGCTCGTCGACGAGGAAGTCCACGGCCTCGTCGTCGAGGTGGTTCGTCGGCTCGTCCAAGACCATGGCGTCGACGGGGCGCAGCAGGAGGGCGGCAAGGGCGAAGCGGCGGCGTTGACCGCCCGACATCTCGCCCAGCGGCGTGGACAGGGCGACGTTGGACAGACCGAGGCCGGCGAGCACGGTGGCGATGCGCGCGTCGAGCTCCCACACGCCCGAGTTCTCGGCGCGGCTGAGCGCGCGGTCGAAGTCGGCCGCCAGCGTGGCGTTGTCCGGCTCCGCGGCCATGCGCTCCGAGAAGACGGTGATGTCGCGCTCGACGGAGCGCAGCTCGTGCACGGCGGCGTCGATAAGCGAGGACGCGGGCTCGGTAAACGGCAGGGAGGTCTCCTGGGCGATGAACCCGGTGGCGAGCGGGGTGATGAGCGTGCCCGCGTCGGGCCGCAGCAGCCCGGTGATGACGCCGAGGAGGGTGGATTTGCCCGCCCCGTTTTCCCCGATCAGGCCCGTGACTGAGCCGGAGGGGACGGCGAAGGAGATGTCGGTGAGCACGCGCCGGCCGCCGGGGTAGGTGTACGAGATGCCGTCGAGGCCAATGTGTAGGGCGGCGACCACGGCTAAACCCCGAACTCCACGGCGCTGGTGATGTCCTGGACCACCCGGGCCTCCGGGCGCGGCCCCGCGTAGATCACGCGGGTGGTGGCGGACACGCGCCCGCTCACCGGAAGGGGGCGCCGCAGGTCGACGGTGAGCGAGCCCTCGGAGGTGGTCGAGGAATTCTCCACGGTCAAAGTCGCGCCGTCGAGGTCGCCCGCGATCTCGTTGTCGATGGTCAGCTCCGGCTGGGTCGGGCGCTCGTCGACGGACACGTCGAGGCTGACGGTGTCGCCTTCGGCGCCGGTGACGGTGTAGGTGGTGGTGCGCAGCATGCTCGTGTCTCCCGTGACCCGGCTGGAGACGGTCCACACCCCGCCCACGCCCACCGGCTCGGCGGGGAAGACCACGGAGGCGGACATGAGCGACAGCAGTGAGGACTCCACGATGCTGCGCCCGGTGGTGGAGGACTCCGGCGGGGCGAGCAGCTTGAGGGTGTCCACGCGTCCGGAGGAGGCGGCGCGCCAGGACATGAGGAACCCCTCCGCGGTGGCGACCTCCTGTCCCAGGGCAAGGTCGGAATGCGTGCCGGGCCCGACAGTGAGATCAACGCGGCGGTCGGCGGGGTTCTCTCCGACGCCCGGTGCGGGGGCGGGCCGGGATGTTACCGACAGCGGCAGCGTGACGCGGTTGACGTCTCCGCCTGCGGGCGCGTCCGGCGAGAGGCCGGAGGCGTTGTGCACGGACTGATCGATCCCGCCGTACACCGCGGCGGTGGTGCCCCAGGGCCCCTCGTCCCCGTTGTCTCCGGCGTGGTCCGCGTACTCGAGCACGCGGGGGTTGTCCCCGGGGGTCACCAGGGTTACCGCCGGGGAGTCCACGGCAAACGCGGGGACGTCGGCCACGGGGTCGGGCTCGGCCCGGGAACATCCGGCAAGTGCGAGCGCCGCCGTGAGGGCGGCCGCGATCACGGCGGGGACTCGGCGCTGAGTAAACACTCTTTGAACCTACCGCACGGCCGCGGGCTAGAGTTGTCAGGCGATGGAGGACAAACAATCGCCCGCACAGCCCGAACAGCCCGCGCGACACCGGTGGACCTGGTTCATTGTGGGCATCATGGCGGCCGTGGCGGCGGTGGACCAGGTGGTCAAGCAGCTCGTACTCGCCTTCCTCGAGCCGGGCGTGCCCGTGCCGGTCGTGGGCGACTGGTTTCGCCTCTACCTCCTGTTCAACCCGGGGGCGGCGTTTTCCATGGGGCGGAACTCGACCTGGCTGTTTACCACCATCCAGCTCGCGTTCGTGGTGGGCTCGCTGATCGCCGCGCCGCGGATCCGCGACCGCTGGGAAGCGCTGGGGCTGGCGCTGATCGCCGGGGGTGCGATGGGCAACCTCATAGACCGGCTGCTGCGAGATCCCGGATTTTGGTTCGGTCACGTGGTGGACTACATCTCCGTGGGGCGTTTCGCGGTGTTCAACATCGCGGACGCGTCGATCACCGTCGGCGTCATTGTCTTCGTCGCCGCGGTTTTCGCCTCCGAGCGGAGGTCGACGCATGGCGGGTGAGTTTCGCGCGCTGCCCGTGCCCGAGGGGCTCGACGGGATGAGGGTGGACCAGGCCGTGTCCAAGCTCTTCGGCCTCTCCCGCAGCGTCGCGGCCGAGATCGCCGCCGAGGGCAGCGTGCTAATCGACGCCTCCCCGGTCACAAAATCCGACCGCGTCAACGCCGGTGCGCTGCTCGAGGTGACACTGCCCGAGCCGAAGAGGCCGCCCGAGCCGAAGGCGGAGCGCGTCGAAGGCCTAGAGATCATCTACCAGGACGCGGACGTCATCGCCGTGGACAAGCCAGTGGGCGTCGCCGCCCACCCCACGCTCGGCTGGGACGGGCCCACCGTCGTCGGCGGCCTGCAGGCGATGGGCATTGCGCTTCCCGACGCCGGCCCGCCCGAACGCAAAGGAATCGTCCAGCGTCTCGACGTCGGCACGTCCGGGGTCATGGTGGTTGCTGCAAGCGTCCAGGGCTACTCCGTGCTCAAACGCGCGTTCAAGGAGCGCACGGTGGACAAGACCTACCACGCGGTGGTCCAGGGGCTGCCGGATCCGATTGTGGGCACGGTCGACGCCCCGATCGGCCGTCACCCGTCCGCCGGGTGGAAATTCGCGGTGACCTCGGACGGGCGCCCCGCCGTGACGCACTACGAGCTCATCGAGGCCTTCCGCGAGGCCAGCCTGCTGGAGGTCCACCTGGAAACCGGCCGCACGCACCAGATCCGCGTCCACATGTCCGCGGTGGGACACCCCTGCGTGGGTGACCCGATGTACGGCTCGGACCCGAACCTGTCCAAGCGCCTCGGGCTGATCCGGCAGTGGCTGCACGCCACCAGGCTCGGGTTCACCCACCCGCGCACCGGCCAATACACCGTGGTGGAGTCGCCGTACCCGGCGGACCTCCAGCACGCGCTCGAGGTCCTGCGCGGGTGAGAGCGGGAACGCGGGCCGTAATCGCCGTCGTTGTCATATGCGCCCTGCTCGCCGGGCTGTGGGTACTTGGTGTGAGGGCGCAGCCCGCTCCCGTCTACCAGGGCGACAGGCTCGGCATGGTCACGGGGGAGAGTGCCCGAGACTACGGCGCGCGTGCGGAGGCGTCGCTCGGCGCCTGCGACGGTGGGGGCGACGGTGCGGTGTGGGCGCTCGTGTCCTTCGACGGCGAGGAGGACCCGCGGCGTGCCGCGGACATCCTCGCTCCGGCGCCGCGGGTGAGCGCCGTGGTGTTCGGCGGGGCGGCCGCGCGCCCTGTGCCCGAGCCCGTGCGCGGCGAGGGGCGCGAAAGAGCGTTCGAGCGCGAGGCGGACCGGTTGAAGGCGGCCACCGGGATTGAGGGGGCTCGCCCGACCGGGGCCGTCGTGCGGGCGGACTGCGCTGACCTGCGGGAAATCCGCTCCCGACGCGGCGTCTACGCGGTGGAGGCCCTGCCCGCCGACGCGCGATGGTCCGCCTTTGCCATCTCGCCGGTCACGCCCTGACCCGGTCGCCGCGCCGTCGGCGCGGTCCGGGCACACGTGTATAGTTTTCCAGGTCAGATTATCACCGCCCCTGAGGAGCAACTTTGGTTTCCGTCCCCGGAATCGGCACCCCGTTCGGCCCCACCGCCAATGGCCCGGTGAGGCCGTGGCAGATCCATATCAGGCGGGCTGCGGTTGCGGCGGTGTCGGCGTCGCTGCTGTTCGCCTCCGCCTGCGGCCTCGGCGGAGCCGACGAGAAAAACGGGCTCGGCGCGGGGGACTACACCGTGGCGCGGGAGGACGGCGTGACCAACTCCATCGTGGTCAACGGAAACATCGGCCCCATCCGCTCGCTGAGCATCACCACCCCGCTGCAGTCGAAGGTGGAGCGCGTCGCCGTCGCGGCGGGGGACAGGGTCGGCGTGGATCAGTTCCTCGTCGAGATGGACAGCACAGACGCCGAGCGCCAGCTGGCGCAGCAGCAACAGCAGCAGGCGCTCGCCCAGGCCGACGCAATGGACGCCGTAGAAACCTCCCAGGCACAGCTCAACGCGGTGCAGGACCAGATCAACCGGGGCGTCTACCCCTCCATCGCGCAGGCTCAGGCGGCCGTGAACCAGGCCCAGGCGGCCTACGATGCCGCCGTCGCCGCCCAGGGTGCAGTGGCGATGGACGCCTCTGCAAACCAGGTGAAGAAAATCATCGGGGACATCAGCTCCGGCAGCATCCTCCCCGGTTCCGGGCAGCCGGCCCCAGCGCCGGCGCCCGCCCCCGCGCCGGCACCCGCCACCGCCCCGGATACACAGCAGCAGCTCATCCAGCAGGAAATCGGGCGCCAGCGGGAGGTGGCACAGGCACAGCAGCAGGCTACCGGCCAGGCGAACGTCGGGCAGGCCTACGCCGCGCTGCAGGACGCCTACGCGCAGCTCGACGTCGCCTACGCGCAAGCGGCGCAGGAGCGAGACCAGCTGCAACGCCAGGTGGATTCGGCGTGGCGCAAGGCGGAGGCGGCGGGCGACGCCACCGGCGACGGCAACCTGGAATACCAGGTCCAATCTGCCACCGTGCACGCCCCCATGGCGGGCCTTGTCACCACTGTCGACGTCTCGGAGGGGGACATCCCCCAGGGCAAGCTGCTCACCATCGCGGATGACTCGCGGCTGAAGATCCGCACCAATGTCCGCGAGGGGGACGTCTCCACGATCGCGGCCGGCAACAAGGTGCGGTTTACGTCCACGGCGACGGGCGACACGGAGTTCGAGGGCAAGGTGACATGGGTCTCGCCGGTCGGAAGCGCCGGCGAGCAGAAACCGGACGGCCAGGGGCAGGGAACCGTCATGTTCCCCGTCGATATCGAGGTCACCGGCGACAAGGAGGGCCTCCTGCTCGGCGGAAGCGTGCGCGCGGAGATCATCACCGAAGAAGACGCGGACTCGCTGTCCGTCCCGCTGGACGCGGTGTTCGAGGACGGCGGGGCGAAGAAGGTGCTCGTCCTCGCCGCAGGAGACGGCGAGCGCCGCGGCACCGTGGAGGAACGCACCGTGACCACCGGCGCGGCCAACGAGGTGGATGTCGCCGTCACCGGCGGCGACCTGAGAGAGGGCGACATTGTCATCAACTGGCCGGACGAGTACCGCGGCCGGGTCGGGGAGACGGTCACCATCGGGGACCCGAACTTCAACCCGGACGATGTCGCCGCGGCGCGCGAGGAGAACAAGGGCTAGACCTGTGACCGTTCCCGACACCCCGGCCGCGACCAGCCCGAACATGGCGGATACCGGCCTGCTTATTGACATGCGCCGGATCGTGAAAACATACAACCCCGGTGAGCCCGGAGAGGTGCGTGTCCTGCACGGTATCGACTTCTACACCGCGCAAAGCGAGTTCGTCTCCATCGTCGGGCCCTCCGGCTGCGGCAAGTCCACGTTGATGAATCTCATTGGCATGTTGGATCGCCCCACAGAGGGCGCCTACGCCTTCAACGGGGAGCCGGTATACGCCAAGGTTGACCAGGAGCTCGCCGCCTACCGCAGCCAGAACATCGGATTCATCTTCCAGAACTTCAACCTGATCGGCCGCATTGACGCGCTCCAGAACGTCGCCATGCCGATGATGTACGCGGGCGTCGACAAGCGGGAGCGCGAGGAGCTCGCGGCCGACCTGCTGAACAAGATGGGCATGGGCGACCGCCTCAACCACCTGCCCAACGAGCTCTCGGGCGGCCAGAAGCAGCGAGTGGCCATCGCCCGCAGCCTCGCCAACGACCCCGACCTTCTGCTTGCCGACGAACCCACCGGCGCCCTGGACTCCAAGACCGGCCGCATGGTGATGGACCTGTTCCATGAGCTGCACGAGGACCTGGGCAAAGCCATCGTGTTCATCACCCACAACCCGGAGCTGGCGGAAGAGACCGAGCGGATCGTGGAGATGAAGGACGGCGACATCGACGCCATCCGTCGCCCCGCCGGCCGTCGGGCGGGGGAGGACTAGACCCGTGAACTTTACCGAGTCACTGCGGCTTGCCGCGTCGAGCCTGAACAACAACAAACTGCGCTCGCTGCTGACCCTCCTGGGCATCATCATCGGCATCATGGCCGTGATCATCATCATGACCCTGGGCGCGGGCCTGCAAAAAGAGGTGATGTCGTCCCTGGAGGGCGTGGGTGCCACGAACCATATCGTCGTGGTCCACGAGCGCGGCGAGCCCGGGGCAAACCCCGACGACCCCTACGCCGAGCTCAACTCCGCCCCGCCGCGGGACGAGCAGGACCAAGTGTCCTTTGAGCAGCTCGAGGAGCTGCGGACCCATTTCGGCCCGCGCGTGCGCGGGGTGGATGTGCCCAACACGATTTCTAGCAGCGGCGACGTCACGTACGGGGACTCAACCTCCTCGGTCACGGTCTACCCCTCGATGACCCAGACCCTGGCCATGCGCAACGAGCAGGTGGAGTTCGGCCGCGGGCTCAGCGAGACCGACATTGCTCAGGGTCGGCCGGTGACGGTGGTTTCGCCCACTCTGGTCACGGCGCTTTTCGGGGGCGACGCGCAGGCGGCGCTCGGCGAGCGCATCGACGTCACGGTGGGCAACAACACCGCCGTCTTCACCGTCGTCGGGGTGCTCAAGGATCAGGGCAACGCGGGCATGTTCGGGGGCGACCAGTCCCTCGGCGACAGCTTCATCCCGATCAGCGCAGCGGACCGGCTGGGCACCCAGATCAGGTCTCTGAGCAGCTTCTCCGTGCAGTCGTCCCCGGAAGAGGACACCGCGGCGTTCCAATCCGAGCTGCAGAGCTATCTGAATCGCTGGTACGAGCGCAACCCTGAGTTTCAAATCACGGTGGTGGACCTGTCGGCCGGGCTCGAGCAGCTCACGAGCGTCTTCGGCATCATCTCCACGGTGCTCTCCGCCATCGGCGGGATCTCCCTCGTCGTCGGCGGCATCGGGGTGATGAACATCATGCTGATCACCGTGACGGAACGCACCCGCGAGATCGGCATCCGCAAGGCTCTCGGAGCCACGCAGCGCGACATCCGCACCCAGTTCATCGTGGAGGCCATCTTGGTCTGCCTCATCGGCGGCGTGATCGGCATCGTGCTGGGCTCGGTCATCGGCATGGCCGCCACCTCGGCGTTCGACGCGTTCGTCCTCCCGCCGCTGAATGCGGTGCTGATGTCGCTGCTGTTTTCCCTGGCCACCGGCGTGTTCTTCGGGGCGTACCCGGCGTCGAAGGCGGCGAAGATGCAGCCCATCGAAGCGCTGCGCTACGAGTAGCTCCCGAGGAGTTTCCGGGAGGTTACAGCGCTGTGATTTGGGCGCTTTCGCCTGTCGGGGCAGGGGGCTAGGATAGCCCGCATGGCCAAAAACTCCTCCTTCGTCCACCTGCACAACCACACCGAGTTCTCCATGTTGGACGGGATGGCCAAGGTGGATCTGCTGGCGGACGAGGTGGTCCGCCAAGGCATGCCGGCGGTCGGCATGACCGACCACGGGAACATGTTCGGCTCCAACGCCTTCTACCGCCGGATGGTCGACGCGGGGGTCAAGCCGATCATCGGCATCGAGGCGTACATGGCCCCGGAGTCGCGCTTCAACAAGAAGCGCGTGCTGTGGGGTACCCCGGATCAGAAGGGCGACGACGTCTCCGCCTCCGGCGCCTACCTGCACCAGACGATGCTGGCGGAAAACGCCACGGGATTGCGCAACCTATTCAAGCTGTCCACGCTCGCCTCCTACGAGGGCCAGCTGGGTAAATGGCCGCGCATGGACGCGGAGCTCATCGCCGAGCACGCCGACGGCATCATCGCCACCACCGGCTGCCCCTCGGGGGACGTGCAGACCCGCCTGCGCCTCGGCCAGTTCGACGCCGCGCTTGAGGCCGCGGCGATGTGGCAGGACATCTACGGCAAGGACAACTACTTCCTAGAACTGATGGATCACGGCCTGCACATCGAGCGCCGGGTCCGCGACGACCTGTTGCGTATCGGCGAGATGCTGGATCTCCCGCCGCTGGTGACCAACGACTGCCACTACGTGCTCGAGTCCCAGGCCCCGGCGCACGAGGCGATGCTGTGCGTGCAGACGGGCAAGACGCTGCTGGACCCGGACCGTTTCAAGTTCGACGGCACCGGCTACTACATCAAGTCGGCCGCACAGATGCGCGAGACGTGGGACTCCACCGTGCCGGACGGGTGCGACAACACGCTGTGGATCGCGGAGCGCGTGGGCGACTACTCGGAGCTATGGGAGGAGCACCCGCACGACCGCATGCCCATCGCGGACGTCCCCGAGGGCGAAACTCCGACGACGTGGCTGCGCAAGGAGGTCGCGCGCGGGCTCGAGGGCCGTTTCCCCGGCCAGGAGGTGCCGCGGGAATACACCGAGCGGGCGAACTACGAAGTCGACGTGATCGACATGAAGGGCTACCCCTCGTACTTCCTCATCGTCGCCGAGCTGATCAAGCACGCCCGCGAGATCGGCATCCGCGTGGGGCCGGGCCGCGGTTCCGCCGCCGGTTCATTGGTGGCCTATGCGCTGACCATCACCAACATCGACCCCATCGAGCACGGCCTGCTCTTTGAGCGCTTCCTCAACCCGGAGCGGCCCTCCGCCCCCGATATCGATATCGACTTCGACGATCGCCGCCGCGGCGAGATGATCACCTACGCCGCCGAGCGCTGGGGCGAGGATAAGATCGCCCAGGTCATCACGTTCGGCACGGTGAAGACGAAGCAGGCCATCAAGGACTCCGCGAAGGTGAACTTCGGCCAGCCCGGCTTCCAGATGGCCGACCGGATTAACGGCGCGCTGCCGCCCGCGATCATGGCCAAGGACATTCCGCTCTCCGGCATCACCGACCCCGAGCACGACCGCTACTCCGAGGCGGCGGAGGTCCGTTCGCTCATTGAGACGGACCCGGACGTGGCCAAGATCTACGAGACGGCGCGCGGGCTCGAGGGCGTCGTGCGCCAAGCCGGCGTGCACGCCTGCGCGGTGATCATGGCGTCCGTGCCGCTGATGGACCACATCCCGATGTGGAAACGGCCCGCCGACGGTGCCCTGATCACCGGCTGGGACTACCCGGCCTGCGAGTCCATCGGGCTGCTCAAGATGGACTTTCTGGGGCTGCGCAACCTCACCGTCATCGGCGACGCCCTGGAAAACATCGAGAAGAACCGCGGCGAGACCATCGACCTGGAGACCCTGGACGTGGACAACGCGGCGGTCTACGAACTGTTGTCGCGCGGGGACACGCTGGGTATTTTCCAGCTCGACTCCGGCGGCATGCAGGAGCTGCTCAAGCGCATGAAGCCGACCGGCTTCAACGACATCGTCGCCTCCCTGGCCCTGTACCGTCCGGGCCCGATGGGTGTCAACGCCCACTTGAACTACGCGGACCGCAAGAACGGGCGCAAGCCGATCACCCCAATCCACCCGGAGCTGGAGGAGCCGCTGCGCGAGATCCTGGACGAGACGTACGGTCTCATCGTCTACCAGGAGCAGATTATGAGGATTTCCCAGAAGGTGGCGAACTACACCGCCGGCGAGGCGGACGGTTTCCGCAAGGCCATGGGCAAGAAGAAGCCCGAGGTGCTGGCGAAGGAGTACTCCAAGTTCTCGGAGGGCATGTTTGCCAACGGCTTCAGCAAGGATGCCGTCGACGCTCTGTGGGGCACGATCGAACCGTTCGCCTCCTACGCGTTTAACAAGTCGCACGCGGCGGGATACGCCCTGGTCTCCTACTGGACGGCGTACCTGAAGGCGAATTACACGGCGGAGTACATGGCCGCCCTTTTGACGTCGGTGGGCGACAAGAAGGACAAGTCCGCCATCTACCTCGCCGACTGCCGCCACCTCGGCATCAGCGTGCTGCAGCCGGACATCAACGAGTCCGAGGAGAACTTCATGGCCGTGGGCGAGGACATCCGCTACGGCCTAGCCGCGGTGCGCAACGTGGGCGCGGAGGTCGTTGAGTCCATCAAGGAGACCCGCCGCACGAAGGGGGCTTTTACCAGCTTCTCCGACTACCTGGACAAGATCGACTTGCTGGCCTGCAACAAGCGCATCACGGAGTCGCTGATCAAGGCCGGCGCCTTTGATTCGCTCGGGCACCCGCGCAAGGGGCTCATGCTGATTCAGGAGGACGCGGTGGATTCGGTCCTGACCACCAAGAAGGCGGCCGACAAGGGGCAGTTCGACCTATTCGCCAGCTTCGGGGGCGACGGGGACGCGCCCCAGGCGGCGTTTTCCATCGAGGTGCCCGACGACGAGTGGGACCGCAAGCATCTGCTCGCGCTCGAGCGGGAGATGCTCGGCCTCTACGTGTCGGGGCACCCGCTGGACGGGTTCGAGGAGGCGATCGACGCCCAGACGGACACCCAGCTCACCGACATTCTCTCCGGCGAGCTGCGCAACGGCGCCGAGGTCACCATCGGCGGGCTGATTTCAAGCGTGGACCGCAGGTTTTCCAAGAAGGACGGCTCCCCGTGGGCGATTGTCACCATCGAGGACCACCACGGCGCCCAGGTGGAGGTGCTGCTCTTTAACAAGGTGTACGCCCTCGTCGCGCCGCAGATCGTGGAGGACAACATCATCTTGGCGAAGGCGCACGTCTCCATCCGCGACGACCGCTTCAGCCTGTTCGGCGATGACGTCAAGGTGCCGGAGCTGGGTCCGGGCAACGGCGCGGGCTTGCCGCTGCGGCTGACGCTGCGCACGGAGCAGTGCACGCTGGACAACATCCGCAGGCTCAAGTCCGTTCTGGAGGCGAATCCGGGCGATTCGGACGTCTACCTCAACCTGGTCTACGGCGACCAGTCGCAGATGATGGTCCTGAGTGACCATCTGCGCGTGGAGCGCTCGGCGAGCTTGATGGGCGACCTCAAGGCGAACATGGGCGTGGGCATTCTGGGATAGCTGCTTGTCGACGCATGTGAGCCCCGCAAGGGAAACCCTTGCGGGGCTCACATGTGGTGCGTGGCCGGTGTCCGGCGTTGGCGGCCCGGGTTTAGCGTCCCAGGAAGTCGCGGATCATGGCCTGGAGCGCGGGGGAAGCCGGGATGATGATGGCTGCCGCCTGGGCCAGGGCGGTGGTGACGACGATGATGAACTTGAGCACCGCGAAGAACGTCTGGCCCCGCTCGGACAGGGAGCTAGCCTCAACCAGGCCGGCGGAGCTGCTGTCCGGTGCCGGCGCCGGCGTGGTGGTCGTGGTGGTCGTGGTGACCGGCGCCGCCGGGGTGGTCGTGGCCGTTTCCGTAGCAGTTTCCGTGGTGGTTGCAGCAGTGCTGGTGCTGCTGGTGGTGCTGGTGGAGTCATCTCCGGTGGTGTCCTCGGCGGATGCCGGAGCGGTGACGAGGCTGGCTGCGAGGGCCGTTGCGATGGGAGCGGTGGTGAAGCGACGAATCACGGTTAATCCTTCGAAGTTGAAAAGGCGGGGATGCTTGCGAGTGATGTACCGCGCAATCTCCGCCGGCGGTAGTTTTAGAACGGCAGCTGCGGCAGGTATGCCGCCAGCGAGGGGAGCGGGTTGGGGATGATGCCCATGTTGACGGCGCCGGCGACGGCGGCGAACGCGCCGAGGAGAGCCACGAGTGCGCCGAGGATGAAGCCGGTGACACCCTCCGAAGAACCATCGGAGCTCGACGAGCCCTCCGCGCTGGAGACCGGGTCGGTCACGGGCGGGGCGATGAGGGAATCAACCTGGTAGATCGTGGTGGAACCGGAGACCTCGTTGCCCACGACGAGGAGGTTTTCGCCTGTGGGGGAGTCGCTGGCCGGAATGAAGGTCAGGCCCTCGGGGCCGAGGTCGCCGGTATTGCTCGAGAAGTCGCGGTTGTTGATGTAGGCCTGGTAGGTCGCGTTGGCCGGGTCGGTGACGTCGTAGACCATCACGCCGCCGATGCGCTCGAGGCCGATGAAGGCGTAGGTGCGGCCGTTGATCGTGCCCAGGGCCACGCCCTCGGGCTCGGGGCCCTTGTCGTCGGACCGGGAGTCGAACTCGGCTTTGTTGTTGTTGGAGTTGAAGTACTCGGGAAGCACGCGCGCGGTGATGCGCTCGAAGTCATCGGCCGAGTCGAACACGCGGGTGCCGTCCGCGGAGAAGACAGAGAAGCTGCGGCCGCCGAAGGCGTAGAGGTCGTCGTAGCAGGTCCCCTCTGCGTTGAGGCCGAAGGCCGTGGTCAGCTTCAGGCGACCGGCGCCGCCGTCGGAGCGCAAGAAGGTCAGCTCGTCGGGGTTGAGCCCGCCGAAGCCCTCGCACAGCGGGGCGGTGTCCTCGCCGAAGTTCTTGAGGCTCTCCTCCTCGGAGTACGCGTCCCAATCGCGGGAGTCGCCCTCGTTGGCGGTGACGATGTAGGTCTGCCCGCCCGCGGTGTAGGAGGCCACGGCGTCCGGCTGGAGAATGCCCTTGATGGGCCAGGTGCGGAGGTTGATGCCGCCGTCGCGGTCGGAGGCGTCGAAGGCGACGGACGTGCGGTCCTGGTAGCCGAGCGGGAGGATGCGTTCGACGGTCGCGGTGGCGACGTCCACGACCGCGATGGCGTTGTTTTCCTGCAGCGAGACGTACGCCGTGCCGCCGGAGACCGTGATGTACTCGGGCTCGAGGTTCTGGGCGACGGTGGTGGACGCCCCGACCTGGCCGAAGATGTGGACCCCCTCAGGCAGCGCACCTTCCGCGTTGAACGCGGTGAAGTCCGCGGTGCGGACGTCGGCCTGGGCGGAGGCCTCGAGTCCGCTGCGCAGCGCGACAACGGAGACGGACCCCTCCGGATCCACCGAGTAGTCGGAGGCCGGCTCGCCTTCGTTGGCCACCAGGGCGTGCGCGCCGTCGGCGGTGATGGTGACCATGTCGGGCAGGGAACCGACGGTGACGCGGCCGAGAACATCGAAGGTGTCGGAGGCGGCGTCGAAGAAGATGAGCTCGCCCGGGAGGGTCTTGTCGGCATCCGGCTCGACGGTGGCCACGGCGAGGCCGTCAGGCCGCACCGCCACGGAGTTGATGGTGGTGCCCTCGCCGCCGGACACGGTGCCGATGTGGGTCGGTGCGGTGGGATCGGAGACGTCGAGCACGTCGATCATGCCGGCCTGGGCGTTGACGATGAGCACACGCTTGGAGGCGGCGTGGTACGCGACGATCTCGGCCGCGGACTTATCGAAGATATCCGTGTCGTAGGAGCCGATCGCCGCGATGTCCACTGTCGCCGCGGCGGCCCTGTCGTACACCGGGTTGTCCACGACCTCAGCCTGGGCGGGGCTGGCGAGAGTGACGGCGGCGGCCAGTGCGGTCGCGGCCGCGAGACCGACGGATGCGGTGCGGGAGATGCTCACGAAAGACACCTTTCAAGAAATGCGGAAGTAATTGGCAGTCAATTATTAGCTGTGTGAAGTGTCACCGAGATGGATTCGGGAACAGGGCCAGGTGACGGTCTGGCAAATGACACGTAAACAACCTCCGGGCGGGGTGCGTACTCGGGGCCGGAGAAGCGGGAGCGATACACTAGCTGTCCATGAACGCAGCCTCGAACGCAGCCTCTAATGCAGCATCGAACTTCCAGCCCGTGCACGCGGCCGACATCCAGGCGGCGCAGGCGCGAATTTCGTCTGTCATTGAGCCGACCCCGCTGCAGTACTGCCCGCGCCTGTCCGAGCGCTACGGGGTGGAGGTGTACCTCAAGCGCGAGGACCTGCAAGACGTTCGCTCCTACAAGATCCGCGGGGCCTACTACAACATCGCCAGCCTCAGCGACGAGGAGAAGGCCGCGGGCGTCGTGGCGGCTTCCGCCGGCAACCATGCCCAGGGCGTTGCCTACGCCTGCCGGGTGATGGGCATCCGCGGCAAGATCTTCGTGCCCAAGCCCACGCCGAAGCAGAAGCGCGACCGCATTCTCGTCCACGGCGGCGACGCAATCGAGCTGGTGGTGGTGGGCAACAACTTCGACGAGGCCGCCGAGGCCGCGCGCGCGGACGCCGCCGAGCGCGGCGCCACCGTCGTCGAGCCTTTCGACGCCCGCGCCACCGTCACCGGTCAGGGCACCGTCGCCGCCGAGATCGTGAGCCAGCTGACGGTGCTCGGGCGCGAGCTGGGCAGCGTCATCGTTCCCGTCGGCGGCGGCGGGCTACTCGCGGGCGTGACATCCTACCTGGCGGACATGGCGCCGCTGACGTCGATCGTCGCCGTGGAGCCGAAGGGGGCGGCGTCGCTGCACGCGGCGATTGACAACGGCGGGCCGGTCACGCTCGACGAGGTGGACCCCTTTGTGGACGGCGCGGCGGTCAAGCGCGTCGGCGCCTACCCGTACGAGATCATTGACGCGAACCTGAGCCGCATCCACCTTGTCACCGCGGACGAGGGCGCGGTGTGCACCGAGATGCTGGGGCTCTACCAGAACGAGGGCATCATCGCCGAGCCCGCGGGAGCGTTATCCGTTGCTGGCCTGAGCGGCGTGACGCTGGAGCCGGGCAGCACGGTGGTGTGCATCATCTCGGGCGGCAACAACGACGTGTTGCGCTACGCCGAGATCATGGAGCGCTCCCTGGTCCACCGCGGTCTCAAGCACTACTTCCTGGTCAATTTCCCGCAGGAGCCGGGCCAGCTGCGCTCCTTCCTCACCGACATCCTGGGTCCCGAGGACGACATCGTGTTGTTCGAGTACTTGAAGAAGAACAACCGCGAGACCGGCACAGCGCTCGTCGGCGTGGAGCTGACCCGCGCGCGGGACCTCGAGCCGTTGATGGAGCGGATGGAGGCCTCGCCGATCGACTGCCGCCGGCTCATGCCGGGCACGCAGGAGTACGACTTCATCGTCGCCGGCTAGCCCACGCCGGCTAGCCCGGCACCGGCTAGCGCTCGACGAGCGCGAACCCCCACGGCTCGAGCACCGTCTCCTCGGCGGTCACGGTCGGGTCGCCGAAGGAGTACACCAGCGTGCCGCCGTGGGGCACCGTGACGGGCGCGTCGGTGAAGTTGGCGGCGAGGAACACGTCCTTGTAGCCCATCGTCAGCCAGGCGTCCGAGTTGTCCACCTCCAGTTCGCGCAGGTCGTCGAGGGCGAAATCGTACTGCTCGCGCAACCCGATGAGCGCCTGGTACGCCTCGAAGATTTCGTCCTGGTCCCGGTCGAACTCCCACGACAGCTTCGCCGAGTAGAACGTCGCCGGGTCGGCGGGGTCCGCCACGTCCTCCGGGTTCCAGCCGAGGCGGGCGAACTCGGTGAAGCGGCCCTCGCGGGTGAGCCGGTTGAGCTCCTCGTCCGTGTGCGAGCAGAAGAAGGGGAAGGGGGTGCGCGCCCCGTACTCCTCGCCCATGAACAGCATCGGGGTGAACGGGGAGCACAGCACCACGGCCGCCTTGAGCAGCTGCTGGGCCGCCGTCAAGCTTTGCGACGGCCGGTCCCCGGCCGCCCGGTTGCCCGTCTGGTCGTGGGTGGTGGTGTAGGTGATCATCCGCCACGGGCCGATCTGGGACAGGTCGAGGGGGCGGCCGTGGGTGCGGCGCCGGAACTCCGAGAAGGTGTTGCGGAACCTGTAGGCGTGGCGCAGGGTATCGGCGAGGATGTCGACGGTGCCGAAGTCGACGTAGTACGCGTGCCGCTCGCCGCTGACCAGGGTGTGGATGCAGTGGTGGACGTCGTCAAGCCACTGAGCGGAGAGACCGTAGCCGCCGACGGACTCGTCGTTGACAATGCGGGGGTCGTTTTGATCGGTCTCCCCGATGATGGTGCGCGGAATCCCGGTCTGCCCGGCGACGGAGTCGGACACGCGGCGGATCTCCTCCATGATGGAGTAGGCGCGGCGGTCGTCGTAGGCGTGCACGGCGTCGAGGCGCAGCCCGTCGAGGTGGAACTCGTCGAGCCACTGCCGCACCGCGTCCAGGATGTAGGCGCGCACCTCGTCCGAGGCGGGGCCGGAGAGGTTGACCACGTCGCCCCAGTCGGTGCTGCCGGCCGTCGTGTACGGGCCGAACATGCCGTTGTAGTTGCCGTCGGGCCCGAAGTGGTTGTACACCACGTCGAGGATGACGGCGATGCCCCGGTTGTGCGCGGCGTCGACAAGCTTTTTCAGCCCGCGCGGGCCGCCGTAGGATTCCTGGACCGCGAACCAGTCCACGCCGTCGTACCCCCAGTTGCGCTCGCCGCCGAACGGCTGGACGGGCATGAGCTCGATGGAGTTGATCCCGAGGTCAAGCAGGTAATCCAGCTTGCCGGCGGCCGCCTCGAAGGTGCCCTCGGCGGTGAACGTGCCCACGTGCAGCTCGTAGATCACCTGGCCGCGCAGGTGCCGTCCCCGCCACGCGTCGTCCGTCCAGGGAAAGTCGGAGTCCACGATGGCGGAGGCGCCGTGCACCCCGTCTGGTTGGCGGCGTGTGCGGGGGTCGGGCAGCGCCTTGGTCCAGTCGGTGCCGTCGAAAAGCCGGTAGGCGTAGCGCTGGCCATCGCGCGGGGCGGCGATCTCGGGTGCGAGGACCCACCAGCCGCTGCGGGTCGGGTCGGGGGACATGGGGTGCTCGGCGTCGTCGACTAGCAATCGGACGTCGTGCGCAAACGGTGCCCAGACCTCGAATTGTTCGGGTAAAGACATGGTGACAACAGTAGTAACATCGGGGGCCACCATGCCAAACATTCCGCCTCCGTATGATCGGCCCGCCGCCGGCCCGCCGGTGACCTACGAGCTGGAGATCAAGCGCTCCAGGTTCATCGCCTGGGTCGCCCGCGCGGAGGACGAGGCGCAGGCGCGCGAGCTTGTCGACGCCGCCCGCGCCGCGTTCCCCGACGCCCGACACCACTGCAGCGCGTTTATCGTCGACGGCGGCGCCACGCACCCGATCGAGCGCTCCTCCGACGACGGGGAACCCTCCGGCACCGCGGGCACCCCCATGCTCGACGTGCTGCGCGGCTCCGGCATGCGGGATGTGGCGGCAGTGGTGACGCGCTACTTCGGCGGCATCAAGCTCGGCGCGGGCGGGCTCGTCCACGCGTACTCGAACGCGGCGGCGGGGGCCACCGAGCTGGTGCCCCGGGTGCGCCGCCGCGTCCGGGAGCTGTCCACGGTGTCCCTCCCGCATGCCGAGGCCGGGCGCGTCGAGTCCGAGCTGCGCCGCGCCGGCATCGACGTCGTCGCCATCGACTACGCGGCGGCGGCGCGCTACACCCTCGCGTTCGACCCCGGCGAGGCCGCGCGCGTAGACGCCGTTGTAGCCGCAGCCACCCACGGCGCAGCCCAGGCGAGAAGCGCCGGGCACGACTGGGTGGAGGTGGGTGTGGAGGTGGATGTAGAGGTGGATGTAGAGGTGGACGGGGACCGCTAAGCTTGGCACCATGACATTGCAGCCTCGCCCGAACAACCCGATCGAAGCGCGCAAGCAGGCGGTGCGCACCTACTCCCGCAACGCCGTTGCGTGGGCCGGCGGCGGCGCCGTCGGGGGCGTGGCTCTCGGGTTCCTGCTGGGCAGCCCGTTTTCCTTCACCATCTTGATCCTCGGCCTGATCGTCGGCGTCATCGGCGGGTACGTGAACTACAACAAGGTCCAAAAGATCGTCAACCACCGGGACAATTACTAGACCCTTTATGACAGCCCCCGATTCCGCGCCCGTCCGCCTCGACGTGTGGCTGTGGGCGGTGCGCATTTTCAAGACCCGCTCCCAATCCGCCGACGCCGTCCGCGCCGGGCACGTCAAGCTCAACGAAGCGCCGGCGAAGCCCGCCGCCCAGGTGGTTCCGGGCGACCACGTGCGGGTGTGGAAAGACCACCGCTACCTCGAGTTCGAAGTCACCGGCACCGTGCGCAAACGCGTCGGCGCCCCGGTGGCGAGCACGATGTACGTGGACAAATCCCCGCCGCCGCCCCCGCGCGACATCTTCGCCTCGCTGCCGGTGCGCGACCGCGGCGCCGGCCGGCCCACGAAGAAGGACCGCCGCGCCATCGACCGGCTGCGCGGGCTGTAACGACTGTGACGGCTGCGCGGACTGTGACGTTCTAGCCGCGTCCCTCCCGCAGCGCAGCAAGGCGTGTCCCCAGCCGCGAGCGCCGCATCTTCGGCCGGTTGCCCGCCTCGGCGGTGCGCTCGATGTGCGCGGCGCCGAAGCGGTTGAGCAGGATGTCGTCGATGATGCGGACCTGGCCGGGCACGAACGCGTAATCCATCACGTTTTCCACGGCCTCCACGTCGGCGGCGTCGACCACCTCCGTCAGACGCGACAGCGTCTCAATGCCGTGGGCGCGCAACAGCTCCATGAGGAAGCGGTAATCGCTCGGGCGCGACAGGGGGAAGCGGTTGCCCAGAAGGACCGTGAGCACCCCGGGCAGGGTCTCGGGGGCGAGCTCCGCGTCCACCCCGGTGTCCACCGTGTGGTGGGGGTTGTTGATGCTCGCGATCTTGTCGAACTGCTGGTCCGCCAGCTCGATGAGCCCGGCGGCCAGCGTGAACGCCCGGTCGATCTGCGGGTCCGTTGCCTCGCCCGAGCGCTTGTAGCGGATGTCGTGCTCGAACTCCGCCCACGCGTGCTGCAGCACCGTGCGGATTTGCACCTCGAACTGGGTGCCGGCGTAGGACTCCAGGTTCTCGGACTTCTCGGTCACGCGCAGGACGACGTGGTGGGAGCCGTACCCGAACCCGCCGGCCACGCGCGTCTCCTGCGCCTTATCGACGCTGCGCAGCACCTCGAACTCGTCCGCCACAAGCTTCAGCACCGCAGGGATCTCGGTGGAGTGCAGCACGGTGATCCGCGCCCCGATGATGTCGCGGATGTCGTTCCACGGGTCGGGGTAGACCGGCGCGCCGTCGCGCTGCTTGCGGGCCTTCGCTTTGAGCGACGGCCACGATTTGATGCGGACGTCGACGCGGTCGTAGTTCACGCCGGCGTCGCCAAGCAGCTCGACCAACGCCTGCTGGAACGCCGTCGCCGCCTCTGGGTGGGCGTTTACCCACGCGAAGTACGTGGAGCCGAGCCGGGCGATCGTGTCGTTGTTCACGGGTGCCACGGGTAGCCGCTGATGAGCTTGGAGGAAACGAGCAGGGCCGTGGGCAGCACTGCCAGAACGTCCTTGACCGGCACCGTGCCCTCGAAGGTCAGCCCCGACATGCGGTCGACCCACGTTCCCTCGGGCAGTGTGACCGTCGTTTCGCCCCATCCGCCGCGACGCTCCAGGGAGAGCGGGCGCCGGGTGGCGAGCGCGATAATGCCCAACCCGGAGGCGCCGCGGACGTCTCTGTCGCCGCGCGCGATGCCCACCAGGTGCGACTCGGCTTCGCCCACCGCGAAGACCGGCTGGTGCTCGCCCGTGAGGAAGACGTCGGGGTAATCGCGGCGCAGTGCCAGCGCCTCGCGCACCACGGTCTGCTTGGCGCGGTCGATGATGCCCGGCAGGTGCGGGTACAGCGCCGGACCGGCGGGCACCTGGTCACTGCCCTCGGTCTGCCCTTCGGGCCCCGGGCCTGCGCCGAGCGAGAGGAACGCCGAGAGGGATCGGTCGCTGCCGGTCTTGAAGTCGAGGTACTGCTCCAGGGTCTGGGCGCGCTGGGTGTAGTCCACGAACCTGCGGTTGTCCGGGTCCACCAGCGACAGGTCAAAGTACTCCTGGCCCTGGTAGGTGTCGGGGATGCCGGGGCCTACGAGCTGCAGCATCTTGCGGCCCAGCGACACCTGGATCGCGCCGTTGTGCAGTTGCTGGGCGTACGCGGAAACGGCGGAGGTGACGGGGCCGTAGAGCAGGGCGTCCACCCAGTCGAGGACGGCCTGCTCGAAGGCGGCATCCTGGTCGAACCAGCTCGTCTTCACCCCGGCCTCGCGCACGGCTTTGATGGCGTAGTCGTGCAGGCGCTGGCGCAGCTCGTCGGTGATCTCCCCGTCGTGCGGCCACACGCCCAAGATGTTCTGCAGGAGGAAGTGGCCCGTGGCGGAGTCCGGCGGGGGCACGATCGCAGCCACCTGGCGGGCTAGCTCCGCGAAGTCGCTCGCCTCCTCGGTGATCTCGATGATCCGCGCGCGGGTGTCCTCCGAGCGCTTCGTGTCGTGGGTGGTCAGCGACGTCATCGCCTGCGGCCACAAGGTGGCGCGCTCCTGCTGCAGGAGGTGGAACTCGGCCGCCGAGACGCCGAAGCGGCCCGGCGCGCCCCCGACCTCCTGGAGCGCGACTAGGCGGCACGCGCGGTAGAAGAGGGTGTCCTCGACGCCCTTGGCCATCACGGCGCCGCACACCTGGGCGAAGCGCGTCTTGGCCTCGCTGTTGGCCAGCAGCGCCGCGGTGATGAGGTCGAGCGCGTCGCGACGGGACGGGAAGCGCCTGGCCATCTCCGCCACGACGGACGACGTGATGCGCGACAGGGAGATGTAGTCCGCCCGGTAGACCGGGATCGCCGCCACGAGCTCGATGACGGTGGTGGTCAGATCCTCGTCCGAGACGGTGTGTCCGGCGGTGGAGAAGTTGTCGCGGCGGATCGCGCGGGTGAGGCGGCGGATCTCTGCTCCCAGCTCGGAGGCGGCGACGTCGCGCTTGAGCTGGTGCTCCGCCGCCTCGATCGCGTCCTCGTCCCACGTCGAGCCGGACTGGTGCAGCGCCAGCATGCTCAGCGCGTCCTCCGCCTCGCGAGCAATGAAGATTCCGTCGAACTCGCGCATCGCGTCGTATCCGGTGGTGCCGTCGACCGCCAGGCGGGGATCCAACGGCTCGTTGACGCCGAGGATCTTCTCCACCACCAGCCACCGGTCATCGCCGATGAGGTCGCGCAGGCGGGTGAGGTAGTCAAACGGGTCGGCCAGGCCGTCGGGGTGGTCCACGCGGATGCCGTCGATGAGGTCTTCCGCGATGAGCTGGCGCAGGATGCGGTGCGTCTGCTCGAACACCAGCGGATCCTCCTGGCGGATACCGGCGAGGCCGTTGACGGAGAAGAAGCGGCGGTACGAGATCACCCCGTCGCGCCAGAACATGAGGCGGTAGTGCTGGCGCGAGTAGACGTCCACCGGGTCGTCGTCAAGCGAGGAATAGCTCTCCGGATCCAGTGGGAAGTAATTGTCGTAGTACTTGAGCACGTCCTCGTCGATCTCGTCGAGGTGGACCAGCTCGAACTTGTCCTCGTCGCCCTCGGCGCCGAGCACGGGCAGGCCGAGCCGGCCGCCGGCGCCGTTGTCCTCGTGCCAGTCGATGTCGAAGAAGGACTCGAACTCGGATTCCTGGCCGTGCTTGAGCACATCCCACCACCAGCGGTTCAGGCGCGGGGTTTCCACGCCCAGGTGGTTGGGCACGATGTCGAGCACGATGCCCAGGCCCGCCTCGTGCGCGGCCGCCGCCAGCTCGCGCAGCCCTTCGATCCCGCCGAGCTCCGGGTTGACCACCGTGGGGTCGGTGACGTCGTAGTTGTGGTTCGACTCCTTCACGGCGGTGAAGATGGGCGAGAGGTACAGATGCGACACGCCGAGGGAGCGCAGATAGGGGACCTGCTCCGCGGCCTCCGCGAAACCGAACTTCCTTCCGGCGGGGTCGGCGTGCGGTCCGCGCAGCTGGAGGCGGTAGGTCGAAGTGATCGGGCGTCGCATCATCTGCTCCTATGCTGGGGGGTGTTCCGCCGTCCAAGAGTAACCGTCTTCGGGACCCCCGGGGGTTTCAGCCCGCTACCACCACGGGGAAGCCGACCGAGTAGCGCAATACGCAGGCGGAGGGGAACCGGCGCGCGAACACGGGCGCCGGCGCGTCGAACACGAACAGTTCCCGGAAGTCGCGCGTGAGGTAGATCAGCTCTTGCCGGGGGCGGATAATGGCGGTGAAGTGCGCATGGGCGGCGCTGAACAACCGGGGGTGGGCGAGCCACGCCGCCGGCGCGACGTCGTCCTCGCGCAGCTGGTACCCGGGCGGGAGCCCGCCGCCGAGCTCGGCGGCTGCGTCGCGCACCCAAAATTCGGTGCGGCCGTCGCGCGTCGCGCCCGCCAGGACGTTGTCGGCGGCGATGTTCCATGCGGCGTGCACACTGTGCCCGCGCGCGCCGATACTCTGGTGGCTAGCCTCGCGGCCGTCCGCGTCGACCATCACCGCGGCGAGCTGGGGCGAGAGCGCCACGTACGCGGTGGAAGAGGAAAAAGACGGTTCCGTCCACAGCCCGGCCCCGGCATCCTCGGACACACAGGGGCGCGCGCCCGCGCGGCCGGGCCGGCCGGCGGGGCGCACACGGCTCACTAGGCGGGGGGTTACCCCCCACATCGCGGAGGGGGCGTGGGGTCGGTCGGTGCGGGAAGCGGCGGGCGCGGTCATGCATCATTAGACTGCCGCGGCCGCGCCGCGGTTCCCGCGCGGGGCGAAAACCATCCGCCCGCCGTCTAGAACGGCGGCTGCTCCAGCCCGAGCGCGTCAAAGAGACGCTGCGCGGGCCAGATCTCGATCTCTTGGCCCTTGTCCATCAGCTCGCGGGCGCGCTTCTCCTTGGTTGTCGTCGTCGCCCACTCGCCGGTGACCAGGATCGTCGTCTTCTTGGTTACGTTCTTGCCCACCTGGCCGCCTTGGTCGGCGATACCCGCCCACAGCTGGCCCTTGTCAAAGGGCTCGAACTCGCCGGTGAGGGTGACGTTGTGCCCGTACAGCGGGGCGTTCGGGTCCGCATCCGGGTTCGGCTCCGGGACGGTGTCAGGGGTTGCCACCGACTGCCACGGGGCGGGCCCGCGGGCGGAGCGCTCCTGCTCGCCGGAGGGCGCCGTCCGCGCGCCGGGCCGGGAGGAATCGGCGGCGGTTGCGGGCGAACCGTCCGCGGCGGGGGAGTGCTGGTTGCTGCCGCGCGGGGTGACCACGCCGCCGTGGGCCAGCTCGGCCTGGAGCGCGCGGGCGGCCCCGGAGCGGTCGCGCAGCACCGGGGTGACCCGCTCGGGCGCGATCACCCCCATGGAAAACCCCGTCGAGTGGACGTAACTCATGAGGCTGCCTTCGTGCCCGGCGTCGCGCGCCAGCCCCACCATGATGCCCGCGCACGCGGCGGCGTCCTCGCACGCGTCGTGGTGGTTGTCCAGCCCGACGCCGAACTTCTCGGCGAGGGTGGGCAGGCGGTGGTTGGCCACGTCCAGCTTCGCCGCCCGAGACTGCGCGAGGGTGCAGGCGAACATCACGGTCGGGATGTCCCGGCCGACCGCGCGGCACGCGTCGCGCAGGGCTGTGGCATCGAACTGCGCGTTGTGCGCCACGAGCGGCAGGTCGCCGACGAAGTCGACGAGCTGGTCAATCCGCTGCGCCACTGACGGCTGCCCCGCCACATCCTCGGCGGAGATGCCGTGGATAGCCACGTTGGATGGATCGAACTGATCCATCCCCTTCGGGGGAGTGCACAGCCACGAGGCTCGTTTCACCTCCACGCCGTCGATCACCCTCACCAGGCCGATCTGGCAGATAGACCCCCAGTTCTGGTTCGCCGTCTCCACATCGAAGCCCACGAGGTCGAATCCCGGGATGCCGGCGCTTGCTCCGTCGCCGTCACCGGCGCCGGCACCGCCACTGGCGGAGGTCGAGTCGGGGATCCGGCCGGAACGCAGCGCCTGGACGAGCTCATCGAGCTGCTGCGGGCCGGCAGTGTCGCCCGGCACAAACCGCACCACCAGCGTTCCGTCCGAGTGCTCGACGTCGCACACGGCGCCGCGGTAGGCGTCACCGTCGTTGACACGGACACCGGCAAGGGCGGAGGCGTCGATGCGGACATCCGCCGCGGAGCCGGTGAGAGCCGCGCGCAACGGCGTGGGACGTGCCACGAGCGTGGCGCCGTCGGCGAAAATCGTCGCCCCGTTGGTGCTTAAGGCATCCCCTGCGGGCAGGGCGGGAGCGTTATCCGCGGATTCCACACTCACTCCTCTTCGCCGCGATCCTCGTTCTCGGGGCTCTCTGCGCTTTCAGCGCTCCCAGCGCTCCCAGCGTTTTCCGCGCTCCCAGCGTTTTCCCGGTCGTCGAGCACCGGGGGCTCAATCTGCTTGAGCACGACCGTGGAACGCGCCGGAACGCTGATGGTCGCTCCCGCGTCGAGCGCCTCCTTGTCCACCGGGTAGCCCAGTGGCTCGGTGGTGTCGATGAGCACCTCCCACTTCGAACCCAGCCACTTGTCCGGCAACGTGAACTCAATGGCCTCGAAGTGCGCGTTAAACATGAGGATGAACGAGTCGTCGGAGACGCGCTGGCCGCGGCGATCCGGCTCCGTAATCGCGTTGCCGTTGAGGTAGACCATCAGCGCCTTGCCGAAGGCGAAGTCCCAGTCCTCGCGCTTCATCAGCTTGCCCGACGGCACCAGCCACGCGATCTCACGGTCGACCACGTCGTTGCCCAGGGCGCCACCCTCGAGGAAGCGGCGCCGGCGGAACACCGGATGCTGTTTGCGGATGGCGATGAGCCGGCGCGTGAAGTCGTGGAGTTCCTCGGCCTCGTCCAGGCGGTCCCAGTTCATCCAGGCGATCTCGTTGTCCTGGCAGTAGACGTTGTTGTTGCCGCCCTGGGTGCGGGCGAACTCGTCGCCGTGGGCGATCATCGGCGTGCCCTGGGACAGCAGGAGTGTGGTGAGGAAGTTGCGGCGCTGCTGGGCACGCAGCTGGTTAATCTCCGGATCATCCGTTGGGCCCTCCACGCCGCAGTTCCACGAGCGATTGTGGCTCTCGCCGTCGCGGGAATCCTCCATGTTGGCCTCGTTGTGCTTCTCGTTGTAGGACACGAGGTCGTTCAGGGTGAACCCGTCGTGGGCGGTGATGAAGTTGATAGAGGCCGTCGGGCGGCGCCCGTTGTGCTGGTAGAGGTCGGAGGAGCCGGTCAGCCGCGAGGCGAACTCGCCGAGGGTAGACGGCTCACCGCGCCAGAAGTCGCGCATGGTGTCGCGGTACTTGCCGTTCCACTCGCTCCACAACGCCGGGAAGTTGCCCACCTGGTAGCCGTTCTCACCGACGTCCCAGGGCTCGGCGATGAGCTTGACCTGGGAGACGATCGGGTCCTGCTGCACCAGGTCGAAGAAGGTTGCGAGGCGGTCGACGTCGGAGAACTCGCGGGCCAGGGTGGAGGCGAGGTCGAAGCGGAAGCCGTCGACGTGCATCTCGGAGACCCAGTAGCGTAGGGAGTCCATGATCAGCTGCAGCGAGTGCGGGTCGCGCACGTTAAAGGAGTTGCCGGTGCCCGTGTAATCCATGTAGTGGAATTTGTCGCCGTCGACAAGCCGGTAGTAGGCCTCGTTGTCGATGCCGCGGAACGCGATGGTGGGGCCGAGGTGGTTGCCCTCGGCGGTGTGGTTGTACACCACGTCCAGGATGACCTCCATGCCCGCCTCGTGGTAGGCGCGCACCATCCCCTTGAACTCCGCGACGACGTCGCTGGGCTTCTCCGAAGCCGCGTAGTCCTGCTGGGGTGCGAAGAACCCGAAGGTGTTGTAGCCCCAGTAGTTGCGCAGGCCGAGGTCGCGCAGGCGGTCGTCCTGCAGGAACTGGTGCACGGGCAGAAGCTCGATTGAGGTGACACCCAAATCCTTCAGGTAGTCGATGACGGCCGGGTGCGCCATACCCGCGTACGTTCCGCGCATGGACTCCGGCACGTCCGGATGGGTCTGGGTCATGCCCTTGACGTGGCACTCGTAGATGATGGTTTCCTCGTCCGGGATGCGGGGAGAGCGGTCGTCGCCCCAGTCGAAGAAGGGGTTGATCACCACCGAGAGCATGGTGTGGCCGAGCGAGTCCTCCTCGTTGCGGCCCGCGCCGGGCTCATCGGCGTAGATGTCGTAGGAGAACAGGGAGGAATCACCGTCGAACTCGCCGTCGAAGGCGCGGGCGTACGGGTCGACGAGCAGCTTGCTCGGGTCGCAGCGCTTGCCGTTCTGGGGGTCCCACGGGCCGTGAATGCGGTAGCCGTAGCGGGTTCCGGGGGTCACGCCGGGAAGGTAGGCGTGCCAGACGAAGTTGTCCACTTCCTCGAGATCGATGCGCGTTTCCACGCCTTGCCTGTCAATCAGGCAGAGCTGCACTTTATCGGCCACCGCGGAAAAGACCGCGAAGTTGGTTCCGGCGCCGTCGTAAGTGGATCCGAGCGGGTAGGCCGATCCGGGCCACACCACGACATCGGCTGCGGTTTCGTTGGGCACTCTGGGCTGTGCGCTCACGTCAGTCATGGGAGCCAATGGTATCGCAGCATCGCCGCGGTGACGCAGCGTGCGGTCGCGCAGCTAGTTCAGGGTCGAGCGCAGGCCCGCGAGCAGGAACGAGGTGGCGGTGCCGACGTCGTCGGCGGCGCCGACAGCCACCACTTCGCCCGCCGCATCACCCGTCGCATCACCCGTCGCCTGCGCGAGCTGCGCCGCCGACTGGTGGACGGTGGCCGCGCCCAGGGTCAGGTACAGCAGCCCGTCGGCCGCCGCCCGCAGCGCGCTTGCCGACGCCCCCTCGTTGGCGCCGTGCGCGGCAGCGTCACGTTCCACCGCCTCGAGCATCATCCCCGACAGGGTCGCCGCCACGGGGGATTCCGGCTGGGACATGGCGCTGATGACCACCTCCGCCCCGTCGCGGTGCGCGAGCAGCACGCCCCGCAGCCGCGCGCACAACTCGTCGGGGGTGAGTGTTTCGGTGCCGGGGGCGTCGACAAGCGAGCCCACGATGAGCGTGGCGATGGCCGAGATGAGCTCCTGCTTATTCTCGATGTGCCAGTAGAGGGCACCGGGGGCGACCCCGAGCGTGGAGGCGACACGCCGCATGGTCACGTCGGCCAGGCCGTAGGTGTCGAGGATGCCCAACGCGGCGTGGCTGATGGACTCGCGTGACAACTGCATGGGTAAAAATCCTACCGGGGAGCAACTGGGGGGCTCTGGGAGCTACTGGCTGCCGGCGACGCGCATCTCACAGCGAGTAATCAGAAAACTGTCACCTCGCGCAGACATCGTGGTCAGGAACGCGCTGCTACCATCTACAAAGACCATGTAAGGAGAGTTGAAGCAGTGAAGATTTCCACCAAGGCTTGCGCGGTTTCCGCGGTATCCACGATCGCCCTCGCGTTGTCTCTCACAGCCTGCGGGTCCGAGGAGGAAGCCGACACGGTGGTGCACGCCACCGCCACGGAGACCTCGACGCACACCAGCACCGTCACCTCCGGGGAGCCCTCGCCCTCCGAGAGCACGAGCGCGGAGCCCACGACGGCGGGTGCGGAACCGCAGGACCCGGCGGTGGCGGCCGGCGCAGGCGCGGCTGGCCAGGGGCTGTCAAACCCGTTCGACGATCCGAACTTCCAGGTCCCCACCCACCAGCCCCTCCAGGGCGGCACGCAGGGGTCCGACGCGGACCGCCAGCAGATGCAGGACACGTTGTACGCGTCGTTGAACCCCCCGAGCCCCGAGAAGTGGACCCGCGTGCTGCTGGACAACTCCTGCCGCAAGGTCACCGACCCGGTGCGCGCCGAGATGCAGCGCTCCGGCTACACCCTCGACCAGATCGAGCAGGCCGCGCGGATGCAGGCCGAGGCCGGTCAGGGCTTGGACCTCCCGCACAGCGACGTCACCGTCTCCGACGTCAAGGTCGAGGGCAACCGCGCCTCCGCCACCGCCACGGTGACCAACCAAAACGGCTCGGAGACGCAGACCCAGATCTTCGAGCGCGAGGACGGGCGCTGGAAGCTGTGCAACTAGGTGCCCGCACTCGGCGCGCATCAACACCCGGGCTGTGGGCCCAACTGCTGGTCATAGCGCTTGCCGCCGGCTCGGTGGCCGGGGTGGCGTGGGGTCTTATGCGGCCCGGCTACGTGGGTTCCTTCGAGGGTGAGGCCTACGTGGTGGACCAGGTCGCGAGCCCGCCGAACGTGGAGTTCGCCTCCTTCGGAGGCTTCGCCCTCGTGTGCGCCGGCCTTGGGCTGGTGATCGCTGCCGTGGCGTACCTGCGCGGGCTCGCTGGCATTGGCGCCCTGCTGTGGGTCATCGCGTGCGCAGGCGCGGCGGCGTTCGCTGTGTACACGTTCGGCGGTTGGTCCGCCGGCTTCGGCACCCCCGACCCGCATACCGCGCAGGGCAGTTTCACCTTCGTCCCGCCGCTGTCGCCCGGGGTGGGCTGGCTGGCGGGGCCGTTCGTCGCGGCCTTGATGTTCTACGCGCTCACGCTTGTTGACGAACTGCGTGGCCGGGACGCCGCCGAACCCGCCACCGGATAGCGCCCCTCCTACTCCCCGGGCTCGGGCCACCGCACGGCGGAGTGGCCCCTCATCTCGGAGGTGATCCGGTCGACGGCGCCGAGCAGCGACACGAACGACGTAATCACGTAGTTGTGGCGCTGCTCGGCCGTGAGCCCCTCGGAGACCAGGCAGGTAGTCTCCACGTGCAGGTGCAGGTCCCCGTCGTTGTCCAGCAGGTAGGCGCGCATCCCCGTGGACTCCTCGTTGAGGTCGTTGCACACGAGCCACGGGTTTAAAAACCCGTCCAGGGTGTCCGCGCCGGTGTCCCACATGGCGGTCACCCGCGCGTAGCGGCCGGCGTCGATGCACACGCCGAAGGCGATGCCGTTGACCCCGGTGGTGATGACGTCGTCGTCGGACAGGTTCGCCACCGCGTAGGCGAAATCGAGCATCTCCAGGCTGTCTTCCAGCGCGGCGAGGTCGACCGCCTCCACGGGGTCGTCGTCAAGGCGCAGGTACGTGTCGGGCACGTCGTGGATGTCGTCGACATCGCGGTGCTCCCCGCGCGGGAGGTGGCGCTCCGCCGGGTGGCGGCCGAGCAGCGCCTCGGTGTCCTGCGCGCGGGCGAGCGCGGGGGGCAGGGGATGGTCGAACTCGACGGGGAGGAACCGGTGCCGGAACTGCGTGAAGAACGCGGCCGCGTGCTCGAAGGCGTCGGCAAGCTCGGCGATGAGCTGCTCGTCCGTCATGCCGCAACGGGTGCGCATGCCGTAGCGCAGGCTCACCCCGAGGTCGCCGGAATCCAGCAGGCGGTAGGAGGCCGTGGGCCCGACCTTGTCGCGGTTCCACTCGTTAATGAACGTGGCCACCCCCGCCGACAGCGAGAAATCGGTGGGGATGCGCTCGGAGAAATCGGCGACGAGCGTGAGCGGCTTGTCATAGGAGATCCACAGCGCCGCGATGAACGCGTAGGCGGGGACGACAATGCGGTCGGCGCGCTCGATGCTTTCCAGCCCGCCCACCGCGTCGAGTCCCAGGCTGTGCAGCGCGTCGGTGACGCGGGCCAGCGTCACTTCGCCCGGCTGAGCGGACCCTCCCGTGCCCCAGGGGAGGTCGCCGGGTGCTTCGTGCTTGCCCATCTCGGCCTCCGTTTCCTTAAAGAGTTCCGTTGCGAGGTGTCGTTATTGGTCCGGCAGACACCCGGTGGCCGCATGCGTCGAGCATATGCGGAGGCGCCAACCGGGTAAAGCATCGCGGGCCCGGGGCTGCGAATACAATGGTGCGACACAGACTCAACACGCTCAGGAGACCACGATGCTGCACATGACCGACCTGCGGGGCCGCACTCCCTCGACCGCCGAGCTGCGCCGCGTCCTGCCCCGGGGCGGGATGGACGTCGCCTCTGTCCTGCCGGCGGTGACGCCGATCGTGAGCGACGTCCGGGACCGCGGGGCGGAGGCGGCGCTGGAGTACGGGGAGAAGTTCGACCAGGTGCGGCCGGGCTCCGTGCGCGTCCCGGACGACGTCATCGCCGCGGCCCTGGGCGCGCTCGATCCCCAGGTCCGCGAGGCGCTCGACGTCGCGGCGGGGCGGATCCGCGCCGTCCACGCGGCGCAGAAGCCGCAGCCCCACACGGTGGAGTTGGCCACGGGGGCGACGGTGACCGAGAAGTTCATCCCGGTCGGCCGCGTCGGTCTGTACGTCCCCGGCGGCAAGGCCGTCTACCCGTCGAGCGTGCTCATGAACGTCATCCCGGCCCAGGAGGCGGGCACGTCCTCCATGGTCGTCGCCACACCGCCGCAGGAGGAGTTCGGCGGCTGGCCGCACCCGACCACCCTCGCTGCCTGCGCCCTCCTCGGCGTGACCGAGGTCTGGGCGGTCGGCGGCGCCCAGGCGATCGCACTTCTGGCCTACGGCGACGACGCGCACGGCCTCGAGCCCGTGGACATGGTCACCGGCCCGGGCAACGTGTTCGTCGCCGCGGCGAAGCGTCTGGTGGGCGGGGTTGTCGGCACCGACGCTGAGGCGGGTCCGAGCGAGATCGCCGTGCTTGCCGACGCCACGGCCGACGCCACCCTCGTCGCCTACGACCTGATCTCCCAGGCGGAGCACGACGAGAACGCCGCCAGCGTGCTCATCACGGACTCCGAGGAGCTGGCCCGGGCGGTGGACGCCGAGGTTGAGCGCTTGGCACCCCAGACGCTCAACTCCACGCGCGCGGCCTCCGCGCTCGGCGGCGCGCAGTCCGGGATCGTGCTGGTCGACGACCTCGACGCCGCCGTCGCGGTGACCGACGCCTACGCCTCGGAGCACACCGAGGTCCACACCGCCAACGCCCGTGAGGTGGCCGACCGGCTCACCAACGCCGGGGCGGTGTTCGTCGGCCCCTACTCGCCGGTGCCGCTGGGCGACTACGCGGCGGGCTCGAACCACGTGCTGCCGACCTCCGGCACGGCGCGCTTCTCGGCGGGGCTGTCCACCCACACCTTTCTCAAGCCCGTCAACCTCATCGAGTACGACGAGGCCGCGCTCAAAGAGATCGGCCCGCACATCGTCGTCCTCGCCGCCGATGAGCAGCTGCCCGCCCACGGCGAGGCCATCAAGGCCCGCGGATTGTAAGCAAAGGACCCAGAGATGAATTTCGCGGACAATACCGTCGCCGCAGACACCGGCATGGACCAGCTGCCCCTGCGCGGCGAGCTGCGCGGCCAGTCGGCCTACGGCGCGCCCCAGCTCGAGGTCCCCATCGCGCTGAACACGAACGAGAACCCGTACCCGCCGTCGCAGGAGCTTGTCGACGACCTCGTGGCCGAAATATCCACGTTCGCCCCCACGCTCAACCGCTATCCGGAGCGCGACGCCGTCGAGCTGCGCACCGACCTGGCCGCCTACGTGACGCGCCAGACGGGCGTGCAGGTCACCCAGGACAACGTGTGGGCCGCCAACGGCTCGAACGAGGTGCTGCAGCAACTGCTGCAGGCGTTCGGCGGACCTGGGCGCACGGCGATGGGTTTCACCCCGAGCTACTCCATGCACCCGATCCTCTCTGCCGGCACGCAGACCGAGTTCCTCGCGGTGCCCCGCGGGGAGGATTTCCGCATCGACATGGATGCCGCGCTGCGCGCGATTGAGCAGCACCGCCCGGACGTGGTGTTCGTGACCACCCCGAACAACCCGACCGGGGACGTGACGCCACTGGCTGACGTCGAGCGGATCATCGAGGCGGCGCCGGGCATCGTGATCGTCGATGAGGCCTACGCGGAGTTCTCCCCGTCGCCCTCGGCCGTGGGCCTGGTGGAGGCGTACCCGTCGAAGCTCGTAGTCAGCCGGACCATGTCGAAGGCGTTCGACTTCGCCGGGGCACGCCTGGGCTACTTCGTGGCCGCGCCCGCGTTTGTCGAGGCCGTGATGCTCGTGCGCTTGCCGTACCACCTCTCGGTGCTCACCCAGGCGGCGGCGCGGGTGGCGCTGCGCCACTCGGAGGAGACACTGGCGGGCGTCGGCAAGCTCGCCCAGCAGCGCGGGAGGGTCGAGGCGGCGCTGCGCGAGATGGGCTACGATGTCGTGCCGAGTGAATCGAACTTCCTGTTCTTCGGCCACTTCGAGGACGCGCACGCCGCGTGGCAGGCGTTCCTTGATCGGGGCGTGCTCATCCGCGACGTCGGCGTCGCGGGGCACTTGCGCGTGACCATCGGGCTCGACGCGGAGAACACCGAATTTTTGCAGGCTGCGAAGGAGATCATTGATGAGCGACAGGCGAGGTAGCGCAACCAGGACGACCAAGGAATCCGACATCACCGTCGAGATCGGGCTCGACGGCACGGGGACCGTGGATGTCACCACCGGCCTGCCGTTCTTCGACCACATGCTCACCGCCTTCGGCACCCACGGGGCCTTTGACCTCAAGGTCCACGCCACAGGCGACACCCACATCGATGCCCACCACACGATCGAGGACACGGCGATCACCCTCGGGTGGGCGCTGGCTGACGCCGTCGGCAACAAGGAGGGCATCCGCCGGTTCGGGTCCGCGCTGCTGCCGATGGACGAGACGCTGGTGGAAGCCGTCGTGGACTTCTCGGGCCGCCCCTACTTCGTGGGCAACGGGGAGCCCGACGCCATGGCATGGCAGGTCATCGGCGGACATTACGCCGCCGTGATCAACCGCCACTTCTTCGAAACCCTGGCGTACAACGCCCGCATCACGCTGCACCTCAACGTGCGCTACGGCCGCGACCCGCACCACATCACCGAGGCCGAGTACAAGGCCGTCGCCCGAGCGCTCCGGCAGGCCCTCGAGCGGGACACGCGCCTCACCGGCGTGCCCAGCACGAAGGGCGCGCTGTAAATGCCGCACGAGTCCCAAGGATCCCACAGTTTCAGCGTCGCCGGCGGTATGTGGGTGCTGGTGTGCTTCCTCGTCGCCGGACTGCTCATCGGAGGCGTGTGGTCCGCCTATACCAACGGCAGCAAGGTGGTCGCCGCCGTGCTTGCCGTCGCCGCGGCGATCGCGCTGGTGGTGGCCTTCGTGTCCATGGCGAGGGCGATGGGATAGATGGATCGCGTCCGCAGCCGGGGCGTGCTCACCCCGGAAGAAGTTAATTCCGTAACGTCGCCGTGGCGCGCCCGTGGGCTCGTGCCGACGCTGATCGCCGTCGCCGCCGCCTTCGGCGCGTGGTCCCTGCTCCTGCCCGTCGTACCCACGGCGGTGCTGGACGCGGGCGGCTCCGAGGCGCTCGCCGGCGGTTCCACGGGTGCGTTCATGGCCGCCACGGTGCTCACGCAGGTGTTCGTGCCCCGGTTGCTGCGGCGCTTCGGGTACCGCGCCGTGATCGCCTGTGCTTCGCTCCTGCTCGGCGTCCCCGCCATCGGGTACGCGCTGGGGATGGACCCCGCCATCGTGCTCACCGTCAGCGTCATCCGAGGGGTGGGCTTCGGCGCCCTGTCGGTGGCGGAGGCGGCGATCATCACCGAGCTGGTTCCCCTCCGCCTGCTGGGGCGCACCACCGGCATCTTCGGGCTCAGCGTCGGATTCTCGCAGATGGTGGCCCTGCCGTCCGGCCTGGCGCTCGCCGAGCTTGTCGGGTACGTGCCGGTGTACGCCCTGGCCACGGCCATCGGGCTCGTTGGCCTCGCAGTGTGCGTGCGCATCCCCGCCATCCCCAAAGCGGACCCGAACACCGCCGACCTGACGTCGGTACGCGTGCCTCTGTGGCGGCTCGTGGCCGTGCCCATGCTGGCGCTGACGCTGGTGACCACCGCCTACGGAGCGGTGACCAACTTCCTGCCGGTCAGCGTGCGCGACCTCGACCCGGCCGCCGGGGCGGCGTTCGGCGGGGTGCTGTTGGCCGTGCTCAACCTTGCCGCAATGATCTCCCGCTACTACGCCGGCATCGTCCTCGACCGCCGCGGGATCCCGGGAACCGTGCTGATCCCGTTCCAAATTTACGCCGCGGCCGGCATCCTCCTCATCGCCGTCGTGCTGTGGCAGGAGGCCTCCGTGTGGTGGCTCGTGGTCGCAGCGTTCTTGTACGGCGCGGGCTTCGGCGCCGTACAAAACGAGTCCCTCACCCTGCTGTTCTACCGCCTGCCCAAGTCGAAGGCGTCCGAGGCGTCCGCCATGTGGAACATCTCCTTTGACGGGGGAACGGGCGTCGGCTCGACCGTCTACGGCATGATGCTCGCCTCAATGACCATGGCACCCATGTTCGGGGTGGCCGGCGCCGTCGTCTCCGTCGGCGTGGTGATCACGGTGGCGGACTACGCCCTCGGCCGCCACCGCGTGGCCGAGGTGAACAACCTTGCGGTGCGGTTGAAGTCTGTCCAGTCGCCGCGCACGTATACGCGGTTTAAGCGCCCGGGGCGCTAGACTGGTCAGCCATGACTCAGACCACCCCGGCGTCCGCACCCTCCGTCGTCCTGCTCGATTACGGCGCGGGCAACATCCGCTCCGCCCAGCGCGCGCTGGAGCATGTCGGCGCAGCCGTCACGGTCAGCGCCGACCCGAAGATCGCCGTGGAGGCCGACGGTCTCGTCGTTCCCGGAGTCGGGGCGTTCGCGGCGTGCATGCAGGGGCTGCGCGACGTGAACGCCCCCCGGGCGATCGGGCAGAGGCTGGCGGGAGGCCGCCCGGTGCTGGGCATCTGCGTCGGGTTCCAAGTCCTCTTCGAGCGCGGGGTGGAGCACGGCGTGGACACGGAGGGGATCGGTGAGTGGCCGGGGGTCGTCGACAAGCTTGAGGCGCCCGTCCTGCCGCACATGGGGTGGAACACCGTGCAGATGGCCCCTGGTTCGGAGCTCTTCGCCGGGCTCGACCCGCAGACGCGTTTCTACTTCGTGCACTCGTACGGTGTGCGCCGCTGGGAGATGCAGGAAGACGACTACATCGCCGCGCCGAAGGTGTCGTGGGCGCAGCACGGCGGGGATCGCTTCGTGGCGGCCGTGGAAAACGGCCCGCTGTGGGCCACGCAGTTCCACCCGGAAAAGTCCGGCGACGCGGGCCTGGCACTCCTGGAGAACTGGGTACGCACCCTCCGTTAGACTCTGGGGCATGAGTCAGGCTACGAGCTTTACTGTCCTCCCCGCGGTCGATGTCGTCGGCGGCCAGGCGGTGCGCCTCAACCAGGGGGAGGCCGGGACGGAGAAGAGCTACGGCTCCCCGTTGGAGGCCGCCCAGCGCTGGCGCGACGAGGGGGCGCAGTGGCTGCACTTCGTCGACCTGGACGCCGCCTTCGGCCGCGGTTCCAACCACGAGCTCATGGCCGAGATCACCCGCGGCCTCGACATCAACGTGGAGCTCACCGGCGGCATCCGCGACGATGAGACGCTCGAGCGCGCCCTGGCCACCGGCGCTCGACGCGTCAATATCGGCACGGCCGCGCTGAAGAACCCCGAATGGACGGCGGACGCGATCCAGCGCCACGGGGACGCCATCGCCATCGACATCGCCGTGCGCGAGGAAAACGGCCAGTGGCGCACCAAGGGCGACGGCTGGACATCCGACGGCGGGGACCTGTGGGAGGTGGTGGAGTTTTTCGACGCCGCCGGCTGCGCGCGGTTTGTGGTCACCGACGTCAGCCGCGACGGCACCCTGACGGGCCCGAACGTGGACCTGCTGCGCGACGTCGCGGCCGCCACCGACGCTCTCGTGACCGCCAGTGGGGGTGTGGCCACCCTGGGGGATGTCGCGGACATCGCGCGCTACGCCGACGAGGGCATCGACTCCGTCATCGTGGGTAAAGCGCTCTACGAGCGCCGCTTCACCCTGCGCGAGGCGCTCGACGCCGCATCCGGCTCCGACACCCCCGCGGTTTGATACGGTCACGTTCTACTAGCGCGTTCTACTGGGCGGAATAACTACGGGTAAAGTGGCGATATGGTGAGCATGAATAGCAACGAGCACTACCTCGAGATTGCCGAGAGTGTTGTGGAGTCGGCGCGTGAGCTATTCATTTCGCACCTCGGTGCCGCGCCCGCTTTGTTTAAGTCTAAGGGGGACTTCGCCACCGAGGCTGACCTCGCCATCGAGGCGATGATGCGCACCCGGCTGGCCGAGGAAACCGGCATTCCCGTCTACGGCGAAGAGCAGGGCGGGGACCTAAACCCCACCGCGTGCTGGGTGCTCGACCCGATCGACGGCACCTCGAACTATTCCTCGGGGAACCCGAACTGCTCGATCTTGGTCTCCCTCATCCGCGACGGGCAGCCCGCCGTCGCCGTGACGGACATCCCGTTGATGGACATGCGGCTAACCGGCGTCGACGGGTCCCCGGTCTACCTCAACGGCGAAGCCCTGCCCCCGATCGGCTCCGACACGACGGCGGCGTCTCAGGTCGGCGTGGGCTCCATCCGCTCGCCCGACTCCGAGCTCTACCCGGCGGACGTGCGCCTGAACGTTATTGCCACGCTGGCGGACACGGACCTGCGCCCCCGCATCTCCGGATCGGTGGGGGTGGACTTCGCTTTCGTGGCCCAGGGGATCTACCAGGCGGCGGTGAGCTTCTCCCCGCACCTGTGGGACAACTCGGCGGGCATCCTCCTGGCGCGCTGCGCCGGCGCGGTGGTCACCGGGCCGGACGGGGCTCCGTGGACCATGGACGCTGTCGGCGCGGTGGCGGGCACGCGCAGGGCCCACAAGATCGCGCTGAGTACGATGAGATCCGTCTCGTCGAAGTAGTCCGCCGGGGTAGTTCGCCGGGGTGGTTCACGGGCGTAGAGTCTTTCCAACCAAAGGCAAAGACGAGACAAGACAAAGACAAGGCAAAGACAAGGCAAAGACAAGTCGAAGAGAGCAAGGGGCGCACGTTTCATGGGTGTGGCAGTAAGGGTGATCCCGTGTCTCGACGTGGACAACGGACGAGTGGTCAAGGGCGTGAACTTTGACAACCTCCGCGACGCGGGCGACCCGGTGGAGTTGGCCAAGCGCTACGGCGAGGAGGGGGCGGACGAGCTGACCTTCCTCGATGTCACCGCCTCGAAGCAGGGGCGCGGCACGATGCTCGACGTCGTGCGCCGCACCGCCGAGCAGGTGTTCATCCCGCTGACCGTCGGAGGCGGAGTCCGTTCCGTCGAGGACGTGCGCGAGCTGCTGCGCGCCGGCGCCGACAAGGTCAGCGTGAACACGGCCGCCATCGCGGAGCCGACACTGCTGCGCGAGCTCTCGCGCCTGTTCGGGGCGCAGTGCATTGTGCTGTCCGTTGACGCGCGCCGGGTGCCCGCCGGCGGGCAGCCGCAGCCCTCCGGCTTCGAGGTGACCACTCACGGAGGCACCCGGTCCGCCGGGATCGACGCCGTCGAGTGGGCGCGCACCGGCGAGGAGATGGGGGCGGGGGAGATCCTGCTCAACTCCATGGACGGCGACGGTACCAAGGCGGGGTTCGACACCGAGCTCATTGAGAAGGTGCGGGCCGCGGTGTCCATCCCCGTGATCGCCTCGGGCGGCGCCGGGGAGGCGGCGCACTTCCCCCCGGCGGTGGACGCGGGGGCGGACGCGGTGCTCGCCGCGTCGATCTTCCACTTCGGTGAGGTCTCCATCGCCGAGGTCAAGCAGGCGCTGCGCGCTACAGGGGAGGAGGTCCGGTGACCAACCCGGCCGATTTCGATCTCGACCCGGCCATCGCCGCGCGCCTGAAACGCAACGAGGCCGGCCTCGTGCCCGCGGTGGTGCAGGCCGACGGCACGGGCGAGGTGCTCATGATGGCGTGGATGGATGACCACGCCCTCGCGCACACACTGGCGACCCGGCAGGGAACCTACTTCTCCCGCTCCCGCAACGAGTACTGGATCAAGGGCCTGACCTCTGGCCATACGCAAGAGGTCACGGGCGTTCGCCTGGATTGCGACGGGGATACGCTTCTGGTCACCGTCAAGCAGATCGGGGGCGCCTGCCACACGGGCGACCGCACGTGTTTCGACGCGGACCAGCTGCTCTAAGATCGGGGCATGGCACAGAAAACTGTGGGCGCGGCCGACAAGGGGCTGACGCGCATCGGCGCGGCGGGCCTGGGTGCGGGAGCCGTTGCGGTGGCACTGTTTAGCCGCATGGACTGGATACACGTGGAGTTTTTTGACGACCGAGTGGGCGGCGGCGCGCGGTCGCTGACGGGCGCTCAGTGGTCCACGGAGGTCTCCGCGGTCTCCTTCCTGCTCCTCGTCGCCGCCGTCGCGGCGGTAGCCCTGCGGCGCGTGCCGCGGCGCATCGTCGGCGCGATCGCCGCGGTGGCCGCCCTCGGCGCGTCCCTCTCCCCGGTCTCGCTCCTGCTCAGGGGAGCCGACCCAGAGCGCGTCCGGGCCCTGTTGACCGCGGGGGCGGAGGACGCCCAGGCGCGCGCGGGCTCGATTTTGAGCATGGCGGAGCTCACCTCCGTGCAGCTGCACCCGCTCAACCTCGCGCTGACGATCGCCGGCCTGGCTATAGCCGCGGCGGGCGGGATTGCGGTGGCGGCCCGGCCCGGCCGCGATTCGGCCACGCTGAACAAGTACGAGACGGAGGCCGTGCGCAAGGAGAAGATCGGCTCCGACTTGGAGGCCAACCCCGACTCGGGCCGGGTGTTGTGGGACGCGCTGGACGCGGATATTGATCCTACCGACCCCACTGACACCGACCCGCCCCAGCGGCGCTAATCCGGCCCCGATTTCCGGAACGCGGGCGCGCGCGGTTACCCTGTGTACTGGCGGAAGGGAGTGGGCTATGCATACAGCGGGTGTTGTGGATGGCATTGTGTCGGCCGTGCTGCGCGACGTCGAAAAGCGCGAAGCCGTCGTCCCGTTCCAGGAGATCAAGGCTCGCTCCCGGGCGATGGAGCCGACTCGCGACGCCCGCGCCGCGCTCCTGCGCCACGGGTGCGGGGTGATCGTTGAGATCAAACGCAATTCCCCGGTATTCGGGCCCACCGCGCCGTTCGCGCACGGTGAGGCGGAGGTCCCCATCGAGGACATCGCCCGCGGGATCGAGGCGGGCGGGGCCCACCTCATCGCCTGCCAGACGGAGCGGCTGCGTTTCGACGGCTCCCTGACCGACATGGCCAACGCCCGCGCGGCGGTAGACCTGCCCATGGTGTGCCGCGACGTCATCGTCGACCCGTACCAGATACACGAGGCCCGGTGTTTTGGCGCGGACATGATTCCCCTGCAGGTGGGGATCCTCGACCAGCACCGGCTCGAGGCGCTCATCGACCGGGCTGAATCCTTGGGAATGCACGTGATGGCGGAGGTCCGCACGAGCGAGGAGGCCGACCGGGCCTTGTGCGCCGGGGCCCGCGTGATTGCGGTGAACTCCTGGACATTCGACACAAACTCCCTCAACCCCGCCGCGTTCGCCGAGATCGCGCCGGGGTTGCCGTCTGAAGTGATCAAGATCAGCCTGGGGGGAGTGCGCACCGCGCGCGATCTTATCCACGCCGCGTCCTCCGGTGCCGACGCAGTCCTCGCCGCTGAAGCGGTGATGAGCTCCGACGACGTCGAGGCCGCGACGCGCCGGCTCGCCGCGGCGGGCCAGCACCCGGCGTGCCCGTCCCGGAACTAACCCCCGACTGTTTCGGTTGTTTCGCCTCCGGGCGGCCCATCGGGCACACTATGGGGCGTGGAAACGACGATCTTGGCCAACATCCCCTCGCCGCCGCAGGGCGTCTGGCACCTCGGACCCGTGCCGATTCGGGCGTACTCGCTGTGCATCATCACCGGCATCCTCGTCGCCTTGTGGCTGACGTTGCGACGGTACAAGGCGAAGGGGGGCGACCCGGATGTGGTGTGGGACGCCGCCATTGTGATGATCCCGGCCGGAATCGTCGGCGGGCGCCTCTACCACGTGATCACGGACTACGACAAGTACTTCGGGCCGGGGCGCGACCCGTGGCAGGCGTTCAACGTCTCCGCGGGCGGTCTGGGGATCCTCGGCGCGGTTGCGCTGGGGTTCGCCGCCGTCTGGGCCCTGTTTAAGTACAAGAAGATTCCGCTGGCGCCGTTCGCCGACGCGGTGGCCCCGGGCATCATCCTCGCCCAGGCCATCGGGCGCCTGGGCAACTGGTTCAACCAGGAGCTCTACGGCCGGCCGACCGACGTGCCGTGGGCGCTCGACATTTACTACCGCGTCGACGAGGCGGGCAACTACGCGCCACTGACCGGCCGCTCCACCGGCGAGATCGTGGCCAGCGTGCACCCGACGTTCCTTTACGAGCTGCTGTGGAACCTCGCCGTCTTCGCCTTCCTCCTCTGGGCCGAGAAGCGGTGGCGCCTCGGCCACGGCCGCGTGTTCGCGCTCTACCTAGCGGGTTACGCGTTCGGCCGCTTCTTCGTCGAGCTCATGCGCGCCGACGAGGCCAACCACATCCTCGGCCTGCGCGTGAACACCTGGGTCTCGGCGATATTGTTCATCGCCGCCCTCATCGTCTTCCTCCGGCTGCCGCGCGGCCAGGAGGACCCGCACGAGGTGGATCCGCGACGCAACCCCGATCCGCGCCGCGGTGGCGCGCTCACGGCGGGCCTGCCCTCTGCCACGGGTTCCGCGCCGGCGGGGGAGCACGCAAAACGGTACGGTGGGGAAGCGGATCGTGGCGCTGCGCCGCACGAGAAGTAACTGTTTGAGCTAAGGCGAGGCTGGTGGACGTTGTGGATAGAAGAACAAAAATGGTGTGTACGCTCGGCCCCGCGGTGGCGAGCAAGGAAGCCATCGTCGGCCTTGTCCGCGACGGCATGGACGTGGCCCGGCTGAACTTCTCCCACGGCGACCACGCCGACCACGAGCAGAATTACCGGTGGGTGCGCGAGGCCACGGACGAGACGGGGCACGCCGTGGGCATCCTCGCGGACCTACAGGGCCCGAAGATCCGCCTCGGCCGCTTCGAGGAGGGCAAGACTCAGTGGGAGACGGGTGAGGACGTCCGCATCACCGTCGACGATGTCGTGGGCACCCACGACCGCGTCTCCACCACCTACAAGCAGCTCGCCCAGGACGCCAAGCCCGGTGATCGCCTGCTTGTCGACGACGGCAAGGTCGCCCTGGTTGTCACCGAAATCGACGGCAACGACGTCGTCGCGCGGGTGACCGAGGGCGGGCCGGTGTCCAACAACAAGGGCGTGTCCCTGCCCGGCATGAACATCTCCGTGCCTGCGCTGAGCGAGAAGGACATCGAGGACTTGAAGTTCGCGCTGAGGCTCGGCGTCGACTTCATCGCCCTGTCGTTTGTGCGCTCGCCCTCGGACGTGGATCTCGTGCACGAGGTGATGGACGAGGTGGGCCGCAGGGTCCCGGTCATTGCCAAGCTGGAAAAGCCCGAGGCCGTCGACGCGCTGGAGTCGATCATCCTGGCGTTCGACGCGGTTATGGTCGCCCGCGGCGACCTGGGCGTGGAGATCCCGCTCGAGCAGGTGCCGCTGGTGCAAAAGCGCGTCATCCAGATCGCCCGCGAGAACGCGAAGCCGGTCATTGTGGCCACGCAGATGCTCGACTCCATGATTGAGAACTCCCGCCCGACCCGCGCCGAGGCGTCCGACGTGGCCAACGCCGTGCTCGACGGTGCCGACGCCGTCATGCTCTCGGGCGAGACCTCGATCGGCGTCGACCCGCACAACGTGGTGCGCACGATGGGCCGCATTGTCCGCGTTGCGGAGTCCATGGGCACCGTCCCGCCGCTCAACCACATCCCACGCACGAAACGGGGCGTGATCTCGTACTCGGCCAACGACATCGCGACCCGCCTCAACGCCCGGGCGATTGTCACGTTCACCACCTCGGGTGACACGGCGCGCCGGGTGGCGCGCCTGCACCCCGACCTCCCGCTGCTCGTGTTCACCCCGGTGCAGCAGGTGCGGTCCCAGCTCGCCTTGACATGGGGCGCGGAAACCTTCCTGTGCCCCGAGATCGGCTCCACCGACGACATGATCCGGGTTGTGGACGACTACCTGCTGGGCATTGGCACCTACAACGCCGGAGATACCATGGTTGTCGTGGCGGGCACACCCCCCGGGGTCGCGGGCACGACCAACACGATCCACGTCCACCAGCTCGGCGAGGACGCCCAGAACCCGCACTAGAGCTGCGTCGTTAGCCGTGTCGTTGTAAAGCCTTCCCACCACCACGCCGCCCAGTCGGAGGCGCGGGCGTGTTGCGGAACGTCGATTGCAACGCCCCCGCGGACGATGCGCCCCACCGGGCTGACCCCGTGTACCGAGTTCATAAACCACAGGGGCATGCCCTCGTCGAGCCGTCCGGAGACAACCTCAACGCCGAGCGCGCGGGCCCGATCCGCCACCTGCCGTTGCGTCACGGAGGGCAGGTGCGCCCCGGTCGGCACCACCAGGGTGTCGCCGTCCCAGCCCACCAGGGCCCCCGTCGTCGTCTCCGCGTACTCACCGAGCACGACATCGTCGGTCCCGGGGGCGAGGTAGCGGGCGCGGTGCTCCGCCAGGCGCGCCAGGTCGGGCCCTTTCACCAGCGGGAACCGGCGGGGATCGGGCGCGTTGGCCACCGTCAGGTGAGTGACCGCGCGCGGCGGCGGGGCGGGGCGTATATCCAGTCGGAACGAGCCGCCCGTGGCCCCGACACGCGGGAAGAGCTCCTCCTTGGCGCCGAGGAGCGCGACTGTGGCCTCCCACAACCCGTCTGGAACCTCGCCGGCGTGCGCGGCGAAGCGCCGGACGTGCAGCCCTAACCCGTTAGCCCGGCCGAACCGGTGGCGCCAGGATTCCGCGCACACGAATTCGCCGGCGGGGCGGATAGTTTCCACCCACCCGTCGCGCCAGACGTAGGATCTCACGTCCACCCCCGCAGCACGGCGTCGGCCTTGAGATGCATCTCCTCGTACTCGGACTCGGCGTCGGAATCCCACACGATCGCGCCGCCGGCGCCCACAGAGATCCGCTCGCCCCGCTTGACGGCCGCGCGGATGACCACGCTCAGGTCCGCCGACCCGTCGAACCCGAAGTATCCGATTGCGCCGGAATACACCCCGCGCGGCCCGGCTTCGAGCGCGTCGATGACGGCGCAGGTGCGCTCCTTCGGCGCCCCGGTCATGGAGCCCGGGGGAAACGTCGCGCGCACCAGGTCCACCAGCCCCGTCTCCGGGCGCAGGCGGCCGGTGACAGTGGAGACGAGCTGGTGAACCGTAGCGTACGTCTCCACGGCCATGAGCCGGGGCACCTCGACCGACCCGGGGACGCAGACCCTGCCGAGGTCATTGCGCAAAAGATCGACGATCATGAGGTTTTCGGCGCGTGTTTTGGCGTCGTCAAGCAGCTGCTCGGGCGGATGGGACACGGCGAGCGTGCCCTTGATGGGTTTGGCCTCGACGGTGCCGCCGCGCACGGTGAGGAAGCGCTCCGGCGAGCTCGAGAGCACCTCGACGTCGCCGAGGGCGAGGTAGGAGGCGTACGGGGCCGGGTTGGCGCGGCGCAGCCGGGAGTAGAGGTCCAGGCTCTCCGCACGGGTCGTCGCCTCGAAGGTGTCCGTGAGACAGACCTCGTAGGAATCGCCGCTTGCCAGCGTGGCTTTCGCCGCCTCGAAGCGCCCGCGGTACTCCGCGCGGCTTAGCCGCCACGCGCCCTGCTCCACGCGCGCTACCGAGACGGCGGGCCGCTGCGTGCTCAGCGCCTGGCGCAGAGCGGCGAGCAGGCCCTCCGTCTCGGGCCCGGGGGCGCCGCGGTGCACAGCCATGAGGTGGGCGCGGCGAGCCGCGTGGTCGTAGCAGAGGAACGACTGGGGGCGCACCAGGTACACGTCCGGCTGGCTGCGGGCGTGGCGGGAGGTGAAGCCGGGCAGCGTGAGCTCCGCCGCCTCGTAGCCGACGTATCCGACCCAGCCGCCGGTAAACGGGAGGTCGGGAATGCCGGCGGTGTCGATGCCAGCGGCGAGTTCGTCCGCGAGCGCGGCGAGCGCGTCGCCGCAGCCCGGCCACGTCAGCGTGCGGGAAAGCGGCCCGGCGGTGGTGCCCATGATGGTGAACCCGTCGCCCGTCGCCGAATCGAGCCAGAAGGCGTCGGGGCCCGACCCCCGCAACGCGCGGAACGTCGCTTCGGTGTCGAGGTCGGCGTCCACATCGACGTGCTCGTGGGTGACGCCCCATGCCGCCGCCCGCCGAGGAGGAAGCGCGAGGAAGTTGCGCATGAGGTCCGCGCCGTGCTCGGTGAGCACCGATTCGGGGTGGAACTGCACGCCCCAGTGCGGGCGCCCGAGAACCTCGAGACCCTGGATGACGCCGTCCTCGCTGCGTGCGTGCACGCGCAGGTTCCCCGCGTGCGCGGGGTCCACGTGCAGCGAGTGGTAGCGCACGGCGGCGAAGTCCTGCGGCAGCCCGGCGAAGATGCCCACGCCGGAGTGGGAGATGCGGCTGACGTGCCCGTGGCGCGGCTGGGTGCGCTGCACGGCGGCGCCGGCGAGGAGGGCGAGCCCCTGGTGCCCCAGGCACACCCCGAGGACGGGGATGTCGGCGGCGGCCTCGATCACGGCGCGGGAGCCCGCGAAATCCGCCTCCGACTCCGGGGTGCCCGGACCCGGCGAGATGACGACGTGGCTGTAGACGCCGCGGGCGATGCGCTCGCACACGCCGCGGGCGGCGACGTCGTCGGCGCGCACCACCTCGGGCTCCTGACCGGCCGCGGAGGCGATCAGGTGCGCGAGGTTGAACGTGTAGGAATCGCGGTTGTCAATGAGCAGGATCATGCCCCTCACACCTGCCCTTTCGTGCCGCGCGGGCCCTTTTCCGGTGTGTCCGGCCCGCGTCACGGACATAGTAGCAGCGCGGGCGTGTTCGACCGGAACGCCGATTCCGGCGCGGATGAGGGGTGGAACCGGCTTCCGGTCGAACAGGAACTTAGTACTGCACCCGGTCGTCGTTGGCGGCCCATGCGTCGAAGGGCGCGTTGTCGTTGTCCTGGGGAGCGTGGCGGAAGGCGACGGGCCCGTCTGCGTTCCCGCAGGCCACCTCCGAGATGAAGGAGTCGTCGAAACCGGCCGCGGCTGCCTGGTCGTTGGTGGCGGCGTACAACACCGTGTCAATGCGCGCCCAATGGATCGCGGCGAAGCACATGGGGCACGGCTGACCGGACGCGTAGAGCACCGCGCCCGTCAAGTCATGGGTGCCCTCCGCGCGGCAGGCCTCGCGGATCGCCTGGATCTCGGCGTGCGCCGTCGGATCGTGGCGGGCGACCACGTCGTTGCGACCCTCGTAGACGCCGCGCTCGGTCACGATCACGCAACCGAACGGCCCGCCGTCGGAGCCGGCGGACTCGGTGGCGATTTCGATGGCGCGCTGGAGGTGGTCCACCGCTACGCCTGCTCGATCGGGGTCGGCTCCAGCTTCCACACCTCGGTGGCGTAGTCGTGGATCGTGCGGTCGGAGGAGAAGCGCCCGGATTCGCAGATGTTGGTCCAGCACATGCGTGCCCAGGCGAGCGGGTCAGCGACGTAATCCCGGCTCATGCGGTCGCGGGTGGCGCGGTAGTCCGCGAAGTCGCCGAGCACGTAGTAGGTGTCCGGCGCCTGGCCGTGGCCGTCGAGAAGCGAGCCGCGGATGTCGTGGAATGCGCCGGTGGAGGCGTCGTCAAGCGTGCCGTCGACGAGCGCGTCGAGAACGCGCTTGAGCCCCGGCACCGACTCGGCGACGGCGTACGGGTTGTAGTCGCGCTTGAGCTGCGGCAGGTCTTCCTCGCGCGCACCGAACACGTAGGCGTTGTCCTCGCCGACGGCCTCGACGATTTCCACGTTCGCGCCGTCCATCGTGCCCAGGGTGAGCGCGCCGTTCATCATGAATTTCATGTTGGAGGTGCCCGAGGCCTCCTTGCCGGCGGTGGAGATCTGCTCGGAGATGTCGGTCGCGGGGATGATCTGCTCGGCGGGGGAGACGTTGTAGTTCTCCACGAAGACAACCGTGAGGTACTGCGACACCACGGGGTCGTTGTTAACCAGCTCGCCGATGGCGTTGATCAGTTTGATAATGCCCTTCGCCCGCACGTAGCCGGGGGCGGCCTTCGCGCCGAAGATGAAGGTGCGCTTGGGCACGTCGCGCTCGCCATCGTCCTTGATCCGGAAGTACAGGTCCAGGATGTAGAGGGCGTTCATCAGCTGCCGCTTGTACTCGTGCAGGCGCTTGATCTGGGTGTCGAAGATCGAGTCTGGGTCGATCTCGATGCCCTGGTGCTCGTAAATCCACGCCGCGAAGTCGCGCTTGTTGGCGGCCTTGATTTCGCGCAGCTCGTTCATCACGGCGTCGTCGTCGACGTAGTGGCGCAGCTCCTTGAGCCGGGGCAGGTCGGTGACCCAGGCGTCGGAGCCGGAGAGGCGGTCGAGCAGGGCGGACAGCCGCGGGTTGCACATCCGCAGCCAGCGGCGCGGGGTCACGCCGTTGGTCTTGTTGTTGAAGCGCTCCGGGTACATCCCGTACCAGTAGCTCAGCGTCTCGCGCTTGAGAATCTCGGTGTGCATGGCGGCCACGCCGTTGACGGAGTAGGAGCCGTAGCACGCGATCCACGCCATGTGCACCTGTCCGTCGTGGACGGGGGAGAAGTGGTGGGCGTCCTCGGGCGCGATGCCGCGGGCCTCCATGTCGATGCGGTAGCGGCGGTCGATCTCCACCACGATCTCCCAGATGCGCCAGAACAATTGCTTGAAAATGGCCACGTCCCACCGCTCCAAGGCCTCCTCCAGCACAGTGTGGTTGGTGTAGGCGAAGGTCTTAGTGGTCACCTCCCAGGCATCCTCCCAGCCCATGGAATGCTCGTCCATGAGCAGGCGCATCAGCTCGGGGATGCCGAGCACCGGGTGGGTGTCGTTGAGCTGCACCGAGTTGTACTCGGCGAAGCCGGAGAGGTCCTCGCCGTGGTGGGTGATGTAGTTGTCAATCATCTCCTGCAGGGAGGCGGAGACGAAGAAGTACTGCTGGCGCACGCGCAGCATCTTTCCGGCGAACGTGGTGTCGTTGGGGTAGAGCACGCGGGTGAGGTCGTGGACCGCCTCGCGCTCCAAGATCGCGTCGGAGAAGCGCTGCGAGTTGAACGCGTCGTAGTCGAACTCGTGCATCGGCTTGGCGTCCCACAGGCGCAGCGTGCCCACGTTGCGGGTGCCGTAGCCGGTGATCGGCATGTCGTAGGGTACGGCGCGCACGCTCATGTCGTCGAAACGCACCACGCGCTGCTGGGTGCCGCGGCGCACGATGAAGGGGTAGAAGGACTCCTTCCACGCGTCGGGCTGCTCTTTTTGGAAGCCGTCGACGAACTCTTGGCGGAACAGCCCGTAGCGGTAGAGCAGGCCGTAGCCGGTCAGGGGGTAATTCTGCGTGACGGCGGAATCCAGGAAGCACGCGGCGAGGCGCCCCAGGCCGCCGTTGCCCAGGGCGGCGTCGTGCTCGGCCTCTAACACGTCGGTGAGGTTGTGGCCGTATTCCTCGGCGACGCGGGCGGCATCGTCCACGAGCCCGAGGTTGGTCAGGTTGTTCAGCAGCGCGCGGCCCTGGAGGAACTCGGCGGAAAAATAGGCCTGCCTGCGGGTCGCGGCGTAGGCCTTCCTCGTCGCGTCCCAGTCGGCGCCGATCTGGTCGATCACGGCGGCGGAGAGCCCGGTCCAGAACTTCTTCACCGTGGAGTTTTCCGGGCGGGCGCCCGAAAAACCGCGGACGTGGCCGGGAACGGAGTCTACGAATGAGGGCTGGGTGGAATCGGACATCGCGGTCCCCTTACGTTTCATCTCAGTAATGTCGGTGCCTCCCGAGCCTACCGGGCGGGCGCTAGCGCGCCAGGTAGGTGAGCACCGCGGCGGCCGCCGCGCGCGACGCAGACCGGATCGTCGGCTCGTACTCCGGCAGGAACGTCGACATGTGGTTGACGGGCACGTCTTCGGCCACGCGGTCAGCGGCCACGGCAGCGTCCCACTGCTCGCTGGGGGTGCAGCCGATGAGCCAGAAGAAGTAGGGCGCGCCGAACGCGATGGGGATGAAGGGGAAGTCCTCGGAGACCGTCTTGCGCGGCGAGGTGACGGACTCGGCTCCGAAAACGGCGTCGAACGAGGGCCGGACCTTGTTGTACACGGTCGCGTCGTTGCTCAGCAGCTCGCCGTGGGCGAAGTACTCGATGCCGGGCTTGTCCGTAATGCCGGAGGCGAGGACCTCCGCGTGCACCACGCGCTCGATGGACGCGTACACCTTGGCCTTCGTCTTGTCGGAGTAGAAGCGGCAGTTGAGGGTCAGTTCGGCGCTGGACGGGATGATGTTGGTCACCGAGCCCGCCTGCAGGGTTCCCACGGAAACGACCGCGAAGTCGTTCGGGTCGACCTCTCGGCCAACGATTCCCTGCATGCGGGTGATGATCATCGCGGCGGTGAACGTCGGGTCGATGGCGTGGTGCGGCATGGATCCGTGCGCGCTGCGCCCCGGGATGGTCACGCGGATGGAGTCGCACGCGGCGAACTGCGGACCGGCCTTGGACATGACCTGGCCGGCGCGGCCCGGCATGACGTGCTGGCCGAAGCACACGTCGGGGCGGGGCACACGCGTTGTCAGATCGTCGTCGACCATGGACATCGCACCCACAGACGTTTCCTCGCCCGGCTGGAAGAGCGCGATGAAGGTTCCCGACCACTGCTCGCGCGTGTGGTCCATGAAGTCGCACAGGCTCAGCAGCGCCGTGGTGTGCATGTCGTGGCCGCAGGCGTGCATCGTGTGCACCGTCTTTCCGTCCGGGCCGGTCATGGTCTTGTGGGAGGCGTAGGACACGTCGGTGTCCTCGGTTACGGGCAGGCCGTCGAAGTCGGCGCGGAACAGCACGGTCGGGCCGGCGCCGTTTGTGAAGATCGCCACCACCCCGTACGTGCCCACGGGGTCGACCACCTCGCAGTCAAAGCGCTTGAGCTCGTGCAGGATGCGCGCGTGGGTCTCCTCCTCCTGCATCGACAACTCGGGGTTCGCGTGGAGCAGCTCGTACAACCGTCGCTGCCACACCGGGTCAACCTCGTAGCTGTCAATAATCGCGTTGATCGCGTTGTTCGAGCTCATCGCGGACTCACTCCCTCATCTTTCTGGCGTGTCGGAAACCAGCCTAGCCAGTCGCTTACCCGAGGCGGGGGTTGTAGCGCAGCACGTTGCGCGACGGCAGGCATTCGGTGGCGATGCGGATACCGGGCGCGATCGAGCCCGCGTCCCGCAGGGCGTAGAGCGCTGTGACCGTGCGGTCCCGAATGTCGTGCGGCGACAGGGTGTTGACGTAGATCTTGGTGCCGCCCTCGAAACCTGCGAGGGTGGACACGCGCCACTTCAGGTTCACCCGCAGCGGCATGGGCACGTCCACGTCGACGGGCTTGTGGTGCCACTCCTCGTTGCACGCCACGCCCGGCCCGGTGGCGGCGTGCGCGGCGTGGAGCAGGTCGGAGAACCCGCGGACCTCGTCGTCGCTCATGTTCCATGGCTCGGGTGACGCCGCCTTGCTGTAGATGGTCATGGTGGGGTAGCGGTGACCGATGCCCGCGATGAGGATGGCGTGGTCATTTTCCGCGATGACGAGGTTGTTGTAGAACGCGTAGTTCACCCCCCACTCGTTATACAGGTTGAGGTTCTGGCGCAGCTTGGCAATCTCCACCTCCGACTGCACGCCGCGCTCGTCGATGGCCACCAGCTGCTTGTGCAGGTGGTCGAAGGAGGCGCCGGCGGCCGAGAGCCAGTTCTGGAACACCACGACGTACGGCGCGTAGCGGTTGCGGTCGTACAGGTCGAGCATCGCGTCGATGGTCAGCGCGATGAATCCGTAGTGCTCCTCGGGCGTGAGCGTGCCGGACGACGCCAGCTGGGAAGTGTTGTCGGCGCCGTCGACGTAGTGGCGGCGCGCGATGATCACGTCGTGCCCGCCCGCGAAGTAGCTCGGCGCGAGCGCCAGTAGCTCCTCGTCGGCCATGTCGGCCACGGCGGCCACGTCGGCGCCGCGGCCGCTCGCCCGCAGCCGTTTCCGTGCGATGTCGAGGACGTGAGCTCTTCCCGCGGGATCGGCGAGGTACGCCTCCATGTGGTCGCGCTGGTCAGCGGACATTTCGAAACCGTAGTTTTTCACCCAGTAGTCGTAGGAGACGATTTCGAAAAGGTTGGGCACGCGACGAAACTCGGCCCGTGATGCGCCCAGCTCGTGGGGCAGCAGGCCGCGCTCGATGCGCCAGGCGGCACCGTCGCGCACCATGCGCGATTTCTCCGGCGGGGTGGCCAGGGGAGTGGCCTCGCAGAACGCGCAGGCGTGCGTGAGGTCCCCGGGCGTCAGCGGCCGCGGGTCTGCGACAGGGTGCGCAAGCGGCCGGTTTCCCCGGCCGGGCACCGTCCACACCTCCGTGCCGGAAAACGGGTTTAACTGCTTGATTGTCCCGTCTGCCATGGTGGTCAGGGCGTCGCGGTGGGAGTGCACGGGAAGGCTCATGGCGACCAAGGGTATTAGCTAACCTACTTCCATGCCCGTTATCCAGTTCGATGTCCTCGTCCCCGACGCCGCCGCCGGGGAGGTGGCCGAGGCGTTCGCCCGCGCGCTCGACATTCTCGTTAGCCGCGGCATGCTCTCCTCCGGCTCGGTGGAGCACGAGGTGAGCCCGCTTGTCGACGCCTCCACCCACGCCCAGTTGAAAACCGTGTACGAAAACGACCGCGGCGAGGACCCGGATGCCGCCGGGGCGACCCCGCACCGCTATGTGATCTCGGCGGAGGGCGCGTCCTCCTACAACCAGCTGGCGATGGGCCTGTCGCGCATTCTCACCCCGAAGGCGCAGCTGCCCCGCGACCCCGCGGCCCTGGAGCAGGAGGAGCGTTTCGAGCAGCCCTCCATTTATCCCTGGGTGGTGGAGATCCGCAGGTAGTCCGCCGCCGCGGCGGCGCCCGCGCGAGTGAGCTGCTCCTGCACGTCGTGGATGTCCTCCAACGTCACGGCGATGACGGGGTGATCCGCGTCAGGGGAGGGGACGGGGGCCTCGAAGGAGCCGGCGACGACGGCGACGACCGGGGAAGAATCGGTATCCCTGGCGGCGCGCGCCGCGATGTCGCAGATGGTGGAGACGACCTTGCCTTCCGCGGTCTGGGAATCGAAGCGCCCCTCGCCGGTGATCACGAGCGAGGCGCCCGCGATCTTGCCCGGCACGTCGTTGGCCTCGGCCACGACCTTCGCGCCGGGCAGAACCGTAACGTGCTCGGAGGTGCCGTGCAGCAGGGTAGACACCCACGTCAGGCCGATGGCGATCCCGCCGGCCGCGCCGTAACCGGGCTGCGCGCCGTCCACCCCGGTGACCTCGCACAGGCGGGCCAGCGAGCGGTCGAGGGCGTCCACGTCCGCCTCCGACGCGCCCTTTTGCGGGCCGAAGATGCTGGCGGCGCCGCGGGGCCCGGTGGCGGGCACGAGGGCGTCGGCAAGCAGGATCCAGTCCACCGACGCCGCCGGAATGTTCATCTTCGCGGTGTCGAAGTCGGCGAGGTCCACCAGCGCGCCGCCACCTGGGGCGAGGGTGAGGCCGCGGGAATTAAGCGGGTTGACGCCGAGCGCGACGAGGATGCCGGTGCCGCCATCGATGGTGGCGGAGCCGCCGAGGCCGAGAACGATGCGGCGCGCGCCGCGGGTCTCCGCGTCCGCGACGAGCACGCCCGTGCCGTAGGTGTCGCCGGTCAGGGGGACGAGGTGGTCCTTGACGGCCGGGAGACCGGTTGCCGCGGCGACGTCGATGTAGGCGGTCTCGGTCTCCGCGTCGAAGGTGTAGGTGGCCTCGGTCAGGCGCCCCGCCGCGTCCGTGGTGGGCAGGGTGATGCGTTCGCCGGCGAACAGGCTCGACGTCCCCTCGCCGCCGTCCGCCATGGGGGCGAGGATGACGTTGGCGTCGTGGATCACGCTGCGCACGCCGTCGCCAAGCCACTGCGCCGCCTGCTGCGCGGTCGCGGTGCCCTTGAAGGCGTCGGGCGCGATGACGACTGTGGGGGAAGGGGCGGGGGAACCGGACGTGATGCGTGTCATAGCCAACCTTAATTGCGGTGGGAGGAACAGGGGTTTTTCGTGCTGGCGGCCCATTTTATCGGGAGCGGGGCGGGGGATGAACCGGGCACAACCAAAAGCGGAACGGGCGCAAAGTGGTGCATGGCGGGCGGACGGCTGTATGGTGAGTTTCGTAAAAAACTGCCGAACACTAGGTAAATATGCCAGTGCGGAACCCTGCCGGGGCTTCCACGGCCGATTTGGGAAGAGGATGTGCATGACCACCATTGATCAGGAAGTCGCCAGCTACTACGACAAGCTGCTGAAGCGCAACGCGGGCGAGCCGGAGTTCCACCAGGCGGTCGCCGAGGTGCTGGACTCGCTCAAGATCGTCCTGGAGAAGGACCCCCACTACGCGGACTACGGGCTCGTCGAGCGCCTCTGCGAGCCGGAGCGCCAGATCATCTTCCGCGTGCCGTGGGTCGACGACAACGGCCAGGTGCGAGTCAACCGCGGCTTCCGCGTCCAGTTCAACTCCGCGCTCGGCCCCTACAAGGGCGGCCTGCGCTTCCACCCGTCGGTGAACCTCGGCATCATCAAATTCCTGGGCTTCGAGCAGATTTTCAAGAACTCGCTCACCGGCCTGCCCATCGGCGGCGGCAAGGGCGGCTCCGACTTCGACCCCAAGGGCAAGTCCGAGGGTGAGATCATGCGCTTCTGCCAGTCGTTCATGACGGAGCTGTGGCGCCACATCGGCGAGTACCGCGACGTCCCAGCCGGCGACATCGGCGTCGGCGGGCGCGAGATCGGCTACCTCTTCGGCCAGTACCGCCGCCTGGCCAACCAGCACGAGTCGGGCGTGCTCACTGGCAAGGGCCTGACCTGGGGCGGTTCGCTGGTGCGCACCGAGGCCACCGGGTACGGCTGCGTCTACTTCACCGACGAGATGATGAAGGCCCGCGGCGAGTCCCTCGACGGCGCCAAGGTGATCGTCTCCGGCTCCGGCAACGTGGCCATCTACGCCATTGAGAAGGCCCAGGAGCTCGGGGCGACCGTCATCGGCTTCTCCGACTCCTCCGGCTGGGTGGAGACGCCGGGCGGCGTCGACGTCGAGCTGCTGCGCGACGTGAAGGAAAACCGCCGCGAGCGCGTGTCCGCCTATGTGGCGGAGGCAGAGGGTGCGCAGTACCACCAGGACGGCAGCATCTGGGATCTCACCGCCGATGTGGCGCTGCCGTGCGCGACGCAGAATGAGCTAAACGGCGACCACGCGCAGAAACTCGTGGATGGCGGCCTGCGTTACGTGGCCGAGGGCGCGAACATGCCGTCCACGCCGGAGGCGGTCGAGGTCTTCCGCGCCAATAAGGTCAGCTTCGGCCCCGGCAAGGCCGCCAACGCCGGCGGCGTGGCCACCTCCGCGCTCGAGATGCAGCAGAACGCCTCCCGCGACTCGTGGAGCTTCGACTACACCGACGAGCGCCTGCACAAGATCATGTCCAACATCTTCAAGATGGCAGACGAGACCGCAAAGCAGTACGGCCGCGAAGGCGACTACGTTGTCGGCTCCAACATCGCCGGCTTCAAGAAGGTCGCCGACGCGATGTTGGCGCAGGGCGTCATCTAGTTTCCCGCGCGCCGACGCTGTGGGCGTCGGCAAGCGAAGTACGCTGGGGAACCATGTACCGCGTATTCGAAGCCCTCGACGAACTCGTCCACATTGTGGAGCAGGCCTATGGCGTGCCGATGACCTCTAACTGCATGGTTCCCCGCAACGAAGTGCTCGCGCTTCTCGACGACATCCGCAACGCCTACCCCGAGGAGATCGACGACGCCCAGGACGTCCTGGACAACCAGGACGAAATCCTGCGCGGGGCGCAGGAGCGCGCCGACGTGATTGTGGCCGACGCCGACGACGAGGCGCGCCGGATTATGTCGGACGTGCACACCCGCACCGAGGACATGCTGTCCGACGCCCAGTCGCGGGCCACGCTCATGGTGGCCAACGCGGAGGAGGACGCGGAGATGACCGTCACCCGCGCCCGCGAGGAGGCGGATTCCATCGTCGCCGGTGCCCAGCGAGAGGCGGACCGGTTGATCGAGACCGGCAACCAGGAGTACCAGCGCTCGGTGGAGCAGGGCTTGGCGGAGCAGGAGCGCCTCATCGCGGATTCCGAGGTCATGCGCCGCGCCGACGAGGAGGCCCACCGCCTGGTCGAGCAGGCGCACTCCGAGTCATCGCGCCTGCGCGCGGAGTGCGACTCGTACGTCGACTCCAAGCTGGCCGAGTTTGAGGAGGCGCTCACCTCCGTGCTGCGCACCGTGTCCTCCGACCGCTCCGCGCTGCGCCGCGGGGCCGGCGCGTCTGGTGTTTCCGCTGGTGAGCGCTACGAACGCGCCCCGAGGGGCGAGCGCATTGAGCGCGGCGAGCGGCGCGAGCGGGTGCGCCGCCCGCGCCAGGACAGCGCCGGCGCGGACGCCGATTACTAGTTCTTGCCAATCGTTGTAGGGTTAGGGGCTGTTATGGCTAATCCTTTTGTCTTTAACGTCGCCGAGGCGCTCCACGGCGACGGCATGCCGATCATCACCACCCAGTCGGGGCCCTCGCCCTCGCGCATCGGGCCGGAGATGATCGCGCTGCCCGCCGGGGCTACCGTCACGGTCGAGGCGACGATCACCCCGCTGGGATCCGGCGTGCTTGTCGACGCTACAGCCAGCGGCACCCTCGAGGGCGAGTGCGTGCGCTGCCTGGCCCCGCTGAACCCCGAATTCTCGGCGACGATCAGCCAGGTGTTCTCGGCGGCCGACGACTTCATCGTCGGGGCCGACGCCGAGGAGGACCGGGGCTCGGGCGACGAGATCATGTCCGTGGTGGACGACACCGTGGACCTCGAGCAGGCGTTCGTGGACGAGATGGGCATGAGCCTGCCGTTCAACCCCGTGTGCGAACCCGAGTGCGTCAACGCCGGCGAGGTGCCCGCCCCCGACGGAATCTCCGGTGAGGAGGAACGCGTCGACCCGCGGTGGGCCGGATTGGAGAAGTTCCTGTGAGCAGGTCGCGCCGCACGAAGATCACCGGGGGCGAGGCGTGGGAGGCCGCCTACACGGCGGTCGACCACGCCCCGCTGCTGGAAGCGCTCGGGGTGGAGCTCGACGCCGAGCTGCTGCGCCTCGCGCTGACGCACCGCTCCTTTGCCAACGAGCACGGCCCGCTGCCCAACAACGAGCGCCTCGAGTTTCTCGGCGATGCCGTTTTGGGTTTGTCCGTGGCCAATAAGCTCTATGAGCGTTTCCCGTCTCGGCCGGAGTCGGATATCTCGAAGATGCGGGCGTCGATAGTCTCGCGCTACGGCTTGGCGGATGTCGCCCGCGAGATCAAGCTCGGCGAGCATATCCTGCTGGGCAAGGGTGAGGAAGTCACCGGCGGCCGCGACAAGGATTCGATCCTGGCGGACACGACGGAGGCGCTGTTCGGCGCCATTTACCGCGAGCACGGCTTCGAGCCCGCGCGCGACGTGGTGCTCCGTCTATTCGCGGAGAAGCTGGAGAGCGCGACCGCCACCGGCCGACACCAGGATTGGAAGACCGCGCTGCAGGAGCGTCTCGCCGAGCTCAAGGCCCCGAGCGCGGAGTACCGCGCGACGTCCGTCGGGCCGGACCACGACCAGACGTTCACCGCCGATGTTTTTGTCGGGGCGCACTCGCGCGGCCGTGGGGTCGGGCCGAACAAGAAGCTCGCGGAGCAGGAAGCCGCCCGCCAGGCGGTGCTGTTCCTGCGCGACCACCCCGAGGCCGTGGCGTATACGGTGGACGCGGCCGTGCCGCCGTCGCTCGCGGAGCAGGAGTAGTGCCGGAGCTTCCCGAGGTCGAGGTCGTCCGCCGCGGGTTGGACACCCACCTGGTGGGCCGCATCTTTACCTCCGTCGAGGTGCTCCACCCGCGGGCAGTCCGGGGCAACACCGTCGACCTGCGCGACGTTCTTCCCGGAGCGCGCATCACCGGCACGGGCCGGCGCGGGAAGTTCCTGTGGCTCGAGCTTTCCGGCTCTCGCGCACTGCTGGTTCACCTGCGTATGAGCGGCCAGATGCTGGTGGGGCAGCCGGGGGCCGTCACCAGCCCGCACCTGCGTATTCGGGCGCTCTTAGGTGACGTGGAGCTCGCCTTCGTCGACCAGCGCACGTTTGGCTCGTGGCAGTACGTGGCCTTGACCCCGGACGGGGTGCCCGAGACGATCGGACACATCGCCCCGGATCCTTTCGAGCACGACTTCGACATTGTCGCGAGCGCGCGGCTGATCCGCTCCAAACGCGCCGCGATCAAAACAGTGCTGCTCAACCAGGGGGTCGTCAGCGGCATCGGCTCGATCTACGCCGATGAAGCGTTGTGGGCGGCGGGTATCAAGCCGACCCGCACGGCCCGCGCACTGCGCCAGAGAGATGCCGTGCGCCTGCTCGAGGAGTCCCGGGCCGTGATGTCCCGCGCCCTCGAGCAGGGCGGCACCAGTTTCGATTCCCTCTACGTCAACGTCAACGGTGCCAGCGGGTACTTTTCCCGCTCGCTCAACGCCTACGGCCGGGCGGGGCTGCGCTGCCGCCGCTGCGGGGCGACCATGCAGAAAGTCGTAATCAACGGGAGATCGAGCTGCTTTTGCCCGGGATGCCAGACGATATAAGAGCGCGACTTCAAAAATTTTGGCAGCCTACCGTTAAGCTTTGCTGCATGGATACAGCTTTCAGCTTCGTCGACGGGACGATCAACGGGTTCATCTGGGGCATCGTTCCCTGGTTCCTCGTCGCCGCCGGCCTCTATTTCGGCCTGCGCACCCTCTTCGTCCAGGTCCGGCTTCTCCCTTCCATGTTCAAGGCGGTGGCCGAGACCCCCAAGGGCAAGGACAGGGAGGGCCGCGACCTGGACGCCGAGTACGGCGGCATCTCCGCCTTCAAGGCGTTCACCATTTCGGCCGCGTCGCGCGTGGGCACCGGGAACATCGCCGGTGTCGCGCTCGCCATCTCCATCGGCGGGCCGGGTGCCGTGTTCTGGATGTGGATGCTCGCCATCATCGGCGGCGCCACCGCGTTCGTGGAGTCCACCCTGGCGCAGCTGTGGAAGACCAAGGACGAGGACGGCAACTACCACGGCGGGCCCGCGTACTACATGACGCGCGGACTGGGGTGGCGGCCCGTGGCCGTCGTATTCTCAGTGTTCCTCGCGCTGACCTACGGCTTCGTGTACAACGCCATCCAGACCAACTCCATCGTCGAGGCTGTCGGTGGCTCTCTGGGGAACGACTCCAACGCGCTCAAAGGCACGGTCGCGGTTGTCGTCGCCGGCCTGACGGCGGCGATCATTTTCGGCGGAGTCACCCGCATCGCGTCCGCGACGCAGGTCATCGTGCCGTTCATGGCCGGCGCCTATATCCTCATCGGCATCGCGGTGGTCATCCTGAACATCGAGGAAGTCCCCGGAATGATCTCGCTCATCGTCTCCAGCGCCCTGGGCCTGCGCGAGGTTCTGGGAGCCACCGTGGCGATGGCGTTCATACACGGCATGCGCCGCGGCCTGTTCTCCAACGAAGCCGGCATGGGCTCCGCCCCCAACGCCGCCGCCACCGCCACAGTGTCGCACCCGGTCAAGCAGGGCCTGGTGCAAACCCTGGGCGTGTATTTCGACACCCTCCTCGTGTGCTCCATCACCGCGTTCATCGTGCTGCTCGGCCCGCCCATCACCTATGGCTTGGGTGACATCCAGGGCGCCGCTCTGACGCAGTCGGCCCTGGCCGACTTGGTGGGTGCATGGGGCGCGCACGCGATCACTTTCATCCTCTTCTTCCTCGCGTTTTCCTCGGTGATCGGCAACTACTACCTCGCCCAGGCGAACGTGGAGTACCTGACGGGTTCGAAGACCGTGATGACGGTGTTCCGAGTCGCCGTGATCGGCTTCGTGATCTTCGGCGCCTTCGGTTCCGTGCCGCTCGTGTGGGCGCTCGGCGACACCATGGCCGGCACCTTGGCCATCATCAACATCATCGCGATCATCCCGCTGGGCGGGGTCGCCATCAAGCTGTTGAAGAACTTCAACGAGCAGCGTGTGCAGGGCGTCGACCCGGTCTTCCACCGCGACATGCTGCCCGAGCTGAAAAACGTTGAGTTCTGGGACGGCTCCGACCCGGTGACTCGCCGCAGCATTGAGGACCGCGTCACCCTGCGCCAGAACCGCGACAATAATGCCTAGCGCCGGTGACAGGGCGAGCGACAAGGTCCGGGTCACCGCGTTTGTCCACGGCCACGTCCAGGGCGTGGGCTTCCGCTGGTGGACCCGCTCCCGCGCCCTCGAGCTGGGCCTGGCAGGCTACGCCAAAAACCTTGACGACGGCCGCGTCGAGGTGGTCGCCGAGGGTGAGCGCGGGGGCGTCGACACGCTCGTCGAGCTGTTGCGGGAGCAGCCGTCGACCGGGGGCCGGCCGGGCCGCGTGGACGCAGTGGTGGAGCGGTACTCGAAGGCCAGGGGATCTGCCGGCTTCGACGAGCGGTAGGAAAACGTACGTTCCCTAATGATGTATTAATTCCGCGGGCAGGTGTCGTGAGCAGCCGCTAAATTGTTGAATCATTTCGATTCAACGAAGGGAAGCATGTGAGCGACAAGCCGTACCTGATCTACCTCCACGGGGTGGGCGAAGGCGACCTAGACCAAAAATGGAAGCAGGGATTGCTCGAGGGCCTGGACAAGGTGGGGTACCCCGGGCTCGACGACGTGGAGATCATCGCCCCGCATTACGCGCATGCGTTGAGGGGCGCGGATGACCACTACGAGATGCCGCCGGTGACAATCCAGACCCCGAGAGGGGAGAGGGCCCGGGCGCGCCGGGAATTCGAGTCGCGCACGGCGGCGATGGAGACACGGCTGGCCCGGTATTCGGCAGGCAAGGCAAATGTCTTCGCCGGCACCGTCGTGGACGTAGCGTTAGCGATACCGAAATTCAAGCAGGCGCAGAATTACCTCCGAAACGAAAATATCCGCGCCCAGGTGCTCACCAAGATTCTCGGCCGCATTCCCTCGAGCGGGAGGGCACTCATCGTCGCGCACAGCCTGGGCACGGTCATCGCCGCGGATCTCATCTGGCGCTTGCCGGTAGATCTCGACATCGTGGGAGTGGTAACGGTCGGCAGCCCGCTGGCAAGCTCCCTGTTTGAGGCGGGCAAGTTGTTCAAGCATTCCGACGAGCCTCCGAAAAACGTCGGCTGGTGGGTCAACTACTGGAGCAGCACGGACCCGGTGTCCGCCCGGCGAGGAGTGTCTTCCGTGTTCCCGTGGCTGCTCGATGTGCATGTTCGAACCCCGGTGTCTCCCGCATCCGCTCACGCAGTCAAGGAGTACCTCTCCCAGCAATTGGTCGCGGAAGCGATCGGTTTTGGCCTGTTCGGTTCCCGCTCCACGGAGTTGGTTCGGGCGGACACCTCTTTGGACGTCAGGTTGGATACATTCGAATACATTGCGTTGCAGGGGCTCCGTTACGCCCACTTGATTTACGCTCGTGTCCCGAAAGAGGATAAGGCGCGATACGGACTCGCCTTGAGGGCGGTTCAGGCCCGGGTGGTCAGCGACCTGAAGCGGAAGGCGGAACTAGAGTCCCGCCCCCTTAGCTCGACCATTGCCATGCTCGACTTCGACTCGGCGGACCACCACAGCCCAACTCCGGTACCTGGCCCCGCGCAGCACGAGGAGCTGGAGGAGGTCTTGACCCCCCTCGTTGCACTCGTCGATCAAAATCTCCTGCATCCCTTTGAGATCAGCGTCAAACGCGAGCTCCGCATACGAGCGCTGCAGGATCTCACCGCCGAAATGGGACTGGGAAGCAAAGTGGGGGGTGATGTTTTCGCCGCGTTGGACACTGCCAGCAACGCACTGCCAGGCAGAGCGAAGACAAACTGGATTAAGTGGGGAACTCTCGGCGTCGGGTTCGCGATCCTCGTCGTGGGAACCGCGGGCCTCGCCCTAGCCCCCGCCGCTGGCGTCGGTGGGGCTGCCGCGGTTACCAGCGCACTCGCCTCGTTCGGCCCGGGAGGAATGATCGGAGGGTTGCTTACGGCGGGATCGTTGGTGTCAGCGGGGGCGAGTGGCATCGCGGTTGGCGTGATGAGCCCGGCCAACTCCGCGGAATCCGTCGAAGCGATGGTGCGGAGCCAACTCGCCGCGTTGATCCTGCGGAAGCTATACGGGTTCAGTGGCGATGATGACATCTGGAATACCTGGGTGGAGTCCGAAGTGTTTCTCACGCGCGAGGTGAACCGGCTCGATGAGATCTCGGATAAGGACGCTCCCGGACTCGCCGAGCTCCGTCGCAAGTTGGAGGCCATCAAGGCCGCGATCAGGTACGCGCTCGAGAACGGAATGGCACCTGGTGGCCTCGACGATCCTGCTCAAGGAGGCGGCCCGAAATTCACGTTCACGAAGCGCGCGAAATAGAACCCGCATCGGGGCACCGCCTGCGCCGCCCCGGCCAGCAGGTGCCCTAAAATCGGCGCCATGCATCTCAAGTCGCTCACGCTCAAGGGGTTCAAGTCCTTTGCGTCGGCGACGTCGATGAAGTTCGAGCCGGGCATCTGCGCGGTGGTCGGGCCCAACGGCTCGGGCAAGTCGAATGTGGTGGACGCGCTGGCCTGGGTGATGGGAGAGCAGGGCGCCAAGAACCTGCGCGGCGGCAAGATGGAGGACGTCATCTTCGCAGGCGCGGGCGAGCGCAAGCCGCTGGGCCGCGCGGAGGTGACCCTGACCTTCGACAACTCCGACAAGCACCTTCCCATCGAGTACACCGAGGTTGCGATCACGCGCCGGATGTTCCGCGACGGCGCCTCCGAGTACGAGATCAACGGCTCCAAGGCGCGCCTGATGGACATCCAGGAGCTGCTGTCGGACTCCGGAATCGGCCGCGAGATGCACATCATCGTCGGCCAGGGCAAGCTCTCCGAGATTCTGGAGTCGCGCCCGGAGGAGCGGCGCGCCTTCATCGAGGAGGCCGCCGGGGTGCTGAAGCACCGCCGTCGCAAAGAAAGAGCCCAGCGCAAGCTCACCGGCATGCAGGCCAATCTGGATCGTCTCACGGATCTCACCGAGGAGCTGGGCAAACAGCTAAAGCCGCTCGCCCGCCAGGCGGAGGCGGCCCAGCGCGCGGCCACCGTGCAGGCCACGCTGCGCAGCGCCCGCCTGTCGCTCGCGGCCGACGACATTCTCACCCTCCGCGCGAAGCTCGACAGCGCCGCCGCCGACGCCGCCGCGGTCGCGGAGAAGGTCGATGCGGCCGCGGCCGCGCTGGAGGAGGCGGAGGCACGGCAGGAAGAGATCGAGGCCCGCCAGTGCGAGGTGGAGCCGGCAGCGGATGAAGCGCAGCAGACCTGGTTTACGCTGTCCACCCTTGCGGAGCGTGTGAGCGCGACGCTGCGGATCGCCACGGAACGCGCCGCCAATACCGTCGGCCAGACCGTTTACCAGGGCCAGGACCCCGACGCGCTGGAAGCCCGGGCCGCACTGGCGGACGAGCAGTACGCCGACGCGCTCGAGCGCGCCGAGGAGGCGGCCGAGAAGCTGGAGTCCATCCGCGAGGAGATCGAGCAGCGCCAGGAGGTCGTCGACGCCGCCGAGCGCGAGCATGCGGCGCAGGTCCGCGCTATCGCCGATCGTCGGGAGGGCGTCGTGCGCCTGCTGGCACAGGAGGACAGTCAGCTCGCCGCCGTGACCGCGGCCCAGCAGGAGATTGCCAGGCTCGCGGAAACCCTGGACGCGTCGCGGCAGCGCGCCGCAGACGCCGCCGCCGAGGCGGACGAGATCGCGCAGAAGGTCGCCGACCTCGAGTCCCGCCGCGAGCCGCTCCATCAATCGCACGTCCGCGCCGCCGCCGAGTCCGATGCGGCCGACAAGCGTCTGGAGCAGCTGCGTTCCACACAGCGCGAGCGCGAGCGCGCCGTGTTCACGCTCGAATCACGGATTGCCACGCTGTCCGAGCAGGCCCCGAAAAAGGCGGCGGCTGACGTCCTCGGCGACAGCTTCGGCCCGCTCGCGGGCCTCGTGCTTGCCGACGACGGCGTGGAGAAAGCGCTCGCCGCCGCCCTCGGCCCGTTCGCGGAGGCCCTCGTCGGGGCGGGAAACGGGCCAGACGACGTGGAGCGGGCTCTCGCCCAGGCGGAGAGGACCATCGTCATCGACCGCGCCGGCGGCTCCGGCTGGCGTCTTACCGCGGACGCGCCCGTCGACTGGCTCCTGGACAGCGTGCGCATTGATCCGGCCGTCACAGGCCCCGTCACCCGCCTGCTTGTCGACGTCGCCCTGGCCGACACCGTCTCAGATGCCCGCCGCATTGTGGCCGGCGACCCGCGCCTGCGGGCGGTGACGCGCTCCGGGGTGCTCGTGGGCGAGGGGTGGATCGCCGCCGGCTCGGGCCGGGCCACCACCGTCGAGGTCACCGCCCGCATCGAACGCGCCGGCGTGGAGCTGGAGCGCGCCCGCGCCGAGCTCGCCGAGCTCTCCGGCACCCTCGAGGGCGCAAAGCTGGCCGCCGAGGACGCGCGGGTGGCGGCCGCGGCGGCGAAGGCCGCGTTGCGCGAGCACGACGCGAACCTGGAGGCGTGGCGCCGCGACGTCGCGAGACTGAACCAGCACCGCGATGCTCAGATGCAGGAGCACGAGCGTGCGGCGCAGCGAGCCACGGAAGCCGACGCGCGCCTGGCCCAGCGCCAGGGGGAGCTCGCGCAGACGCGCGACCGCCTCTCCCGCGTCGAGGCGGACGATACCGCCCCGGATGAGCCGTCCACCGCCGAGCGCGACTGCGCCCGCGCAGCGCTGAACGAGGTCGCGTCCATGGAGATGGAGGCCACGGTAACGGTGCGCACGGCGCAGCAGGCGGCGCAGGGCGCGGCCGGTAGGGGAGAGGCGCTGCGTCGACAAGCGGAGCACGAGCGCGCGGCGAAGGAGCGGTTCGAGGCGGGCGTCGCCAAGCAGAAAGCGCAGGCGGAGCTCGCGGCGGCCGTGGCAGGGCACGCCCGGCAGGTGCTCGAGCGCGTCCGCGACGCCGCCGAGCGCGCGACGGCGCAGCGCGACGGCCTCGCCGCCGAAGTCGCCCACCTGCGCGCCCAGGCCCAGCAGGCCAGACAACAGGTCAGCGCAGACCGCCAGCGGCTGGCGCGGCTCACCGACAGGGCGCACAGCGCCGAGATCGCGCGCGAGCAGGCGCAGGTGCGCCTCGATGAGGCCGAGGCGACGGCCGCCGAATCCCTCGGCATCGCGGTTGCCGACCTTGTGGCCACGCACGCCCCCGGCGAGAATTTCGACCGCGGCGCCGAGCAGGCCCGCCTCACCCAGGCCGAGAAGGACCTGCGAGCGCTGGGCAAGGTCAACCCGCTCGCGCTCGAGGAGTACAAGGCGCTGGAGGAGCGCTACTCGTTTTTGAGCACGCAGCTTGATGACGTCATGCATGCGCGCCGTGACCTCATCGGCGTGATCAACGACGTCGACGACCAGATCCTGCAACTGTTCACCGACGCCTGGGCCGACGTGGAGGCGGAGTTCCCCAAGGTATTCCACACACTGTTTCCGGGCGGGGAGGCGCGGCTCGTGCTCACCGAACCGGGCGACATGCTCACGACGGGCATCGAGATCGAAGCCCGCCCGCCTGGGAAGAAGGTCAAGCGCCTCTCGCTGCTGTCCGGCGGGGAGAAGTCGCTCACGGCGCTGGCCTTCCTGGTGGCGATCTTCCGCGCCAGGCCCAGCCCCTTCTACGTGCTCGACGAGGTCGAAGCAGCGCTTGACGACGTCAATCTGCGCCGGCTCATCGCCCTGCTGGAGGAGCTGCGCCGGGATTCGCAGCTGATCGTGATCACGCACCAGAAGCCCACGATGGATGTGGCGAATGTGCTCTACGGGGTGACGATGCGCGGCGACGGGGTCACCCACGTGCTGTCGCAGCGGATGAGCCCGTCGCCGGCGTCCGGTTAGCGCTGCCGCGTCGCCGCCCACACATGTGCTCATTCGGCTGGCACTATAGAGGATATGAATACGACTCTTCTCTGGATTCTGATCGCCATCGTTGTGATCGCCCTGATCATCGTGGGGATCGTGGTGGTGGGAAACAGCCGCAGGAAATCAAAGACCGTCTCCTTCGAGAAACCGCAGGACGAGGCGCCGAAGGAGCTGACCCAGCAAGAGAAATCCGGCAATTACCAGGCGACCGGCGGGTTTTCGTTCGCCCCCGCCGAGGCGGCGCCCGCGGAGAAAGTACCCATGGAGAACGCGCCCGCGGGGAACGTGCCCGAGAAGGCGGCACCGCGTGAGCCCGAGGTCGCAGCCGGGTCGACGGCCTTGTCGAAGCTGAATGAGCAACTGGCTGAGCAGCCCGCGGCGGAGGAGCCGACGGTTGAGGAGCCCGAGCTCGAAATCACCCGCGACGTCGCCGAGGCTGCAGAGGAGCTCAATAACACGGACACCGAGGCGGAAACTGACACGGATGCCGACACTGACGCAGTCGTTGAACCGGAATCGACGGTCGAGACCCCGGCGCCGGTGGCCGCGGTCCTCTCGCCCGAGGGCCAGGACATCGTCGAGGAGGTCTTCGAGGCGGAGGGCGAGGCTGAGCAGGACACGGGGCAGGACACGGAGCAGGACACGGAGCGGGACACCGCCCGTGACCAGGCTGACCAGACTGAGGAGGCTGAGGAGGCCGCCACGATTGCCGCGGTGACCGCAGAGGTTGCCGAGGCGGCCCGCCAGGAGGGTGCTGTCGCGTCGGAGGACGCGATCGTCGATACGCCCGCGGCGGACGAGCCGCTGGACGACATCGCCCCGGCCGCCGGGCGCATCGGCAAACTCCGGGGCCGCCTGTCGCGTTCGCAGAACGCCATCGGGCAGGGGTTGCTGGGCATTCTCACGGCCGGCGACCTGGATGAGGACGCCTGGGAGGAGATCGAGGACACCCTCATCATGGCGGACCTGGGCACCCAGCTCACGCTGAAGGTGACGGAGTCGCTGCGCGAGAAGATCGCGGAGCGGGGAGTCTCCAGCGAGGCGGAGGCCCGCGCGATGCTGCGCGAGACCCTCATCGAGGCCGGGCGGCCCGAGATGGACCGGTCCATTAAGGCCATTCCCAACGGCGGCAAACCGGCGGTGATCCTCGTCGTCGGCGTCAACGGCACCGGCAAGACCACCACGACCGGCAAGCTCGCGCGCGTGCTGGTGTCGATGGGCCACTCGGTTGTTCTCGGCGCTGCGGACACCTTCCGCGCGGCGGCCGCGGACCAGCTGGAGACGTGGGGCAGGCGCGTGGGCGCGTCCACCGTGCGCGGCAAAGAGGGCGCGGACCCCGCGTCCGTGGCGTTCGACGCCGTTGCCACCGGTGTGGACCAGGGCGCCGACGTCGTGCTGATCGACACCGCGGGGCGCCTGCACACCGCGACGGGTCTGATGGACCAGCTGGGCAAGGTCAAGCGCGTCGTGGAAAAGAAGTCCCACGTCGATGAGGTGCTGTTGGTGCTTGACGCCACCGTCGGCCAAAACGGCATCACTCAGGCGCGCGTGTTCCGCGAGGTCGTCGACATCACCGGTGTGGTGCTAACCAAGCTCGACGGGACGGCTAAGGGTGGCATCGTGTTCCAGGTGCAGGAGGAGCTCGGCGTGCCCGTCAAGCTCGTCGGCTTGGGCGAGGGTGCGGATGACCTGGCGCCCTTCGAGGTGGAGAGCTTCGTCGACGCGCTGCTCGGGTAGCGTTCCCAGGAAGCCACAACCCGCCGTCCATCTGCGACGGCGGGTTTTGTGATGCTCGTCGCAAAAACACGTCTCCTCTACCGCGCTTGGTACCTGTCGTTCTACAGTAAACACCGTCCAAACTGTCGACCGATAGGTTCTTAGAGAGGTGAATACCGTGATAACAGAAGAAGCGGCCGCTGTGGCTGGCAACTCGAGCTGGATGCTGGTCTCTGCATCCCTGGTGCTGCTCATGACCCCCGCGCTGGCGCTGTTCTACGGCGGGATGTCGTCGCGCCGCAGCGTGCTCAACATGATGATGATGTCGTTTACATCGCTGGGCGTAGTCACGGTGGTGTACGTGCTGTGGGGCTGGTCCATGTCGTACGGCAGCCAGTCCATCGGCGGGGTGTTTGCCAACCCGTTCGAGTTCCTGGGCCTGCGAAACTCCATCGTTGACGAGGCCGGAAACTACCTCGAGGGCGCGAGCGGGTACCCCAACGTCATCGACATCGGATTCCAGCTCACATTCGCCGTCATCTCCACGGCGATCATCTCGGGCGCCGTCGCCAGCCGCGTGAAGATCGGCGCGTGGATCGCCTTCGCCGCCGCCTGGGTCACCCTGGTGTACTTCCCACTGGCGCACATGGTGTGGGGCGGGGGCCTGCTGGGTCACGCGGAGGGCTCCATCGCCGCGCGGATGTTCGGCCTCGCGGACGGGGAGGCGGCCGTCGCCCCGATCGACTTCGCCGGCGGCACCGTCGTCCACATCTCGGCGGGCACAGCCGCGCTCGTCCTGGCGATGATCATCGGCCAGCGCCAGGGCTTCCCCACGTCCAACTCGCGACCGCACAACCTGCCGCTTGTCATGATCGGCGCGGCGCTGCTGTGGTTCGGCTGGTTCGGCTTCAACGGCGGCTCCGCGTTCGCCGCGGACGGCCTCGCCGGCCTGGCGTGGGTCAACACGACCGCCGCGGCGGCCGCGGCGATGCTGGGCTGGTTGCTCATTGAGAAGCTTCGCGACGGCTACGCCACCTCTCTCGGCGCGTCCTCCGGTGTCGTCGCAGGTCTGGTGGCCATCACGCCGGCTGCCGGGGACCTCGCCCCCGTGTCTTCGCTCATCCTCGGCTTCATCGGTGGCATCCTCGCCTGCTTCGGCGTGGGGCTGAAGTACACCTTCAATTACGACGACTCCCTCGACGTTGTCGGCGTTCACCTGGTTGCCGGGCTCTGGGGCACGATCGGCCTCGCATTCTTCGCCGGCGACCGGGGCATCCTCACCGGCGGAGGGGCGGAGGGCTGGAAATTGCTCGCCGTGCAGACGGTCATCGCGCTCGCCTCGATGATCTTCGCGGGCGTGATCACCACGCTCATCGCCCTGGTGATCAAGCACACGATGGGTTGGAGGATCACGCGCGAGGAAGAGTTCGACGGCATTGACTACTCCGTCCACCGCGAAACCGGCTACGACTTCGGCGGACCCGGCATGCGCCCGGGCGGGGTGCCGGCGGGCAATAAGTCAGCCGCCGAGCTCGGGCTCAACGAGGCCCGAGAAGACCACCACACCACCATGTCCCACGAGGCTGCAACCCCGGCAACCCCGGCAACCCCGGCAACCCCGGCAACCCCCGCTTCCAAGGTTTAAGGAGAGATCATGAAACTCATCACTGCAGTGGTCAAGCCGTTCACGGTCACCGACATCATGGAAGCCCTGGAAGGAATCGGGGTGGGCGGGATCACGGTCACCGAAGCCCAGGGCCGCGGGCGCCAGGGCGGCAACGTCGAGTACTACCGCGGCGCCAAGTACTCCTCGCCCTTCGTCGCCAAGGCGAAGATTGAGGTGCTGGTGACCGACGAGCAGGTAGACGCGGCCGTCGACACGATCGCGCGCAGCGCCTACACGGGGGAGGTCGGCGACGGGAAAGTCTGGGTCACCGGCGTCGACCATGTGGTCAGGGTGCGCACCGGCGAGGCGGATGACTCCGCCATCCTGGGGTAGGCGGGAAGTTCTGATTGACTCCGCTACGCGCTAGGCTGTAACGAGCCTATAGCCGTACACCCCACCACAAGGAGCGTGCCCCACGTGTTTGAGTCATTGTCCGACCGCCTACAGACTGCCCTCGGTGGCTTGCGCGGCAAGGGCAAGCTCACCGAGGCAGACATCAACGCGACCGCCCGCGAGATCCGCCTCGCGCTGCTGGAGGCAGATGTCTCGCTCACCGTGGTGCGCGCCTTTATTAAGCGGGTGAAGGAACGCGCCCTGGGCGCCGACGTCTCGGAGGCGCTGAACCCTGCCCAGCAGGTCATCAAGATTGTCGACGAGGAACTGACCAACATCCTCGGCGGGGAGACGCGCCGGCTAAACCTGGCCAAGAACCCGCCGACCGTGATCATGCTGGCCGGCCTCCAGGGCGCCGGCAAGACCACGCTCGCCGGCAAGCTGGCCCGCCACTTGGGCAAGCAGGGCCACACCCCCATACTCGTGGCCTGCGACCTGCAGCGGCCCGGTGCCGTGCAGCAGCTGCAGATCGTCGGCGAGCGGGCAGGCGTGCCCACCTTCGCGCCGGACCCCGGCACCTCGATCGACTCCCTCGATCACGAGATGGGCACCTCCCACGGAGACCCGGTGGCCGTGGCGCGCGAGGGCATCGAGTACGCCAAGCGCAACAAGAACGACGTGGTCATCATCGATACCGCCGGCCGGCTGGGTATTGACGAAACCCTGATGGCCCAGGCGCGCAGCATCCGCGACGCCGTCAACCCCGACGAGGTCCTCTTCGTCATCGACGCCATGATCGGCCAGGACGCCGTGACCACCGCGCAGGCGTTCGCCGACGGCGTCGACTTCACCGGTGTGGTGCTGACCAAGCTTGACGGCGACGCCCGCGGCGGCGCAGCGCTGTCCATCCGCGAGGTCACCGGAAAACCCATCCTGTTCGCTTCCACGGGCGAGAAGCTCGACGATTTCGATGTCTTCCACCCGGACCGCATGTCGAGCCGCATCCTCGGCATGGGCGATGTGCTCTCCCTCATCGAGCAGGCGGAGACTATGTTCGACGAGCAGGAGGCCGAAAAGGCCGCCGCGCGCCTCGGCTCCGGCGAGCTCACTTTGGAGGACTTCCTCGACCAGCTGCTCATGGTCCGCCGCATGGGGCCGATCGGCAACCTGCTGAAGATGATGCCCGGTGGCAAGCAGATGAACGAGATGGCCGACATGGTGGACGAGAAGCAGCTCGACCGCATCCAGGCGATCATCCGCGGCATGACTCCCGCCGAGCGCGAGGACCCGAAGATCCTCAACGCCTCGCGTCGCAAGCGCATCGCCAACGGTTCCGGCGTGTCCGTGTCCGAGGTCAACCAGCTGGTGGAGCGCTTCTTCGAGGCGAAGAAGATGATGGGGCAGATGGCCAGCCAGTTCGGCCTGCCCGGCATGCCTGGAATGGGCGGGGGGCGCAGCGCCACGAAGAAGAAGCCGAAGGGCCGCAAGGGCAAGAACGGCAAGCGCAAGCCGGTGAAGAACCGTGGCGGCGCGAAGCCGGGAATGCCCGGTGGCATGCCGAGCATGGCGGACCTGCAAAAAATGCAGGAGCAGCTGGGCGGCGGTATGCCCGGTATGACCGGTATGCCCGGAGCAGGGAAGATGCCGCCGGGCATGGAGGGCCTCGACGTGAATAACCTCGACTTCTCCCAGGCGATGAAGAATCTGGGGAAGAAAGGGAAGTAGGTCTACGCGCGCTCCGGAAGTCAGCGCGTCAACTCCCGGCCGTCTCCTCCAAGAGGGGGCCGAGGTGGTGCCAGATAAGCGGTGCCAGAGTGAGAGAGTAAGCGTTGGAGATGTGGTTCTGGTCCCGGTAGACGGTGACGTTTCCGATCACGGGCGGGCACAGTCCGTCGGGACAGTACCAGCCGGAGGTGTCCACCATGTGGCGCATGGCGTCCGCATCGGAGTAGTCGGCGGCCGGGTCTTCGGGCGAGTACATCGTCGTGGCGGGCATGCTGCATTCGGCGACCGAGCCGCCGTTGACTACACAGCCGTTGGGGTTCAAGGGGGTCCCGTCGGCATCGAAAATCCACGGGTTGTCTCTGAGCCCGAGAAACGGGATCTCGGCCTCGGCGAAGGCATCCCACACCTCCACGTACTCCGGGGGAACGGAATCCGTGGATGGGCTCGCTTCTCCGTCTGAGCCGGCCGGGCGTGTCGAGGTAGAGACCACCACGGCCGGGTCGAGGGATGCGAGCTCGTTGAATGTGTTGAGCGACCACTTCGCGCACCGGTGGCTGACCAGGTCTCCGGGGGTAAACACCATCGGGCACGTCTGGCGGATGAAAGTGATGACCTTAAACCCGTGTTTCTTGCCCAGTTCGTCGAGTGCCACACCGTATGTTTCGGCGTGGGAGCCGCCGACCAAAGCCACGGTTGTTTCGGCCTCGGGGTCTCCGTAGACGCAATCTGCTTCCGGCGCGGCATCCCCCGGCTCATCCTGGAAAATCACGCAGCCGTCGCGGAAGATGTGGGTGGTGATGCTGGAGGCCAGCATGGGTGCCGGCTGAGCAGGCACATCCGGAACTGAGGCGCCGCGCAGAGCCATTGCCCCCGGATGCTGCTCCGCACTGGAGGGGGAATCGGCGATGGTGACGTTTCGCTCCCACATCGGTGACAGCGACAGGATCGCTGCCGTGCTGGTGGCGATGAGGACACCGCCCGCCGCCCGCGCGGCACCCGCGGGCCGCTGCAGAGAACCCAGCGCTGCCGTGACGGGTGCGTCTTGTTTCGTCGGGCGCTTGCCGTGCATGCGCAAGGGCTCCTCGACCGCCGTGTGCGTTGCCTGGGCAAGGACAATGGAAAGCGCGATAACTCCCAGGCCGACGGACAGGGGTGGAATGGTATGCGAGCCTATGGTGACGGCGATGATCAACAGTGGCCAGTGCCATAGATAGAGGGGATAGGCGACGGAACCGAGCCAGGTAATCGGCCGCGACGAAAGAATCGATGACACGGGATTGGCCGGGTTGCTCAGCACAATCAGTGCAGCCCCGCCAATCGGCATCAGGGTGAGCGGTCCGGGATATGCCAGGGTTGTGGGAATGACAACACCGGTCAACGCTATCAGTGTGAGACCGCTGCCGGCGGTGAGGGCGCTGAACCGCCTCGGAATCTGCACCTGTGCGGCCAGGGCGAGGAATCCTCCCAGCGTCAGCTCCCAGGCGCGGGAAAAGAAGGAGTAATAGTTCGGTTCCGTGCCGAAAAGGCCGAAGCGCGATGCCCAGCTCAACGATGCCACGGTCACCACCACGAGCAACGCGATGGTCCCGCGTCGCACCCAGGTTCGGGATATGCCCGTCCGAGTGACAAGCACTGCGATGACCGTTCCGAGCAGGATGGCGGCGAGATAGAACTGCCCCTGAACGCTGATGGACCACAAGTGCTGCAGCGGCGATGCTTCCGGGCTCACAGCGGCGTAATCAGAGCCCTGGGCGGCGAGCTCGCGGTTCTGGGCGAAGAAGATGGCGGCGGTGAACTGCCGCAGGAGTTCTCCGCTCACCAGTCCCGGAACGAGCGCGAACACGAGGATGACGGTCGCCGCCAGTACCACCACCAGCGAGGGTATGAGACGGCGGGCGGTGCGCCACATGGGCCACCACGGATTTACGCGGGGGTTCTCGCGTAGCGCGTAGCGCACCTGTGACCCGACGAAGAAGTACCCCGAGAGGAAAAGGAACACGTCCACACCGCCGGATACGCGCCCCACGAAAATATGGAACACCACGACGAGGGCGATGGCGATGCCGCGCAAACCTTCGAGGTCGTTGCGGAATTGGGGGGTGCTACTGGCTGCCCTCCCACTGTCCATCGCCGTCCTCCTTCCCGCGCAGGTAAGCAACGGGTAGTCTACTCCGGCCCGTTTTGGACTCTGAAACCGACCGGTTGTAAGGTAATGCAGGTTGCGCAGCGCTCTGCGTGCGCACACCCTGCGTTAGCGCCGGACCCGAGTACGCTCGACCGGCCCGTCACACGCAAGTAAATCCAAAGGGTTGAACCGGCCCGCAGACAAGCTGCGGGTGTCTGAACTGCCCAGTGACCACGAAGGACTTTTCATGGCTGTCAAGATTAAGCTGCAGCGTCTCGGCAAGATCCGCAACGCCCAGTACCGCGTCGTCATCGCCGACGCACGTGCCCGCCGCGACGGCAAGGTGATCGAGAACATCGGCATCTACCACCCGAAGGAGGAGCCGTCGCTGATCCGCATCAATTCCGAGCGTGCACAGTACTGGCTCGGCGTCGGCGCCCAGCCGACCGAGCCGGTTCTCGCGCTGCTCAAGGTGACCGGCGATTGGCAGAAGCACAAGGGCCTCGACGGTGCCGAGGGCACGCTGAAGGTTGCCCCGGAGAAGCCGTCTAAGCTTGAGCTGTTCAACCAGGCCCTCGAAGAGGCAAACAACGGCCCGAGCGCGGAGGCCATCACCGAGAAGCGCAAGAAGGCCAAGGAGGAGGCCGAGGCTAAGGCTGCGGCTGAAGCAGAGGCTGCCGCCAAGGCCGAGGCAGAGGCTGCCGCAGAGTCCGCAGCAGAGTCTTCCGAGGAAGCTCCGGCTGAGGAAGATGCCGCTGAGGAGAACTAGTATCCGTCACTAGGTGACTGCAACGCACACTGTGCGTTGCAGTCTTCTTTTGTTTTCGGGGTGTGGGTGGGGCGTCGATAAGCATAAAGGCCCTGCTAGAATACGCGCTCATGGAGCTGCTCATCGGCAAGGTCGTTAAATCCCACGGCATCAAGGGAGAGGTCGCCGTCGAGGTGCTTACCGACGACCCCGGCGAGCGCTTCGCCCTCGGGGAGGTGCTGACTGGCCGGCAGCCGGGCAAGGAGCGCGAGCTGACCATCAAGACGCTGCGCCCGCACCAGAACCGCCTGCTCATGAGCTTCGAGGAAGTCCCGGACCGCACCCAGGCCGACTCCCTGCGCGGGATGCAGTTCTTCGCCGAGCCGCTCGAGCGCAGCAGCGAATCCGTTGACGCCGACGAGTTTTATGACCACGAACTCATCGGGCTGAAGGTGCGCCTCGAAGGCGCGGAGGTCGGCGAGGTCACGGGTGTGATGGACACCCCGAACCGCAAGATCCTGGAGATCGACTACGACGGGCGCGAGGTGCTCGTGCCGTTCGTGATGGATTTCGTCCCCGAGGTCGACCTGGGGGAGGGCTTCCTGGCGATCACCCCGCCGGAGGGCCTGCTGGATGTCTAAGCTGCGCCTGGACATCATCACCATCTTCCCCGAGTATCTCGAGCCGCTGCGCCACGCGCTGCTGGGCAAGGCCATCGAGCAGGGGATCGTCAGCGTGGGCATTCATAACCTGCGCGACTGGGCCACGGGCAGCCACAAGTCCGTCGACTCCCCGCCGCTCGGCGGCGGGCCCGGCATGGTGATGAAGCCCGAGGTGTGGGGCCCGGCGCTCGACGCCGTGGCGGCCGGACGCGCGGGGACCGAGGTGTCGTCGGCGGCGCCACACCGCAACGACAAACCCCGCCACGATGACGTGGCGGACGTCGCCCCCCGCCCCTACGCCCCGGGGGAAGAAGACCGGTCCACACCGCTGTTGCTGGTACCCACCCCGGCCGGCGTTCCGTTTACGCAGGCGGACGCGCGGGAGTGGTCGCGCGAGGAGCACATCGTCATCGCCTGCGGGCGCTACGAGGGCATCGACCAGCGCGTGTTCGAGGACGCGGAACGCCGCTACCGCGTGCGCGAGGTCTCCATCGGCGACTACGTGCTCATCGGCGGGGAGGCGGCCGCGCTCGTGATCGCCGAGGCGGTCACGCGGCTGATCCCCGGGGTGCTGGGAAACACGGCGAGCCACGAGGAGGACTCGTTTTCTTTCGGTCTGCTCGAGGCCCCGAGCTACACCAAGCCCCGCGTGTGGCGGGGCATCGCGGCGCCCGAGGTGCTCACGAGCGGCGACCACTCCAAGGTCGAGCGGTGGCGGCGCGAGCAGTCCCTGCGCCGGACCCAAAAGGTGCGCCCCGATCTCATCGCGCGCGCCGAGCTGAGCGGGGAGGATCAGTTCGCCCTCAACGCCCGCGACTTCCACCTGGAGGTGGAGCTCCGGGAGGAGCCCGCCGACTGGGGCAAGCTGTTGGCGGCGGCGCGGAAAAGGCTGCGCAAAGCCGGCATCGAGGTCCGTTCAGTCGAGGCGAACACTGCCGGCGGCGGCCGCCGAATCGACGTCGCGGGGCGCAGCGACCTGGGCGAGGAGGACCTCCGCCTCGCCGTCGCCACGGCGGTGGGCGCCACCCCGCCGACTAGTAGTGGTACCGGCAGGCAAGCACGGTGGGCGATACAATCCCACGAATGACCGATTTCGCAGCCACCATCGCGACAGAGCTTTCCGTCCGGCCGGCCCAGGTGGGCACGGCACTCGCGCTTCTTGCCGAGGGAAACACCGTGCCGTTCATCTCCCGCTACCGGAAGGAGGCCACCGGCGGGCTCGACGACACGCAGCTGCGCCACATCGAGCAGCGCCACGCCTACCTCGTCGACCTCGAGGACCGCCGCGCCGCCATCCTCGCGGCCGTCGAGGAGCAGGGGGCCTTGACAGGCGACCTGCGCGCCGCGATCCTCGCCGCCGACACCAAGGCCCGCCTCGAGGATCTCTACCTGCCGTACAAGAAGCGCCGCAAGACCAAGGCGGACATCGCGCGCGAGGCAGGCCTCGAGGAGCTCACCCAGCTGCTTATCGACGCCCCCGCGACCGACCCGGAGGCCGCCGCCGCGCGCTTTGTCACCGAGGGCTTCCCGGACGAGAAGTCGGTGCTCGACGGCGCCCGCGCCATCCTCGCCGACCGCATCGCGCTTACCGCCGACCTGGTGGGGGAGGTGCGCGAGCGGTTCTACGCCGCCGGCACCCTGCGCGCCGGAGTGGTGGAGGGCAAGGAAGCCGAAGGTGCCAAGTTCAAGGACTACTTCGAGTTCTCCGAGCCGTTCGAGACCCTGCCCAGCCACCGCATCCTCGCCCTTTTGCGCGGGGAGAAGGAGGGCGTGCTCACCCTCGACCTCGACGGAGGGGACGAGGCCGTCTACACGGGCATGATCGCCGAGCACCTCGACCTGGCGGTGAAGGACTCCGCCTGGCTGGCAAAGTCCGTCGGGTGGGCGTGGCGCACGAAGCTGCAGGTCTCCTCCACCCTGGATGCGCGGATGCGCCTGAAGGAGAAGGCCGAGCGCGGGGCGCTCGAGGTGTTCACGACCAACCTGCGCGACGTGCTGCTGGCCGCGCCCGCGGGCCAGCGCGCCACGCTCGCCCTCGACCCGGGCTACCGCAACGGGGTGAAATGCGCGGTGGTCGACGCCACGGGCAAAGTGCTCGACACCGCGATTGTCTACCCGCACCAGCCGCAGAACCGGTGGTCGGAGGCGGTGCGCACGCTCTCCGGGCTGGCGGCCACCCACGCGGTGGAGCTCGTCGCGGTGGGCAACGGCACGGCCAGCCGCGAATCGGAGCGCCTCGCCGGGGAGGTAGCGGACCTTATCGCGCAGGCCGGAGGCAGGCGCCCCACCCCCGTGATGGTCTCCGAATCTGGGGCGTCCGTGTACTCCGCCTCCGATATGGCCGCCGCCGAGTTCCCGGACATGGATGTTTCCCTGCGCTCCGCGGTCTCCATCGCGCGGCGTCTACAGGACCCGCTGGCGGAGCTGGTCAAGGTCGACCCGAAGTCAATCGGGGTGGGCCAGTACCAGCACGACGTGGACCAGACCGCGCTGGCGAAGGCGCTGGACGCGGTGGTGGAGGACGCCGTCAACGCCGTCGGTGTGGACCTGAACACAGCGTCCGTGCCACTGCTCGAGCGCGTCGCCGGGGTGAGTGCCACCCTGGCGCGCAACATCGTCGGATACCGCGACGAGCACGGCGCCTTCGCCTCGCGCAAAGAGCTGGCCAAGGTGCCCCGGCTGGGCCCGAAGGCCTTCGAGCAGGCGGCCGGTTTCATGCGCATCCGCGGCGCCGCGAACCCGCTCGACTCCTCGGCGGTCCACCCCGAGGCGTACCCGGTGGTCGAGCGCATCGCCGCCGCATCGGGGCTGGACACCGCGGCGCTGATCGGCAACACCGCGGTGCTGGCCACGCTCAACCCGGCCGATTTCGCCGACGACACCTTCGGCGTGCCCACCGTGACCGACATCATCGCCGAGCTGGACAAGCCGGGCCGCGACCCGCGCCCCGAGTTCACCACCGCCACGTTCAAGGAAGGGGTAAACAAGGTCTCCGACCTCACCCCCGGCATGATCCTCGAGGGGACGGTGACCAACGTCGCGGCCTTCGGCGCGTTCGTCGACGTCGGCGTGCACCAGGACGGCCTCGTCCACGTCTCCGCGATGAGCGAGACGTTCGTCTCCGACCCGCACGAGGTCGTGCGCTCCGGCCAGGTGGTCACGGTCAAAGTCCTCGACGTCGACGTCGAGCGCCAGCGCATCGGGCTGACGCTGCGGCTTGGCGACGTCCCGGGCGCGCCGAAAGACACGCGGCGGCGGGAAAAGGGATCGGGGCGTGGGAAGGGGCGTCGACAAGCGAATGCGGAGGGCGGCTCCATGGCGGCGGCTCTCAAGCAGGCGGGATTTGGTCGAGGCCGCTGACCTGTGTAAACTCACGTGGGTTGTTGTAGGCGATACGAACCAGTCGAGCGCCCTGACCAGGGAAAAGCCGCTAGGGTCCTCTGTCCGTAAACGTAAAGGATTGCTTCCATGAGCAATGGCATCATTGACATTGTCGACGCAGGTCAGCTGCGCGACGACATCCCCGACTTCCGCCCGGGCGACACCCTCGGCGTGCACGTCAAGGTTATTGAGGGTTCTGTGACCCGTACCCAGCTCTTCGAGGGCTTCGTCGTCCGCCGCCAGGGCGCCGGCATCCGCGAGACGTTCACCGTGCGCAAGATCTCCTTCGGCATCGGCGTCGAGCGTACCTTCCCGGTGCACTCCCCGAACATCGACAAGATCGAGGTTCTGCGTAAGGGCGACGTCCGCCGCGCCAAGCTGTACTACATGCGCGACCTGCGCGGTAAGGCTGCCCGCATCAAGGAGCGCCGCTAGCTGTAGCTGCGCCCCGGCGCTGCGCGTCGTTACAGGCCCCGTTCACCTCACCCGGTGGGCGGGGTCTTCGCTGTGTCACGCGCTCGGGGGAATCACCCGACCCCGCTGCTACAGTATTGCGGGTGAGCAACACGAACGAACGCTACGAGGCGCAGCCCGAGCCGGAAGACAAGCAGCTGCCGTGGTACATCGAGATCCCGGTCGTGATTGCGCTGACCTTGGTGTTCATCTTCATCATCCAGACGTTCATCGGGCGCATGTACGTCATCCCGTCCGCGTCGATGGAGCCGACGCTCCACGGCTTCAACGGCTCCGGCGACCGCGTGGCGGTGGAGAAAGTCAGCTACTACTTCACCGACCCGGAGCCGGGCGACGTGGTCGTCTTCGAAGGCACCGACGCGTGGAACACCACCTACGTGTCCAACCGTTCCTCCAACCCGCTCATCGCCGGGCTGCAGACCGTGGGCTCCTGGGTTGGGCTCGTCCCGCCGGACGAGAACAACCTGGTCAAGCGGATTGTTGCCACGGGCGGGCAGACCGTATCCTGCCAGGAGGGGGACCCGGCTGTGATGGTGGACGGCGCGCCGATCGACCAGTCCTACACCCTGCAGCCGCCGGCCAACCCGATCAACGAGGCCACCGGCTCCGCCGCGTGCGGCGGCGACTACTTCGGGCCCGTCACCGTGCCGGAGGGCCACTTTTTCATGATGGGCGACAACCGCACGAATTCCCTGGACTCGCGCGCGCACATGGGTGATGCGCTGCAGGGCACCATCCCCGAGGAGAACCTGCGCGGGAAGGTCGCCGCCGTCGTCTTCCCGCTGAGCCGTTTCGGCGCGGTGGACGACCCGGATATCCAGCCCCAGCAGCAGTAAGTGGCTCGCCTCAGGCACCTCACGCAGTTGCGCACGTACGAGGTCGCGCTCCAGCGGGCGGGTCTCGGCCCCGTGGCGGGGGTCGACGAGGCCGGCCGCGGCGCGTGCTTCGGCCCGGTGACCGTCGCCGCGTGCATCCTCCCGCCCCGCCCGGTGGCGGCGCTCGAGGGGTTGACCGACTCGAAAAAGCTCACCGCGATAAGGCGCGCGCAGCTATACGACGCCATCATCGACGTAGCCCTCGCCCACAGCGTCATCCACATCCCCGCCTCCCAGATCGATCGGCGCGGGATCCAGGCGGCGAACGTGGACGGGGCGCGCCGGGCCGTCGCCACGCTCGGCGTGGCCCCGGGCTACGTGCTGGTGGACGCCTTCCGCGTGCCCGGGCTGCCGGTGCCGCAGCTGGGGATCGTCGGCGGCGACTACACGGCGCGCTGCATCGCGGCCGCGAGCGTGCTGGCGAAGGTCTCCCGCGACCGGCTGGTGTCCCGGATGGCGGCCGAGTACCCGCTCTACGGGCTTGAGGGGCACAAGGGGTACGGCACGGCCGCGCACATGGACGCGGTGCGCCGCCACGGCGCGAGCCCGGAGCATCGTTATAGTTATGCCAACGTGAGACAAGCCCACGACTATTTTATGAGGTCACAATGAGCGCTGAAGATCTGGACAACTACGAGGCAGAGGTTGAGCTCTCCCTGTACCGCGAGTACCGCGACGTGGTCAGCCAGTTCTCCTACGTGGTGGAGACGGACCGCCGCTTTTACCTCGCCAACGCGGTGGAGCTCATCCCGCACACCGAGGGCTCGGATGTCTACTACGAGGTCCGCATGTCGGACTGCTGGGTCTGGGACATGTACCGCGCCGTGCGTTTCGTGCGCTACGTGCGCGTGATCACTTACAAAGACGTCAACATCGAGGAGCTGGACAAGCCCGACCTGACGTTCCCCGAACGCTAGCGAAATCGGCCCCGGGCGGAACCTGAGCGCCTCTTTCCCAGTCCAATGAAGCAACCGCGAAACAGGTTCGCGTGAAGTGGAATGGGGGAGAACATGGCGGAATCGATCTACGCCGAAAATTATGCGCTGGCGGTTCAGGGCGAGAGCTTCGCCGCCGACGTCTATACCGATCTGGGCTACGACGTGGTGGCCCGCAACGTGCGCACGAGGGTGGGGGAGATCGACCTCATCGTGCGCGACGCCGACGGCGTCATTGTGTTTGTGGAGGTCAAGGCGCGCCGCGGCCGGGCGTTCGGCGCCGCGGAGGCGGTGACGGCGAAGAAACTGAACACGATGCGCCGCTGCGCCGCCCAGTGGCTGGCGGGCAGGCCGTACTCGGCGGTCCGCTTCGACGTGGCTGAGGTGATCGTCTCGGGCGGGGAGATGTCCATCCATCTGTTCAAGGATGTGGACGATGGCTCTTGCTAGCACGCTCGCCGCCACCGTCGAGGGGGTCTCGGCGCAGGTGGTCAAGGTGGAAGCCAACGTCGGTCCCGGCTTGCCGGGCATGCACATCGTCGGTTTGGGTGACGCCGCGGTGAAGGAGTCTCGCGAGCGCATCCGCACCGCCGTGGCCAACTCGACGCTGCCGTGGCCGCGCACCAAAATCATGGTTTCGCTGTCTCCCGCGCACGTGCCCAAGTCCGGCTCCCACTTCGACCTGCCCATCGCCGTCGCGGTCCTGGCCAGCCTCGACCCGCAGGTGGGCCGCCGGCTCGAGGGCGCGCTCATCATCGGGGAGCTGGGACTCGGCGGAGCCCTGCGCCGCGTCGAGGGTATCTTGCCGATGCTCGCCGCCGCGCAGTTCGACACCGTCATCATCCCCCGTGCCAATTCCCAGGAGGCCGCGCTGGTCAACCGCGGGCACATCCTGGTCGCCGATTCGCTTCTCGACGTCTGGAAGTACGCTTCCGGAACACACCGGCTCGACGTTGCCGAGAGCCACGCGCCGGCCCCGCCGGAAGGGTCCCCGGATTTCCGGGACGTCGCCGGCCAGGCGGACGCCAAGTTCGCCCTCGAGGTCGCCGCCGCGGGAGGCCACCACGTGCTCATGATCGGCCCGCCGGGGTCGGGCAAATCGATGTTGGCGGAGCGTCTGCCGTCCATCCTGCCTCCCATGACGGTCGACGAGATGGTCGAGGCCACGTCCGTGCACTCCGTGGCGGGCACCTCGGCGGGCGGAGTTGTCACCACGCGCCCGTTCGTCGCGCCGCACCCGCAACTGAGCACAGCCGCCCTGATCGGCGGCGGCTCAGGCAGGCCCCGCCCGGGCGCGGTGAGCCAGGCCCACCACGGGGTGCTGTTTCTGGACGAGGCCAGCGAGATCCCCGCGGCCACCCTCGACGCGCTGCGCATCCCGCTGGAGAAGGGCCAGGTCCGCCTGACGCGGGCGCGTCGGGAGGTGGTCTATCCCGCCGCTTTCCAGCTGGTCCTGGCCGCCAACCCGTGCCCGTGCGGGGCGGAGAACGCGCTATCGTGCCGGTGCACCCCGAACCAGCGCCTCAACCACCTGCGCAACATCTCCGGGCCGCTGCGCGACCGCATCGACATCTCGCTGACCACCACCTCTCTGGGCGCCGTGGTCGGGCGCGGGGACGCGGAACCCTCCGCCGACATCGCGCAGCGGGTCGCGCTGGCGCGGGAGCGCGCGGCCCACCGCTGGGGCGGCCATGCCGCGGGGGACAGCGCCCCAGTCAAAGGCCAAGTCAAGGGCCAAGTCAAGGGCCAAGTCAAGGGCCAAGTCAAGGGCCAAGTCAAGGGCCAAGTCAACGCCCGGGTCAGTGCTGCCGTGATCCGCCGCGATTACCCCGCGGACGAGTCCGCCATGGCCCTCATCAGCGCGTACCTCTCGCGTGGGCAGATCACGCAGCGCGGGGTGGACCGTGTGCTCAAGCTCGCGTGGACGCTGGCCGACCTGGCCGGGGCCGCGCGCCCGGACCTCGGCCACGTCGCCGCGGCCGTGCAGCTGCGCGCGCCGGGCGATCACGAGGTGGTCGCATGAGCTCCTTGGAGTCCTGGGCCTACCTCAGCCGCGTCGTCGAGGGCCCGTCACGCCACCTGCAGGCGATGCTGGCGGCGGGCCGGGACGCCGACGAGATCGCGGCGGGCGTGCGTGCGCGCTCGAGCTGGCTTCAAGGATTGGCAGGCGAGACGGAGTCGCGCTACCGGTGGGACCAGCCCGCCCGCGACCTCGAGGAGGCCGCCGCTTCGGGGTACGCGCTGATCACCCCGGACCACACCTCGTGGCCGGCGGAACAGATCGCGGAGGCGTTCGTGGCCGGGGTGGCCGCAAGCCGCGCCAATCTCGTCGAGGCGAAGCCGGACGGCGCGGCCCCCCACGCGCTCTGGGTCAAGGGCGACACCAGGCTGGGCGAGCTGCTGGCCAGATCCGTCGCCGTCGTGGGCACCCGGGCGTCCACCGCCTACGGCCACCACGCGACGGCGGATTTGGCGACGGGGCTGGCCGGAATCGGCTACACGGTGGTCTCCGGCGGCGCGGCCGGCATAGACACGGTGGCCCACGAATCCGCGCTCGCCGCCGGGGCGCCCACCATCGCGGTTGCCGCGTGCGGCCCGGGCGTGGTCTACCCGCGGCGCAACGCGGATCTGTTCCAGCGGGTGACTACCGTGATCACCGAGTACCCGCCCGGGGTCTCACCGGACCGCCACCGCTTCCTCACCAGAAACCGCCTCGTCGCGGCGCTGACCCAGGGAAGCCTCATCGTGGAGGCGGCGTTCCGCTCCGGCGCGCTGAACACCTTGACCTGGGCGCAGTACTTCAACCGCCGTGTGATGGCGGTGCCCGGACCGATTCTGGGGACGAGCTCGCTGGGGACCAACCTGGCCATCCAGGAGGGCCGCGCCGAGATGGTGCTCAACGCCGACCAGGTGCACGCGTTGCTCAGCCGGGTAGGCGAGGTGGATCCGGCCGCCCAGATGGAGCTGGAGTTCGCGGCCGACGCCGTGCAGCGGATGTCCAGAAACGAGCTGCGGGTCTACGACGCCCTGCCGCCGGCGGCGCTCGGCCACGCCCCGGGCGCGGCGGCCGAAGAGGTCGCCTCCCGCGCCGGGTTGACGGTGGCGCTGACGGTGCACATCCTGGTGGAGCTAGAAGCCGGCGGGGTGGTTGAGAGGCAGGGCGCGTTGTGGAGGCGCGGCCGCGGGTAACATGCGGGGGCATGGGCGGTGCACGGACGAGCCAGCTGGCAGAGGCGATCGAGGACTTCGCCGAGCACGCCGAGCTCGTGCTCGGCCGCTCCCCGGCGACGGTGAAGGCCTACCGCTCCGACCTGGCAACGCTCCTGCCGTTCGCGGACTCCATCGCCGATCTCACCCTGCCCACCCTGCGCGCCTGGCTGGCCGACTCCGTGGCCCGGGGATTGGCGCGATCCACCCTCGCCCGGCGCACGGCCGCGGCCAGGGCGTTTTCCTCCTGGGCGCACACCCAGGGCTACATCGATGCGGACCCCGCGGCGCGGTTGCGCTCGCCCAAGGTCAATCGCCACCTCCCAGCCGTGGTGGACGCGCCTACGGCCGGCGACCTCGTCGAGGCCGAGATCAACGACGACAACCACCGCCCCGAGGCGCTGCGCGACCGTGCGATGCTGGAGCTGCTCTACGCCACCGGCATGCGCGTCGCGGAGCTCACGAGCCTGGATGTGGGGGACTTCGACCCGTCCAGGGGTGTCCTCAAGGTCACGGGAAAAGGCAATAAACAGCGGGTCGTGCCGTTCGGTGAGGCCGCGGCGCACGCCGTGCGCGACTGGCTGGGCGGCGGGCGGGACGCCTTGGCGGGAGACACGGACGCGTTGTTCGTGGGCTCGCTCGGCAAGAGGATTGACCAGCGGCAGGTCCGGCGCGTGGTGGAGAGGGCGTCGGCACGCGCGGGCGCGGGAGAGGTCAGCCCGCACTCGCTGCGGCACAGTGCGGCGACGCACATGATCGAGGGCGGGGCGGACTTGCGTGTCGTGCAGGAGCTGCTGGGCCACTCGAGCCTGCAGACCACCCAGATCTACACGCACATCTCCGCGCAGCGGCTCAAAAAGGTGTACGACCAGGCGCACCCACGGGCTTGAGCCGGATGGCGGGCGCGTCCAGCAGGGTCAGGGGGTTGATGTAGGTGTCCTCGCCCGTGCGCGCCCCCCAGTGCAGCCCGTCGTGCTCGCCGGCCGGGGAGGCGGCGATGCGCCCAATGACGTCGCCCTCCGCCACCGCGTCGCCCGCGGCAACTACGGCGTGTACCGGCTGGTAGGTGGTGCGGATCCCGTCCGGGTGGTCGATGGAGACAACGGGGACGCCGGCGACCACGCCGGCAAACGCCACGGTGCCATCGTCGGCGGCGACGACGGCACCACCTACCTCTAAGCCCAGGTCCACGCCGCGGTGGCCCGGCAGCCAGTTCTTTTCCGGGATGTCGGCGGAGCGGGTGATGTGCGTGGCGTACGGCTCGCCCGTGGTGGGGTCGACGTAGGCCTGGGCGGGGGAGGGGGCGCGGACAAGAATGAGCAGGATGGCGAGGGACAGGAGTGAGCGTCGCATACGCATATGTAACACCGGGTGCGCGGGCGCGGCGTCGCTACGCGACGAGCCTGTGGATAATTGGTGCCAATGTGGATAACGTCGCAGCTCAATTAGGCTCATGGGCACCCACGGAGTATATTTGTGCACGCAGTCTGTACAGACTGACTACGCGCGCCGACAAACGCCAGCTCAGCAACGGTCCCACTGTCTTGGGTGCCGGGCGGGTGCGGTGCCAGGGTGCGGGATAAAAACCCGCACAAGACGTGTAAGAAACCGAACTATTTTCTCCGAAGGAGACCTTCCCATGGCAGTTGTAACCATGCGCGAACTCCTCGACGCGGGTGTGCACTTTGGCCACCAGACGCGTCGCTGGAACCCGAAGATGCGCCGCTTCATCTTCACCGACCGCAACGGCATCTACATCATTGACCTTCAGCAGACCCTGACCTACATCGACGAGGCGTTCGAGTTTGTCAAGGAGACCGTCGCGCACGGCGGCACCATCTTGTTTGTCGGCACCAAGAAGCAGGCGCAGGAGCCCATCCAGGAAGAGGCGGAGCGCGTCGGCATGCCGTACGTGACCCACCGCTGGCTCGGCGGCATGCTCACCAACTTCCAGACCGTGTCCAAGCGTATCGCCCGCATGAAGGAGCTCCAGGCAATGGACGCTGCCGAGGAGGGGTACGCGGGCCGCGGCAAGAAGGAGGTCCTCATGCTGACCCGCGAGCGCGTCAAGCTCGAGCGCGTTCTCGGCGGCATCTCGGACATGACCAAGGCGCCCTCCGCCCTCTGGATCGTGGACACCAACAAGGAGCACATCGCGATCTCCGAGGCGCAGAAGCTGCGCATCCCGGTTGTCGCCGTGCTGGACACCAACTGCGACCCGGACGACGTGAACTTCCCGATCCCGGGCAACGATGACGCCATCCGCGCCGTCAAGTTGCTCACCCACATCGTGGGCGAGGCCGTCGTCCAGGGCAAGCAGCAGCGCGAAGAGCGCCAGCTCGCCGCCGCGCGCGAGGCCGCCGGCGACACCGACGCCAAGCGCCTGGCCGAGGCTTCCGAGGCCGCGGCGGAAGCAGCCTCCAGCGACGAGGTTTCCGCAGCCGACGCCGCAGCAGCGGCCGCCGCTGCCGAGGCGTCCAAGGAGCAGGTCGTCGCCCCGGTCGAGCAGCCGCACGCGGTGCGCGCTGCCGAGCAGGCTGGCCAGGCTGACCAGGTCGATCAGATCTCCGGCACGAAGGGTGCCACCCAGGCCTAAGTTTGGGGGCCTTAAACACCCCGCGTCCTGTTCACGTCCGCGCCCGTCACCGGGTAAACCGCGGTCGCGAGCGGGGCAGCGGGGTTTTGTCGGCTGCGACCAAGACATGTCGCGACGACATGCCGCGACATGCCGCCTCGGCTGAAGTCGGCTAGTCTGTAAAACCGTTCATCATGTATCCGTGCAGGACTGCGCGGGTACGACAATCGTTCCAATACGAGGAGGATCGCCCCACTATGGCGAACTACACCGCCGCAGATGTCAAGAAGCTCCGCGAGGCCACCGGCTCCGGCATGCTCGACTGCAAGAAGGCTCTCGAGGAGACCAACGGCGACTACGAAAAGGCCGTCGAGGTTCTTCGCATCAAGGGCGCCAAGGACGTGGGCAAGCGCGCCGAGCGCAACGCGCTCGAGGGTCTCGTGGCAGTGCACGGGAACACCATCGTCGAGATCAACTCCGAGACCGACTTCGTGGCCAAGAACGCCGAATTCATGGACGTGGCCCAGGAGATCGCCAAGGCCGCCTCCGCCGCCAAGGCCAACACGCCCGAGGAGCTCGCCAACGCTGACGTCTCCGGCGAGACCGCCCACGACGTTCTCGAGCGCCTCTCCGCCAAGATCGGCGAGAAGCTCGAGCTGCGCCGCGCCCGCACCCTCGAGGGCGACAACGTCGAGGTCTACCTCCACCAGCGTTCCGCTGACCTGCCGCCGGCCGTGGGAGTGCTCGTGGCCTACACCGGTGATGACGCCGAGGCAGCCCACCAGGTCGCGCTGCAGATCGCCGCGATGAAGGCCCGCTTCCTCAAGCAGGAGGACATCCCGGCGGACGTCATCGAGAAGGAGCGCGCAGTCCAGGAGGAGATCACCCGCAACGAGGGCAAGCCCGAGGCCGCCATCGCCAAGATCGTCGAGGGCCGCATGGGCGGCTTCTTCAAGGACGTCGTCCTGCTCGACCAGCCGTCGCTGTCCGACTCCAAGAAGTCCGTCAAGCAGTACGCCGACGAGGCCGGCATTGAGATCACCGACTTCGTCCGCTTCGAGGTCGGCCAGGCCTAGCCGCACCCCGCAAAAGCCCCGCCTCGAGCGGGGCTTTTCGCATTTTCGCTTGTCGACGCCCACCCGACGCGCGCCCGGCGCCCATCCGGCGCCCATCCGGCACTCCCGGACCCCGCCCCAGGCAATGATCACGACGCTCAGCCGGGCCGACTATGATGGTCGGTTGCACATGCCCCGTTGACCCTAAGGAGCCACCACGGTGACCGACGCAGCCATGACACCTACCGAGACATCCCCGCGCGAGGGCGGGTACAAGCGAGTGATGCTCAAACTCGGCGGTGAGATGTTCGGCGGCGGAAACGTCGGTATCGATCCGGACGTGGTGGACAGCGTCGCTACCCAGATCGCGGAGGTCGCCCGCTCCGGTACCGAGGTGGCTGTGGTCATCGGCGGCGGAAACTTCTTCCGCGGCGCGCAGCTGCAGCAGCGCGGAATGGACCGCGCCCGCTCGGATTACATGGGCATGCTCGGGACGGTGATGAACTGCCTGGCGCTGCAGGATTTCCTCCAGCAGAAAGGCGTGGACTGCCGCGTGCAGACGGCCATCAACATGGCGCAGATCGCGGAGCCCTACCTGCCGCTGCGCGCGGCGCGCCATCTGGAGAAGGGCCGCGTCGTCATCTTCGGCGCCGGCATGGGCATGCCGTACTTCTCCACCGACACCACCGCCGCGCAGCGAGCGCTGGAAATCGGGTGCGACGTGCTGCTCATGGCCAAGGCCGTCGACGGGGTCTACGACGACGACCCCCGCTCCAATCCCGAGGCACTTTTGTACTCCGAGGTCAGCCCGCGCGAAGTGATTGAGAAGGGCCTCAAGGTGGCAGACGCCACCGCGTTCTCCCTGTGCATGGACAACAATATGCCCATCTTGGTGTTCAACCTGCTCAAGGAGGGCAACATCGCCCGCGCCGTGGCGGGGGAGCGCATCGGCACCCTCGTGAAGTAGCGTCCCGCCTAGCGGCGCTGGGCCCGGCGGGCGCGCTGGTAAGTTGTGATTTAACCCTGTTGAACCAAGACCGAAAAACCAAGACCGAAAAACCAAGACCGAGAACCAAGGATGTAACAATGATTGATGACGTGCTGCTGGATTCCGAAGAGCGCATGGCAAAGGCCGTCGACCACACGCGCGACGAGCTCGTCTCTATCCGCACCGGCCGCGCTAACCCGGCGATGTTCAACGGCGTCATCGCGGATTTCTACGGGGCGCCCACCCCGATCAACCAGATGGCCACCATCTCGGTGCCCGAGCCGCGCATGCTGCTGATCAAGCCCTTCGACATGTCCACCCTCAACGAGATTCTCACCGCCATCCGCAACTCCGATCTCGGTGTCAACCCGACCGATGACGGCCAAGTCATCCGCGTGACCGTCCCGCAGCTGACCGAGGAGCGCCGCCGCGACCTGGTGAAGCAGGCGAAGCAAAAGGGCGAGGAGGGCAAGGTCGCCATCCGCAACGTGCGCCGCCAGGGCATGGAGGCGTTGAAGAAGATCCAGAAGGACGGCGACGCGGGCGAAGACGAGGTCAAGACCGCCGAGCAGACCCTGGACAAGACCACCGCGCAGTACGTTGCGCAGGTCGACGACCTCGTGGGGCGGAAGGAAAGCGAGTTGATGGAGGTCTAGGCACCTCCCTTCCGGATCATCCCCCCTTTGAGAACAGAAAGCCGCCTTTGTGACGTCGACACGCGAGCCTCGCCCCGGCGGATCCCACATCCGGATTCGGGCGCCGAAACCGAAAAACAGCGCGGGCCGTGACCTGCACGACGCGATCATTACCGGTCTCGTGCTCGGGGCGCTGGTCATCGCGGCACTCTTGCTGGGCACCCTTGCCTGGTACGTGCTGGTCGCGGTGGCGGTCGGCCTGGCCATGTGGGAGGTGCTCACCCGCCTGCGCGAGGCGGGTTACGCTCAGCCCCGCACCCTGCTCGTCATTCTGGGGCAGGTGATTTTGTGGGCGTCGTTCCCCTTCGCCTCCGGCGGAGCCCTCGGCGGGTTCGCGTTCGCGGTGCTGGTGCTGATGTACCAGCGGCTGTTCCACAAGGGCAAGGACTCGAAACCCGAGAACTACCTGCGCGACACCTCGGTGGGGATTTTCGTGCTGGTGTGGATCCCCCTGTTCGGGTCCTTCGCCGCGATGATCTCCACCATCGACGAGAGCACGCTGCCGGGGAGCATGTTCATCTTGTCCTTCATGCTCTGCGTCGTGGCCTCCGACATCGGCGGGTACGTCGCCGGCGTCATGTTCGGCACGCACCCGATGGCCCCTGCGGTCAGCCCCAGCAAGTCGTGGGAGGGCTTCGCGGGCTCCCTCACGTTCGGGATTATCACGGGCGTGCTCGCCGTGACGTACCTGATCAAGGGGCCATGGTGGGTCGGCATCGCGCTCGGTGCCGCGCTCGTGGTGTGCGCGACCATGGGGGATTTGGTGGAAAGCCAGTTCAAGCGCGAGCTCGGCATCAAGGACATGTCCCACCTTTTGCCCGGCCACGGCGGCATCATGGACCGGCTCGACGGCATGCTGCCCGCGGCCTCTGCCACGTACATCCTGCTCAACGCCGCCGCGTTTCTCAGTCCGTTCTAGGCGCGGCGGCCGGGGCGCGGGGCTGGGCGTCGATTAGTAAAGCGCCGCCTGACGTGCGACACTGGTGCCTGTTATGAGCGATTTTCCGAAGATCCAGTTGCTGGCCCCCAAGCGCGGCATGCCGCCGAAGCATTTCGCCGACCTGACCAAGGACGAGCGCGTCGAGGCGCTGCGCGATCTCGGGCTGCCGAAGTTCCGCGCCGACCAGATCGCGCGCCACTACTACGGCAAGTTCGAGGCGGACCCCCTGACCATGACGGACCTGCCGGAGGCCCAGCGTCAGCTGGTCAAGGACGCCCTGTTTCCCACGCTGCTCACGGAGATCCGCTCGCTGGAGACGGATGACGGCGACACCACGAAGACGCTGTGGCGCCTGCACGACGGCATCCTGCTCGAGTCCGTGCTCATGCGCTACCCCGACCGCGCCACCCTGTGCATCTCGTCCCAGGCCGGTTGCGGCATGGCCTGCCCGTTCTGCGCGACCGGCCAGGGCGGCCTCGACCGCAACCTGTCCACCGCGGAAATCGTCGACCAGGTGCGCGCCGCGGCGGCCCGCATGCAGGCCGAAGGCTCGCGCCTGTCCAACGTCGTCTTCATGGGAATGGGCGAGCCGCTGGCCAACTACAACCGCGTCGTGGCCGCGGTGCGCCAGATCACCCAGCCCGCGCCGGACGGCTTCGGAATCTCCCAGCGCAACGTCACCGTGTCCACGGTCGGCCTGGCGCCCCAGATCCGCCGGCTTGCCGACGAAGGGTTGTCCTGCACCCTCGCCGTCTCCATGCACACGCCCGACGACGAACTGCGCGACGAGCTCGTGCCCATGAACAACCGCTACTCCGTCGCCGACGTGCTGGACGCCGCACGCTACTACGCCGACCAGACCGGCCGGCGTGTGTCCATCGAGTACGCCCTGATCCGCGACATCAACGACCACGACTTCCGCGCCGACATGCTGGGCCGCAAGCTCCACGACGCACTCGGGTCGAAGGTGCACGTCAACCTGATCCCGCTTAACCCCACCCCGGGGTCGAAGTGGGACGCCTCGCCCCGGCACCGCCAGGACGAGTTCGTCCGCCGCGTTATCGCGCAGGGGGTCACCTGCACGGTGCGCGACACCAAGGGGCAGGAGATCGCCGCCGCCTGCGGGCAGCTCGCCGCCGAGGAGAAGGCGGGTTAGGAGCCAAGCCCCGGGCTACGACAAAAACCGGCATCCCCGCGACGGGTTGCCGGTTTTTCTCATGCGTGGAGGAGTTCTAACGCTCCGTAGTCACGGTGATGTCGCGCTTAGCGGAGAGAATCTCACTGTTCGGGTTGTTGGCCGCGCGCAGGTGGCGGACGCGGGACGGGTCGATGTTGAGCGCCCGCAGGTGCTCGTCCTCGAGATTCTCGTAGGCGCCGGACAGCGTGCGCTGGTCGTACGCCCAGTCGCGCTCCTGGTAGCCAACCGGCTTGTTGCGGGCGGTGACGGTACGCACCTGGTTCAGGCGGGGGCGCACGGCAAACAGGATGAGGCCCAGTGCGATGAGGACGGCGAGGGTGATCAGCCAGATGGTCTCCACATGCCCGTGGTGGTTGCCGAAGTTGTAGGCGACGAGGAAGGCGACAGAGATCCAGCCGGCGATCTGAACCGCGCCCGGGCTCAGCTCACTCCAGCCGAACTTGGCCGAGGGCACATCCGCCTCGGAAACGCCGTTGTACACCTGGGGTGCCTTTTCCTTCGCGTGGTTGGCCACAGCTTTCTCCTTACACGTTGCTGAACCTGGCTGCTGGTTGCTCACAATCATCTCATACCGGGCTGGTAGTTGGTGATCGAATACCCCCAAAACGTGTCGCGTTTGCCACAATGGCTAACCATGTCTGCGGTTAAGAAAATTGTCGTGTTGGGGTCGACGGGCTCGATTGGCACCCAGGCGCTCGACGTGGTTGGCGCCAACCCGGGGTTGTTCCAGGTGGTGGGCATTGCCGCAGGGGGAAGCGACCCGGCGAGCGTTGTCGCGCAGGCGCGGGCGCTGGGTCTTGCGCCGCACCAGGTGGCCGTGTCGCGGCCCGAGGCCGCGCGCGAGGTGGGGCAAGCGCTCGGCGGCGAGGTGCTGCGCAGCCCGGAGGAGCTCGTGCGGGCGCAACCGGCCGACACGGTGCTCAACGCGCTCGTCGGGTCGCTCGGGCTGGCCTCCACGCTGGCCGCGCTCGAGGCCGGGGCGACGCTCGCGTTGGCGAACAAGGAGTCCCTCGTCGCCGGCGGGCGTATGGTGATGGACCGCGCGAAGCCGGGGCAGATCGTGCCGGTGGATTCGGAGCATTCGGCGATGGCGCAGTGCCTGCGGGCGGGGCGCCGCGGGGAGGTCGCCCGGTTCGTGCTCACCGCCTCCGGCGGGCCGTTCCGGGGCCGCTCGCGCGCGCAGATGTGGGATGTCACGCCCGCTCAGGCGGCGGCGCACCCGACGTGGTCGATGGGGCAGATGAACACGCTCAACTCCGCCACCCTGGTGAACAAGGGGCTCGAGCTCATCGAGGCCTCGCTGCTCTTTTCCGTCGAGCCCTCGCTTATCGACGTCACAGTGCACCCGCAGTCCATCATCCACTCCATGGTCACGTTCACGGACGGGGCGACGATCGCCCAGGCGTCGCCGCCGTCGATGAAGCTGCCGATCTCCCACGCGCTTGCGTGGCCGGACCGGGTGGCTCACGCGCAGCCAGCGCTCGACTTCTCCGAGTCTTTCGGGTGGACGTTCGAGCCGCTGGATGACGCGGCCTTCCCGGCTGTGCGGCTGGCGCGCAAGGTGGCCGCTGCCGGGCAGGGTTTCCCCGCGGTGTACAACGCGGCCAACGAGGAGGCGGCGGCGGCCTTCTTGGCGGGGCGGATCCGCTTCCCGCAGATCGTCGACGTCATCTCCGACGTGCTCGAGGGAGCCTGCGATTTCGCCTCGTACCCGGCGGGAGGGCAGGTGTCCTTCGAGGACGTGGTCGAGGTGGAGCGGCAGGCGCGCCGGCGGGCGAACCTGCGTATCGACGCCCTGGCTGGCGGGGCAGTGCGCTAGTGGGTGTCGTCGGCATCATCGTGTTCGCGCTCGGCATCGGGGCGTCGATCGCGCTGCACGAGGCGGGCCACATGCTCACGGCGCGGGCGTTCGGGATGCGCGTGCGCCGGTACTTCGTCGGCTTCGGGCCCACGCTGTGGTCCGTTAGGCGCGGGCACACCGAGTACGGGCTGGCGGCGCTGCCGTTCGGCGGGTTCTGCGACATCGCCGGCATGACGGCGGCCGACCCGCTCACCGCGGAGGAGCGGCCGCTGGCCATGTACACAAAGCCGTGGTGGCAGCGCGTGGCCGTGATGTCGGGCGGCGTGGCCGTGAACATCCTCATCGCGGTGGTGATCACCTACTTCGTGGCGGTGTTCGCGACCATCCCGAACCCGTACGCCGACCGCACGCCGCGGGTGGGCGAGCTCGTGTGCACGTCCGACCAGCTCGACGCGGAAACCGTGGCGGAGTGCTCGGGTTCCGGGCCGGCGGCCGCGGCCGGTGTGAGGCCGGGAGACGAGCTCGTGGCCGTCGACGGACAGCGCGTGGACACGTTCTACGAGCTGCGCGACTACGTGTTGCAGCGCCCGGGCGAAACCGTCACCCTCGAAGTCCGCCGCGACGGCGAGGTGCTGGCGATCCCGGTCCAGCTCGACGCGGTGGTGCGCATCAACCCCGCGACCGGCGCGGAGTTTTCGGCAGGCGCGATAGGCATGACGAGCGCGCCTGCGGACAACGCGTTGGCCTCCTTCGGCCCGGTGGAGGCGGTGCCGGCGTCGCTGGCGTTCACGGGCCAGATGATGCGCGCCACCGCGGAGGGGTTGGTGGCCTTCCCGTCGAAGATCCCCGGCGTCGTCGCCTCCATCTTCGGCGCCGAGCGCGACGTCACCGGCCCGGTCAGCGTCATCGGCGCCTCCCGCGCCGGGGGTGAGCTGGCGCAGCGCAGCATGTGGGAGACCTTCTGGATGATGCTTGCGTCGCTGAACGTGTTCCTGGCGCTGTTTAACCTCGTGCCGCTCCCGCCGCTCGACGGCGGGCACATCGCGGTGATCATCTGGGAGAGGATCCGCGACGCGCTGCGTCGGATGCGCGGCCTGGGGCCGGGCGGGCCGGCCGACTACAGCAAGCTCCTTCCCGTGACCTACGCGATGGCCGCCCTGCTTCTGACCGTCGGTGTGTTTGTCATGGTGGCGGATGTGGTGAACCCGGTGCGGCTATTCGGTTAGCAGGCCCGCGGGGGTCGATAAGTTGGTCGATGCGGGGGTCGATAAGGGGGTCGATGCGGGGTGGCCGGCGGTGCTAGAGTTAGCGAGCATGAGTGTCCCTATCGGTTTAGGTATCCCTGAAGGTCCGCCTCCCACGCTTGCGCCGCGGCGCAAGACCCGCCAGCTGATGGTGGGCAACGTTGGCGTGGGATCCGATTACCCGATTTCCGTGCAGTCGATGACCACAACCAAGACGCACGACATCAACGCCACGCTGCAGCAGATCGCCCAGCTAGCCACCACCGGCTGCGACATCGTGCGCGTCGCCTGCCCGAAGACGGTCGACGCAGAGGCGTTGCCGGCGATCGCCGCGAAGTCGCCCATCCCCGTCATCGCGGACATCCACTTCCAGCCGAAGTACATCTTCGCCGCCATCGACGCCGGCTGCGCCGCGGTGCGCGTGAACCCGGGCAACATCAAGGAGTTTGACGGCCGGGTCAAAGAGGTGGCCAAGGCCGCGGGCGACGCGGGCATTCCGATCCGCATCGGCGTCAACGGCGGCTCCCTGGACAAGCGCCTGATGGAGAAGTACGGCAAGGCCACCCCGGAGGCCCTGGTGGAGTCCGCCGTGTACGAAGCCGGGCTGTTTGAGGAGTACGGCTACGGCGACATCGCGATTTCCGTGAAGCACTCCGACCCGGTGGTCATGGTCGAGGCGTACCGCCAGCTCGCTGAGGTGACGGACTACCCGCTGCACCTCGGGGTGACCGAGGCGGGCCCGCTGATGATGGGCACGATCAAGTCCTCCGTCGCGTTCGGCGCGCTGCTCTCGCAGGGCATCGGCGACACCATCCGCGTCTCGCTGTCGGCGGATCCGGTGGAGGAGATCAAGGTGGGTGACCAGATCCTGCAGTCCATGAACCTGCGTCCCCGCAAACTCGAGATCGTGTCCTGCCCGTCGTGCGGGCGCGCGCAGGTGGACGTCTACACCTTGGCCGAGGAGGTCACCGCCGGCCTGGAAGGCATGGAGTTCCCGCTGCGTGTCGCGGTGATGGGCTGCGTGGTCAACGGTCCGGGCGAGGCGCGCGACGCCGACCTCGGTGTCGCCTCCGGCAACGGCAAGGGCCAGATCTTCGTCAAGGGCGAGGTAGTGGAGACGGTCCCGGAGTCGAAGATTGTGGAGACGCTCATCAGCCACGCCATGCGCATCGCCGAGGAGGAGGGCCTCGAGGAGATCGCCGGCGCCAAGGCAGAGGTCAAGATCACACACTAGACTCGACCAGCCAATAGAGTGGCAGCGTCGGGGCGACTACCGGCGCTGCTATTTTCTGTGCATGAAACGCGTCGTCCTCCTCGTGGCTCTCCTGTGCGCCGGCGGTCTCGCCGCCTGCACTCCGCGCCCGAATGACGCCGAACCCGCCGCGGCCGCGTTCCTGGAGGCCGTCGAGACGCAGGATTACGACACGCTCGCCTCGCTTGTCGACGACCCCGCCGGCGCCACCTCGTCCATCCGCGCTACCTGGGACGGCCTGCAGGCGGAGGCTGCGACGCTGGAGCTGGCAGACGTCAGCCAGCAGGACAACCTCGCCACCGCCACCTACACCGTCTCCTGGCAGCTCCCGCGGGACCGCAGTTTCTCCTACGAGGCCACCGCGACACTGACCCAGACAAACGGGGAGTGGACCGTGCGCTGGCAGCCCGCCGTGATGAACCCGCGCCTGGGCGCCGGCCAGCACCTGGAGCTGCGCAGCGAGCCCGCGGACAAGGCCAGCGTGGTCTCCTCCGACGGGGTCGAGTTGCTCAAGCCGGGGGTGGCCTACCGGGTGCTCGTGGACACCACCCAGGTCCGCAACGCCCGTGACACCGCCTCGCGCGTCGCCGCGGCGCTGGCCCGGGCGCACGCCGCCGACGAGTCGGTGCCGGTCCGGGACGCGGAGGAGGTGGCGAGGGCGCTCGAGGGGGCGTCGGGAAGCTACTCGGTGGCCCTCATCCCCGCGGCCGCGCAGGGCGCATTCCAGGAGGCGCTTGGCGACGCCCCCGAGGTGCGCCTGAACGAGGAAGCCGCGATGGTCAACGCTGATCCCGGCTTCGCCCCGGACATCATGGCACGCGTTGGCGAGCTGGTCCGCGACGACCTGGAGGGCACCGCCGGCTGGAACGTCAGCGTGGTCAACGCCAACGGCAACGCGCTCGAGGAGCTCACTGGCGAGCAGGCGGAGCCCTCCCCGGCGATCCACATCAGCCTGGACCACGCGGTGCAGCTGGCGGCGGAGAAGGCCTTGGAGCCGATCGCCGGGCAGGAGGCGATGCTGGTGGCCATCAGGCCGTCGACAGGCGGGATCCTCGCCGTGGCGCAGACGCCCGCTGCGGACAAGCAGGGCAACATCGCCACGATGGGCCAGTACCCGCCGGGTTCGACGTTCAAGATCATCACCAGCGCCGCCGGTCTGCAGCTGCGCGGGCTCAACCCGGGCAGCATCGTGCCGTGCCCGGGGACGATGAACCTGTACGGGCGAGTGGTGACCAACTACGCCGGCTTCGCCCTCGGCAGCGTCCCGCTCGAGACCGCGTTCGCGCGCTCGTGCAACACGACCTTCGCGGACATCTCGACGCAGCTGGAGCCGGGGCAGCTGAGGGACGTCGGCAAGCAGTTCGGGCTGGGCATCGACCTGACAATCCCCGGCCTGGATACCGTGACAGGCTCGATCCCCGTCGGGGAGGAGCCGCTCGACCGCACCGAGGCCGGCTACGGCCAGGGCCACGACCTGGCGAGCCCCTTCGGCATGGCGCTGGTCTCCGCCACCGCGGCCCACGGCTCGATGCCGGTGCCCTTCCTCATCGAGGGGCAGAAGACCGAGATGACGGAGCCCGCCGCGGCGCCGCCGCCCGAGGTCATCGGGCAGCTGCAGCAGCTGATGGCTGCGGTTACGGCGCCCGGCGGCACCGCGGCCGGGATGAGCGCCGGGGGAGACATCCGCGGCAAGACGGGCGAGGCGGAGATCAACGGGGGATCGCACGCCTGGTTCACCGGCTACCGCGCCGACGACGACATCGCCTTCGCCACCCTCATCGTCCTCGGCGGGGGCTCGGAGGCCGCCGTGGCGGTGACGGACAGGATGTTCGTCAACCTCGACCAGGCGCGCAACCCGGGAGGGGAGTGAGGGGGCCGCGGCGACGGGGCTAGCATGTCCTCTATGAGTAGAAGAGGATTGCTAACGCCCGGAAAGCCCACCCCCGTCCGCACCGTCCCGGAGGACATCGAGCGCCCGGAGTACGCGTGGAAGGAGGACGTGCAGGAAAACATCGGCGAGCCCTTCGTCCAGACCCCGGAGACGATCGAGAGGATGCGCGAGGCGTCCAAGATCGCGGCGAACGCCCTTGCTGTTGCGGGCGCGGCCGTCAAGCCCGGCGTGACCACGGACGAGGTGGACCGCGTCGCGCACGAGTACATGCTCGACCACGGCGCCTACCCCTCTACGCTGGGCTACCGTGATTACCCGAAGTCGTGCTGCGTCTCGCTCAACGAGATCGTCTGCCACGGCATTCCGGACACGACGGTGATCGAGGAGGGTGACATCGTGAACATCGACGTCACCGCCTACAAGAACGGGGTGCACGGTGACACCAACGCCACCTTCCTCGCCGGGGAGGTCGAGCAGCGCCACCGCGAGCTCGTGGAGCGCACCTACCAGGCGATGATGCGGGGCATCAAGGCGGCGAAGCCGGGTCGCGAGATCAACGTCATCGGCCGCGTCATCGAGTCCTACGCCAGGCGCTTCGGCTACAACGTGGTCACTGACTTCACCGGCCACGGCGTCGGCCCCACCTTCCACAACGGCCTGGTGGTGCTGCACTACGACTCCGACGCCTACCGCGACGTCCTCGAGCCGGGCATGACCCTGACCATCGAGCCCATGATCAACCTGGGCGCCCTGCCGTACCGCATCTGGGACGACGACTGGACGGTGCAGAACCTCGACGGCGAGTACACCGCCCAGTTCGAGCACACCATCGTCATCACGGAGACGGGCAACGAGATCCTCACGGTCCCCGACGCCGCAGTCGCTTCCGGCATGCTCATGCTTGGCGACGCCTAACCTGCCGCCACCCCGGGCACGCGAAACGGCCCTCCCGCTCGATGCGGGAGGGCCGTTAATCGCTTGTCAGCTCAGGGAGCCTGCGCGCGGACTTTTAGAGGTTAATCCAGCCGTTGTAGGAAGCCCAGTTGAAGCCGGCGATGACCAAGCCGGCGAGCGAGCCGATGGCGGCGATGACGGTGCCGTCGATCCAGTAGCGGGCCCACTGCGGCATGTTGTCGGAGTTGGTCTCCTTGCCCAAGGCGTCGACGCCGAAGAAGAGCTTGTCGGTGTCGTTGAAGAACTGAGAGGAGCCCTGGCCGTTGAGCAGGCCCCGGACGCCGTCGGAGACGACCTCGCCGAAGTCCTTGTCACCCTCCTTCTCACCAGCGAAGATGGCGGAGTTCTCGCCCTCCTTGGCCTGGCCCGGCTCGCCGATCTGGGTGGCGGGCTCCTTCGCGTCGGGGGAGGTCTCAGCGGCGGTGGCGGTGGCGACGCCGCCGAGGGCGACGGTCAGGGCGGTGGCGGTAGCGACAGCTGCGGTGCGGAAGTTACGCATTGATGTGCCTTCTTTCGAAAAGATGGGGTTGGTGGTGCGGATTTCCGCTGGTTACGCGGCGAAGGGGCCGTGGACGAAGAAGTTGTAGGCCGGGCCGACAATGAGGCCGACGATCGCGGAGACGCTGGTGAAGATGGTGGTCACGTAGAGCAGCTTCGCCCAAGGCGCGATGTTGTCCCAGTTCTCCTTGGAGGAGCCGAAGAGGTCGCGACCGTCGAGGCCGTTCGGTTTGCCCTCGTCGTCGAAGGCACCCAGGCGCTTGCCAATCTTGGAGGACAGGGACGGCTCGGTGGCGGCCTCGCCCTCGGGGGAGCCGGCGTCCTCGCCCTCGGAGGAGCCGGCGTCCTCGTTCTCGGAGGAGCCGGCGTCCTTGTCGTCGCCGGAGCCCTGCTGCTCGTTGGAGGAACCGGTGTCCGGCTGCGGATCCTCGGCGGCGGTGGCGACGGAAGCGGAGCCCAATGCGAGGGCGACGGCGGTGGCGCCGGCGAGGGCTGCCTTACGGAAATTACGCATGAGACGAAATCCTTCTCTTTGATTGGTTGCGAGACGTCCGGGCGGGCTTCGGGAAACTCCCCTGGGGGTGTAGACCGATGTCGTGCCGTTTCCGGCGATTTCCCGGTGTCGCTAAGGAACGATAACGGAACCTTTCGGTTTTTGCACAAGAACCTGGCAATAAAATGCAAAGAAGCTACGCTAGCCCATAAATTTGGCTATTGCCGAGGGCCCGCGCTTCGTTACACGCCGGCCGTCTCACGTGGGAAAACGCTGCGCGCGAACGCAATTCAAAGCGTTTATATGTCGCCCCCGGAAAGGGGGGGGGCTACACCTCCGGAAACTTCAAGTCCAGCCCCAGGATCGCGTTCTCGGTCACTTCGGGAAGCGCCGGGTGGATCCAGTACTGCCCTCGCGCCGCGGTGCGCAGATCGATGTCGTAGGCGAGGAAGGTGATCATCTGCTGGATCAGCGTCGGCGCCTGCGGGCCCATGTAGTGCGCCCCGAGCAGCTTGCCGCTGGCCTTGTCGGCGACGAGCTTGACAATGCCGGTCGTGTCCTCGAGCCCCCAGCCGTACGCCACGTCGCCGTAGTTTTGGATCTTCGTGGTGACGTCGTACCCGGCCTCGACGGCCTGCGCTTCCGTCATCCCCACCGTGGCAATCTGCGGGTGCGTGAACACCGCGAACGGAACATGCTTGTGGGGCATCGGGACCATCGCGTCGGGGTGGAGGATGTTGTGGCGCACGGCGCGGGTCTCGGCGTTGGCCACGTGCTTGAGCTGGAAGGGCGACGATACGTCGCCCAGCGCCCACACCCCGTCAGCCGTGGTGCGGCCGAACTCGTCGACCTTCACCCGGGCGCCGTCCATCTCGATGCCCGCCGCCTCGAGGTTCAGGCGGTCGCCGTTCGGGATGCGCCCCGTGGCGACGAGAACTTTTTCCGACGTCACGGTGGAGCCGTCGTCAAGCGTGAGCGTGACGGAGTCCTCATCGCCGTGCGCCGAGGTCACCGTGCGGCCCTTGTGCACCTCGTAGGTGGCGTCCGCGATGTCGTTGAAGGCGCTGGTGATGTCGGCGTCGAGCGAGCGCAGGAACGGGGAGCGGCTGACCAGCCGGACCTTCGTGCTCAGCGAGTTGAAGATGTGGGCGAACTCCATGGCGATGAACCCGCCGCCGACGATGGTGAGGCTCTCCGGCTGGCGCTGAAGGCGCATGATGTCGTCGCTGGTGTGCACAGGCACGTCGGCGGTCCAGTCGGGGAGGAACGGGCGAGCGCCCGCCGCGATGACGATGGTGTCGCCCGTGATCGTCTTCTCCGCGTCGCCCTGGCCGGTCTTCAATGTCGTCGGGCCGACGAACGTGGCGTGGCGGTCGTAGACATCCACGTTCGGGCTGCCCTCGCCGCGCCGGTATTCCTCCCCGCCGGTGGCGATCACGTCAATGCGGTCGTCAAAGATGCGCTGGGTGATGGCCGGCCAGTCGGCACCGTTGAACTGCGTATCCACGCCGAGTCGCTGTGCATGGGCGGCATCGAAAGCGGAGTTCGCGGCGACCACGAACATCTTCGTCGGGATGCACCCCACGTTCATGCAGGTCCCGCCGAACTTCCCTTCCTCGACGATGGCGATCGACCAGTCGTCGAGCTCCGGGGTGGGTATCGAATTGCCTGAACCGGCTCCAACGATGATCAGGTCGTAGTGGGCGTCGACGGTCATGAATCCTCCAAGTTGGGAATTTTTGCTTAACGACGCCCACGTTAGCCCCAACTCAGCCGCGGCGTCAGTGCCGCTCGACCTGCCCCTCTGTCTGCTCCTCGAGCCAGGCGTCCACGGCGGCGAACGCGGCCTCGCGGGCGTGGCGCTCGGACAGGAAGACGTCGTGACGCGCGCCGTCGATGACCTCGACCTCGGAATCGCTGCTCAAGGTCGGGGCCCAGCGGCGGATCTGGTCAACGTCGAGGACGGTGTCCGCGGTATCCGCGGCGGGCGAGTAGGGCTTGGACAGGTAGGAGTGCGAGGACACGAGTGTCAGCATGGGCACGCCGGTGTCCACCTCGCCGGCGTGCACCGGCTTCTGGCCCTCGAACACCGCGCGCAGCCAGCCGACGTACTTGCCGTGGCCCTCGACGGGCTTCCACTCCGTGTTGAAGTCCCACTCGCCGTGTTCGGTGGACGAAATGGACTCGCCGTAGGCGCTCAGCCCGCCCACGGGGATGGGCAGCCGGGGGAAGCGCTTGCCCAGGAAACCGACGACGGGGCGCGTGACGGCGACCGCCGGGCGCGGGAACTGCATGTCAAGCCACGGGCTGTTCAGGATGATTCCACTGATTTTGCTGTGCGCCTCGGGCGCCTTGCTCCGCAAGTCGTCGGCCCACAGCGGCACGATGAGCCCCCCGGTGGAGTGGGCGAGGGGGATGAGCGTGCCGTGGCGGGAGCTGATGATGTCGAGGCTGCGCGAGAGCTCCGGGAAGTAGTGGGAGAGGTCCGTGGTGTAGTGGTACGGCTCGCCGGAACGGTGGGCGCGGCCGCACCTGCGCAGGTCGAGGGCGTAAAACGGGTAGCCCTTGCTTACGTAGTGGCGCGCCACGTGCGCCTGGAAGAAGTAGTCGGACATGCCGTGGACCCACAGCAGGGCCGGCTTGCCCGTGGGCGCGTCCGGCAGGGCGCGCACCAGGACGGCGCGGTTGGTTCCGCTGTCGGCCCTTTTGCCGCTGTCGTCGCCGTCGGGGGCGAGTGTGAGAGTTACGGACTCAAAACCGTCGCCGAGGACGTCGTCCGACCACTCAAGCGAGTCATACTCATCGGAGGAGGGGGAGGAGCTTGCACCGGGTTTCGTCGTCATGGCACCGATACTAGGCCGTTTCGGGCGCAGATACGGTCGAAACAGTGTGCCCGGCCACTCATTTACCGTCGATTGGAGCGGGTCACGTTACCAGTTGGATAAACGTTAAGCGTAGGCTAGTCACCCAAGCCGGAATTGTGCATGTGATTCCGGGGACCTTCACGTGAGCGTCGAGCCCGCCCCACTGACTAAATATCGAAGAGGATGAACGGATGTCTGAACAAGGCAACAAGAGGTTTAGCGATGAAGCGGATGTCCTGCTCATCGGAGCCGGAATCATGAGCGCGACCCTGGGTGCCATGCTGCGCCAGCTGGAGCCCAGCTGGACCCAGGTTGTCTACGAACGCCTGGATGGCCCCGCGCAGGAGTCGTCCTACGCGTTGAACAACGCCGGCACCGGCCACTCCGCCCTGTGCGAGCTGAACTACACCCCGGAGAAGAAGGGCAAGATCGACGTCTCCAAGGCAATGGCGATCAACGAGAAGTTCCAGCTCTCCCGCCAGTTCTGGACCCACCAGATCGGCAGGGGCGTGCTCGAGAACCCGGGGAATTTCATCAACCGCGTGCCTCACGTTTCCTTCGCCCAGGGCGAGGAGCAGATCGACTACCTGCGCCGCCGCTACGACATCCTGTCGGCCAACCACATGTTCCCGGAGATGCACTTCACCCGTGACCCCCAGGAGTTCTCCGACAAGCTGCCGCTGATGGCCAAGGGCCGCGACTTTGCCGAGGAGCCGGTCGCCATCTCGTGGACCGACACCGGCACCGACATCAACTACGGCGCGCTGACCAAGCAGTTCCTGGAGGACGCGCAGCGCCAGGGCACCGTCGTCCGCTACGGCCACGAGGTTGTCAACATCAAGCGGGCAGGCAAGTTCTGGGAGGTCACAGTCCGCAACGTCCACACGGGCGACAAGCAGGTCACTCGCGCCCGCTTCGTCTTCGTGGGCGCCGGCGGCTACGCGCTTGACCTCCTGGGCAAGGCCGGGGTCCCGGAGGTGCGCGGGTACGCGGGCTTCCCGATTTCGGGCATGTGGCTGCGCACCACCAACCAGGAGCTGGTGCAGCAGCACCAGGCCAAGGTGTACGGCAAGGCGAAGGTGGGCGCCCCGCCGATGTCGGTGCCGCACCTGGACCTGCGCGTGATCGACGGCGAGCAGTCCCTCCTGTTCGGCCCCTACGGCGGCTGGAGCCCGAAGTTCCTGAAGAAGGGCAGCTACCTCGACCTGTTCAAGTCCATCCGCCCGGACAACCTGACCTCTTACCTCGGCGTCGCCGCCACGAACCTCGGCCTGGTCAAGTACCTCGTGGAAGAGGTGTTCAAGGACTTCGACGGTCGCCTCGATGTGCTGCGCGAGTACTACCCGGAGGCGGACGGCAAGGATTGGGAGACCGTCGTCGCCGGCCAGCGCGTCCAGGTGATCAAGCCCGCCGGCGCGCCGACGTTCGGCTCACTCGAGTTCGGCACCGCGCTGGTCAACGATCAGGACGGCACCATCGCCGGCATCCTGGGCGCCTCCCCGGGAGCGTCGATTACCCCGGCTGCGATGCTCGAGCTGCTGGAGCGCTGCTTCGGCGAGCACATGATCGATTGGGCCGATACCCTGCACGAGATGTTCCCCACCTACGGCACCTCGCTCAAGCGCGACGCCAATGCGTACAACGAGCAGTGGGAGACCACCCAGAAGGCTCTGGGCCTGGTCGACGCACAGTAGCGGCAGTAACTCCGGCTACGTCCCGCAGTAGGTGATAAACGGGGCGTCGCCCTCGGGCTGCGCCATCCACTCCGGGCCGGCCCCGGGGTTGTACGGGTCCGTCACCGCGGCGAGCAGCTCGAAGTAGCGCGCGAAGTCGCCGTCGCGCTCGGCGGCGGTGATGGCGCGCTGCAGCATCTGGTTGCGGGGCATGAATACCAGCTCCGAGGCCAGCGCGTCCGCCGACGCCTCCCAGTGGTGGTTCCAGCGGGCTTGCACTGTGCCCAGAATGGAGCGCGCCTCGTCCTCGCTCAGCAAGGGCAGGAGCGCCTCGGCCAGGCGGGTGAGGTTCCAGGCGATGATGTTGGGCTGGTTGCCGAAGGCGTAGCGCCCCGCGGAATCGATGGAGGAGTACACCGCGTCGGCGCGCAGCGTCTCGGTGAACGCGCAGGGGCCGTAGTCGATGGTCTCGCCCGTGAGCGTGGTGTTGTCGGTGTTCATTACCCCGTGGATGAACCCGAGGCGGGTCCACCGTGCCACAAGCGCCAGCTGGCGCTCCATGACCTCCGCCAGCAGCTCCGCCGCGGTGGAAAAGCCCGCGGCCGCAACCACCTTGGCCACGAGGTCGGGCGAGCGCGTCGCGGCGTACTGGACGCTGCCCACGCGCAGATGTGAGGTGGCCACGCGCGCGAGCACCCCGCCGGGCACGTACCCCTGCTGGCGCAGGACCCGCTCGCCGGTGCCGATAACGGCCAGGGAGCGCGTGGTGGGGACCCCTGCGGCGTGCATGAATTCGCTGACCAGGTACTCGCGCAGCATCGGCCCGATCGCGCCGCGGCCGTCCGTCCCCGGCCGGGAGTAGGGGGTCAGCCCGGACCCCTTGAGCTGGATCTCGCGCCCGGCGATGTCCCCGAGCAGGAGCGCGCGGCCGTCGCCAAGCACGGGCACGAACTGCCCGAACTGGTGCCCGGCGTAGGCGGTGGCGTGACCGCCCGCGGAGCCGGCGAGCCAGGCGGTTCCCTCGTCCGTGCGCAGCCACTGCGGGTCGAGGCCGAGCTCGCGCGCCAGGGGCTCGTTGAGCACAACCAGGCGAGGCTGCGGGAAATCGGCGGCGCGCGCGGGCGCGGCCATCTCGGGCAGGTCGCGAGCAAACGACTGGGCGAGCGTGGGCGCGTTCATGACCCCACCCTAGACTTAAACGCCATGAGCTACGGAACCGTGACACTCGTCGGCGGCGGGCCCGGCGACTGGGACCTGCTGACCATCCGCGGGCTGCGCGCGCTTCAGGCCTCCGATGTCATCCTCACTGACCACCTGGGCCCCGCGTCGCAGCTCCCGGAGTTCCTCGACCTCGACGGCAAGGAGCTCATCGACGTCTCCAAGCTGCCCTACGGCAGGCAGGTCGCCCAGGAGCGCATCAACGAGCTCATCGTCACCCACGCGCTGGCGGGACGCAGGGTCGTGCGGCTCAAGGGCGGCGACCCGTTCGTGTTCGGTCGCGGTTTCGAGGAGGTGCAGGCGTGCGCGGCCGCGGGCGTCGCCTGCGAGGTCGTGCCGGGTGTGACCAGCGCGATCTCCGTGCCGGCGGCCGCAGGCATCCCGGTGACCCAGCGGGGGCTGACCCACGCGTTCACCGTCGTCTCCGGCCACCTCGCGCCCTCGCACCCGGCGTCGCTGGTGGACTGGCCCGCGCTCGCCCGGATCGGCGGCACCATCGTGGTCATCATGGGCGTGCGCCACGTCCGGGCGATCACCGCCGCGCTTATCGACGCCTCCCTTGCGCCCACCACCCCTGCAGCCGTCATCCAGGAAGGCGAGACCGCCTCGCAGCGCGCGTTTTACTGTGACCTGGGCAACCTGGCTGACGTGACGGAGGCCAACAACGTCGCCTCGCCCGCCGTGTACGTCATCGGGGAGGTGGCCGCCCTTGCGCGCCCTTGACGCACTGATACTCTCGCAGGCCGACCTCGACGCTGCGCAGACGGTTCTGGTGTGCGCCGACCCCACCGGCGACCTGCTCGCCGCCGCGCTGGAGACGGGCAACGACGTGGCGTTCCTGGACCCGGATTACGCCCGCTGCCAGGTCGCGGCCTCCGCGGGGGCGCGCGTCGCCGGCGACACCCGCCTCGATGTCTTCCTCGCGGGCTCGGCCGGTTCGGCCGTGGCGGTGGGCGAGATGCCGAAGTCCCTGGCCCGGCTCGACTACGTCGCGCGCGCAATCGCCGGCGCGGGTTTCGACGATGCCACCGTGGTGTTCGGTGCGAACAACAAGCACCTCTCACGCTCGATGAACACGGTGCTGGCCCAGTCCTTCGGCTCCGTGGCCGCCTCTCTGGGCCGCGGAAAGTTCCGCTGCCTGGTGGCCACGCAACCGCAGCCGGTGGCCTACGCGCCCACGGAGGTGGGCGGCCTCGTCGCCTTCGGCGGGGTCTTCTCCGGCGCGAAGCCGGACCCCGGCGGCGAGCTGCTGCGCTCCGCGCTGCCCGCCGAGCTGGGCCGCTTCCTCGACCTCGGCTGCGGCAACGGGTCCGTCTCCCGGGGACTGTCCGGCGACATCACCGCAACGGACTCGGATGCCGACGCTGTGCTCTCCGCCCGCGCCATCGGGCTGCACTGCACGTGGGATGACGCCGGCTCGCGGTTCGCTGACGCCTCCTTCGACACCATCGCGCTCAACCCGCCCTTCCACGACGGCACGACCATCGACGTGACCCTGGTGGGCGGCCTCCTCGACGCCTCCCAGCGCCTCCTCGCCCCCGGCGGCAGTCTCTACCTCGTGCACAACTCCCACCTGCGCTACCGGGGCGAGGTGGAGCGCCGCTTCGCCCGCGTCGCGCAGGTCGCGCGCGACCGCACGTTCACCGTCCTGCGCGCTAGCTGATCCGCCGCGGGCGCTGCTGGTTGCGCAGGTACTCGCCCAGGTACGGCTGCGCGAAACTCACCTCGCCCCACCCCGCGGGAACGATGAGGTCACGCTCGATCAGCTTGGCGCGGGTATCTGACATGCTTGTCGACGCCCTGTCCAACGCCACCCCCAAGTCCTTACTACTAATCCTGCTGCTACCCGTCTGGTACTCAATGTGCGCCATCGCGTCGAGGTACTCGCGCTGCCGCGGCGGGACGTCGCGTAGCGACGGCTGGTGCACCTGCGTCCCCAGCCGCGCCACCGCCTCGTCGCGCACCGCCTCCACCGCGTCGAGATCGATCGGCCCGTCCGCCGCCTCCCACGCGAGGTAGCCGATCAGCTGCACGAGGTAGGGGTAGCCCTGCGAGACCCGGCTCGCCGCCTGCGCCGCGGTGAGGACGAACTCCCGGCCGGCGTCGTGGGCTGTCTGGGTGAGCGTCGTGGTGGCGTCGTCAAGCGTGAGCGGGCCCAGCTCATAGTGGCGCGCCCGGCGCAGGAACGTCGCGCCCGGCAAATCCAGCAGCCTGTTCACACCCTGGGTCAGCCCCGCCATGGCAAGCGCGATGTCGGCGTCGTCGCGGACAAGGTCCTGGTAGGCCACCGCGATCTGGGTGAGCTCGTCCGGGTCGGCGTCCTGGATCTCGTCGATGGTGATGAGCACGCCGGCGCCGCGCAGCGCGCCGAGGAGCTCGTGCAGGCGGGTGACCAGCCGCGGCGTGGAGTCCTTTTCCGTCAGCTCGCTGCGCACTCCGCCGAGGCCGGCGATGTTGATGCCGGTGAGTTTGCGGTCTCCGCCGGGCTGGACGCGCTCGATGGCCTCGGGGATGGCCGAGTTGGTGAGCGTCTCCGCCATGCCTTCGCGCCCGGACGCCCGAACGACGATCCACCCCTGGCGCTTGGCCACGTCCTCGAGCTCCGTTAGCAGCACTGTCTTGCCAATGCCGCGCGAACCGGAGATGATGACGCTGCGGTGTGGGTCGCCCGGGCCGTTGTCTAGGGCGCGGCGGAACTCCTCGATGACGGCTTCGCGGCCCGCCCAGACCCGCGGGCTGGCGCCGAAGGTGGGGCGGAACGGGTTCTTGTTCATGGCCTGCAGCCTACGCGATTGATAAATTGATAAGCGGGCGCGGTTGATAAATTGATAAATGAGGTGGCCGGCGCGTCGGTGCGGCCGTCGTCACGCATGCCCCATTCTCCAGAGTGGGACATCCGGGAGGGGATATATCGCCGTCATGAAAGGTGGTATCAAAACGGAATGGCGAACTATCCCCTTTGGGACGTCCCACTCTGGCCGGAACACGGCCACACAAGGAACCCGGCGCGCCGCCGAGGGGTCTAAACGTCCATGGGAGTTGATCGCAGAAATCAGGTGGACGTGGCGCACGAACAAGCGCGGCGGTGGGGGCTCGCGGAACGCATCGTCGATACGCGCGCGGCCACGCACGGTGATCACGAGGTCTGGGACGCAATCGCCGATGGGGCGCTGACGGCGCTGTCGAAGCAACTGTTCTATCCCACGGCCGAGTGGGCAGCCCTGCCCAACCACGAGCGGCGGTTCCTCGAGGCGGTCGCGGCCTGCAGAAACACCCGGGTTCCTGTGCTGGTGGGGAGATCAGCCGCGCGCGTCGGGGGGATGTGGGTGCTGCCGCTGACCGACGAGAAAGTCGAGCTCGCCGGGTTGAAAGGAAACCTCGCGCCCTCGGTGCGGGCGAACCCGAACTACGCGCTGCGGAGGTTCCGGCTCACGCCGCGCGAGACGTACGAACTCAACGGGGTGCGCGCGACCCGTCTGACCAGAACGGCCATTGACATCGCGCGCAGCCACGGGTTCTGCGAGGGGCTCGTGGCCTTTGACTGGCTTCTTCGCGCGGGCGTGGACAAGACGTCGATACGCAGCGAAATCAGGCGGATGGGCAGGTTCAAGGGGGCGCCGGTGGCGCGGATGTGTCTCAAGCACGCCACGGAGCTGTCGGAATCGCCGTACGAGAGTTACGCTCGGGCGCTGCTCATCGAGGCCGGGTTCGCGCCGGTGCCGCAGTTCGGGGTGGGCCACTACAGAGCGGACCTGTCGGTAGGGGAGCGGGTTCTCATCGAGATCGACGGGGACGTCAAGTATGCCGAGGACACCGCGGCGCGGATCAAGAAGGAGAACGACAGGAAGAAGCGCATCGAGAACCAGGGATACGCGGTCCTGCGCTACCGCCCCGGGTTCCTCCACAACAACCCGCGCGCCTTTGTGCAGGAGGTTCAGGCCGCGCTTCACACCACCAGGGTGAGCTGATGCCCGTCGACTTCCACGGCGAGACCGGCGCCGCGCGCAACGTCGGCGACGCCGTCTACCGAGGACACCTCCGGGCCCGACGCCAACACGCGGGCGAGCTCGCCTTTGTAGTGTTTGTTGAAGTGGCTGACGACTGCGCGCGAGCCGTCGGCAAGCACGGATTCCACCCGCACCGTCACCGCGTCGGGCACGCGCCCGAGCTGGGCGTACGTGCCGGAGCGCAAGTCGACCACGAACGGATCGGCGGACAGGACGGAGGTAATCAGGGAACCCCAGCGCGCCTTCATCGTCGGCAGCGAGCCGTCGGCGGCGGGCACCTTGGAGCCGCCGGAGAGCCGGTAGCGGGGGATGAGGTCGCCCGCCCGCACGACCCCGAACAGAGCAGAGCCCACGGCGAGCCGCGACAGTGCGTCGGCGGGCAGGGTGGCGGGGGAGAGGGCGTCGTAGAGCACGCCGGTGTAGCGCAGAATCGCCGGCATGACGGGAGCATCCCGCAAAACCAGGTTCTCCCGCGCCTCCTCGGTCTTGGAGGCGGGCAACTTCAAGGAGGACATCATGGTGGGCAGAGGCAGCGCCGCGAGGTCGTCGATAAGCGAGGCGCGGACACGATCGAGCTGGGGAAACGAGAGCTCCATGGGCGACAAAGACCCGCCGGGCGCCTTGGTTTCGGACGGTGGCAGCACGATCAACATGCCGAACACCTTAGGCGATATGATGTTCCGCATGATCACACGCCTGACCGAGCTTTTCCTGCGCACGCTGCGCGAAGACCCCGCCGATGCCGAGGTGCCCAGCCACAAGCTGCTGGTCCGCGCGGGGTACGTGCGCCGCGCCGCGCCGGGCGTGTATTCCTGGCTGCCGCTGGGTCTGCGCACCCTGCGCAAGATCGAGGGCGTAGTGCGCGAGGAGATGGACGCGATGGGCGCCCAGGAGCTTCTCTTCCCGGCGCTGCTGCCGCGCGAGCCCTACGAGCAGACCAACCGCTGGACCGAGTACGGCGACGACCTGTTCCGCCTCAAGGACCGCAAGGGCGCGGACATGCTGCTCGGACCGACGCACGAGGAGATGTTCACCACCACGGTGAAGTCGATGTTCTCCTCCTACAAGGACTTCCCGGTCACGCTCTACCAGATCCAGACCAAGTACCGCGACGAGGCCCGCCCGCGCGCGGGCATCCTGCGCGGCCGCGAGTTTGTGATGAAGGATTCCTACTCCTTCGACATGACCGACGCGGGGCTCGCAGAGTCCTACGCCAAGCACCGCGCGGCCTACCAGCGGATTTTTGACCGCGTGGGCATCCGCTACGAGATTTGCCAGGCCACCTCGGGCGCGATGGGCGGCTCCGCCTCGGAGGAGTTCCTCGCGTACTCCGACAACGGCGAGGACACCTTCGTCATTTCCTCGGCGGGGGACTACGCCGCCAACGTCGAGGCCGTGGTCACCGTCGCCCCCTCGGCGAAGCCGATTGACGGCCAGCCGGAGGCGCGCGTGTACGAGACGCCGCAGTCCGAGACCATCGAGGCGCTGGTCAACTGGGCCAACAGCGAGGGCCTGCTTGTCGACGGCCGCCCCGTCACCGCCGCCGACACCCTGAAGTGCATGGTGGTCAAGGTCGACGACCCGCGGGTGCTCGACGACGACGGCCAGCCCGTCGGCCCGCGCCTGGCAGGTGTATTGATCCCGGGCGACCGCGAGCTGGACGAGAAGCGCCTCGAGGCCTCCCTCGCCCCGGCGACCTTCGAGCTGGCGAGCGAGGAGGACTTCAAGAACTCCGCTTTCTTGGTCAAGGGGTATGTCGGCCCCCGCGCGCTGATCGCCAACGGGGTGCCGGTGTACGCCGACCCGCGCGTCGTGGACGGCTCCGCCTGGATCACGGGCGCGGACGAGAGCCAGCGCCACGTCGTCGGGCTCGTCGCCGGACGCGATTTCACCGTGGACGGGTTCGTGGAGGCGGCCGAGGTCCGCGAGGGGGATCCGTCGCCAAGCGGCAACGGCACCGTCAAGCTCGCGCGCGGCATCGAGCTGGGCCACATCTTCCAGCTCGGCCGCAAGTACACCGAGGCGATGGACGTGCAGATTCTCGACGAAAGCGGCAAGCGCGCCGTGCCCACGATGGGTTCCTACGGCATCGGCATCTCGCGGATGATGGCGGTTGTCGCCGAGCAGCGCCACGACGACAAGGGCCTAGTGTGGCCCGTCGCCATCGCCCCGTACCAGGTGCATGTCGTGGTGGCGAACAAGGACGCCGCGGCACTGGAGGCCGGCGAGAAGCTCGTCGCCCAGCTGGACGACGCGGGCCTCGAGGTACTTTTCGACGACCGCCCGAAGATGTCGCCGGGGGTCAAGTTCAAGGACGCCGAACTCCTGGGCATGCCGTTTGTGGTGGTGCTCGGGCGCTCGTTTGGCGATGGCATCGTGGAGCTGCGCATCCGGGGCGGCGAGACGCTTGAGGTGCCGGCGGAGCAGATCGTGGCGACGGTGCGCGAGCTGGTCGCGGCGGGCTAGCCCAGAATTGGGCGCGGCTTTAAGCGCGGCCTTAGGCGCGCTGCGCGTGGGCGGCGAGCCCGATGGCAGCGTCGCGCCACTGCCTCCCCTCGGCGTCCGCCGCCGCGCTGCGCCACTGCGCGAGAAGGTCCGCGTTCAGGCGATCCACGAACTCGGCGGCGGATGGGGAGTCGGCAACCGACGCGGAATCGGCGACCTCGTAGCCGGGCAGCGGGGCGGGCACGTCGCCGGTGGGCTCGAGCGCGACCAGCAGGGACGTGCGGCGGGCGTCGGATGCGTCGCGCAGCGCGTCGACACGCGCGATGAGCGGCTCGTCGGCCCACGCCGTGGCTAGGCCGAGACCGTACTCGAAGGCGTACTCCTGCTCGAGCATGTGGCGCGCGGAGGCGAGGTCCGGCGCGGGGGCGTCGCCGAGCGCGAGCCCGCCCAGGTCCACGGGTTCCAAGGCTACGGTGTCCACGGCCTGGGCGACTGCGAGGTCGACGGACTCCGGCGGCAGTTTGTCGGCGGCCGCGACCGTGTGCGAGCGCACCTGCGCGACGAGCTCGCCCGCATCGCGCGCCCCGGCCGGCAGCTCCGCGCCGTCGAGGGACACGTCGCAGGGGGAGGGGAGATTGCCGGCCGGGTCGGTGCCGCACAGGCGCGCGGCCTCGGCGACGAGCTCACCCGCGTGGGTCGAGCGCAGGGACTGCGCCGCGGGGTCGCCAGCAAGCGAGGCCTCGTCGGCGCTGGCCTGCCGCGCCAAAGCCATGACCTCGCCGTTCGCGCGCGGGCCGACGACATCCATCACGGAACACGACGTGAGGACGCAGGCGCTCAGCACAACGAACAGTCTTTTCACGCCGAAAACGCTACACGATAGGGTTGACACCATGGCATTTCCTTCCGTCGAAAACCTCACCCGCCTGATCGAGCCCGTCGCCGCCGCCTACGGGATGGACGTCGAGGGCGTCCGGGCCGTTCCCGCGGGCAAGAAGTCGCAGGTCGTCGTGGCCCTCGACTCGGACACCCGCCCGAGCCTGGACGAGCTCGAGCAGGTGAGCAACGAGCTCAGCGCGCTTTTCGACGCCCAGGAGGACGCGGGGGAGATGAATTTCGGCGCCGGATACACCCTCGAGGTGACCACCCCCGGCGTGGACCTGCCCCTGACGGCGCCGCGCCACTGGCGCCGCAACCGCGGCCGGGCCGTGGTACTCGGCGAGCAGAAGTACAGGATCGGCGCGCTGGATCCGGCGGAGGAGGGCGTGATCCTCATTCCCTCCGGTGCGAAAAACCCGCGGCCCGAGGTGCACGCGGTTTCGTCCTTGGGGCGCGCGGTGGTAGATATTGAATTCAACACACCACCGGCTGCCGAGATGGAGCTGGCGGATCTGACGTTCGACGAGGCCGCCCAGCGCGCGGCCGAATGAAAGGCAACAAGTGAATATTGACCTCAACGCTTTGAAGGCGATTTCGGCACAGCACGGAATCGCGGTCAATGACCTGCTCGAGACCATCGCCAGCGCAGTGCTGCGGGCGTACCGCGACTACCGTGAGGCGCCGCCGGCCGAAACCGAGAGGGCGCGGGTGGACATCGACACCGAGACGGGCGACGTCGCGGTGATCGTCAGCGAGCTGGGTGCCGACGGCGCCGTCCAGTCCGAGTACGACGACACCCCGGTCAACTTCTCCCGCATCGGGGCGCCTGCGGTGCTTGATGCGATCAAGCGGCGGGTGCGCGAAGCGGAGGCGGGCCGCGCGTTCACGGAGTACGCCGAGTACGAGGGCCAGGTCGTCTCCGGCGTAGTGCAGCGCGACGCCACCGCGGAGTCGCGCGGTCTCATCGTCGTGGAGCTCGGCACCGAGGCCGACCCCCAGGACGGAATCCTGCTTCCCGCGGAGCAAATCCCGGGAGAGAAGCTGACCCACGGTGACCGCGTCAAGGCGTACGTCGTGGGCGTGACTAAGAATGACGCGAAGGTGCAGATCAACCTCTCGCGCACCCACCCTGAGCTCGTCCGCGGCCTGTTCGCGCTCGAGGTGCCCGAGGTTGCCGACGGCACCGTGGAGATCGTCGCTATCGCCCGCGAGGCGGGGCACCGCTCGAAGGTGGCCGTCAAGGCCACCGTCAAGGGTGTCAACGCCAAGGGCGCCTGCATCGGGCCGCGGGGTGCGCGGGTGACCAACATCATGGAGCAGCTCGGCGGGGAGAAGATCGATATCATCGACTACTCCGACGATCCGTCCAAGTACGTGGGCAACTCGCTGGCACCGTCCAAGGTGGTGCGCGTGGAGGTCCTCGACGCCGAGGCGCAGGCTGCCCGTGTCACGGTGCCGGACTACCAGCTCTCGCTCGCCATCGGCAAGGAGGGGCAAAACGCCCGGTTGGCGGCCCGCCTGACCGGGTGGAAGATTGACATTCACTCCGATGCCGACGGCGCCGAGACGCCCGAGGAGAGAACCGGCGAGGCGTAGAGAAGGAACATGTGTGCGGGCGTGAGTACAAATCCCGCCCGTTTTGGCGTAAGGTTAACTACGGCTTAAAACCGCAAACAGTTGCGGGCAGTACGGCGCGACGGAAGGGCACGGCAGACAGATGGCAGCAGGCGCAGGCAATACGCAGCGCACCGCACCCATCCGCACCTGCATCGCAACCCGCGAAACCCACCCCGACACCGAGCTGCTGCGCGTTGTGGCCGACCCCGACGGGTCGGGCAGGATTATCGCAGACCCGACTAGGTCGCTGCCCGGACGGGGAGCGTGGATTACCCCGACACTGGATGCGTTAGAGCTTGCGGAGAAGCGCAAGGCCTTCGGCCGAGCGCTCCGCGTGTCCACACCCGTGGATGTAGGTCATGTACGGACGTACCTCGCGAATACCCGCGAACGACCCAAGGATAGGAAGACCGAACACTGATGAGTACGCAACCATGAAGCAGCATCAGCGATGAAAGTCGATGACAACGTCTAGGGGTCAGTAGCCGCCGCATCCGGCGAACCGGCACTGGCTCCTAGCAACAACACAGAGGAGACCCGTGCCCGGAAAGCTACGCGTTCACGAACTGGCTAAACAGCTCGGCGTAACAAGCAAGGAACTACTCGCAACCCTGAAAGACCAGGGCGAGTTTGTAAAAACCGCCTCATCCACCATCGAACCCCCGGTGGTGAAGAAGATGAAGGCGTTCTACGGATCCGGCGGAGACAACGCCGGAGAGGCGAAGAGCCAGGCAAAGCCCGGCGCCCCGAAGCCGGGTGCCGCGAAGCCGTCCTCGCCGAAGCCCGCAGCAGCAAAGCCCGGTACAGCGAAGCCCGCCGCCGCGGCCAAGCCGGGCGCACCCGCCGCTGCCAAGCCCGGTGCTGCCAAGCCCGGTGCTGCCAAGCCCGGTGCTGCCAAGCCTGCCGCCGCGGCCAAGCCGGCACCCGCCCAGTCGGCTGCCCCGAAGCCGGGCGCACCCAAGCCTGGTGCTGAGGCACCGAAGGCGGCGCCCGCTCCCAAGCCGGGCGCGCCGAAGCCGCAGGCCCCCGCAGCCCGTGAGGGAGGCGCAGCATCTGGCGCCATGCCTCGCCCGATGCCCAAGCCGGGCGGCCGCCCCCGCGTGGCCAACAACCCGTTCTCGTCGAACACCGGCGGTCCGCGCCCCGCGCCCCGTCCCGGTGGCGGCCGCGGACCGCAGGGCGGTCAGGCAGGGGCCGGCGGCGGCCGTGGCCGGGGAGGCCAGGGCGGCGAGCGTGCTGGACAGGGTCAGGGACGTCCCGGCCCCCGTCCGGGCGGAGGCCGTCCGTCCCCGGCGGACATGGTGGCGCACCCGTCACCGACCCAGATGCCGACCAAGTCTGCCACCGGCGCCCGCGGGCGCGGAGGACAGGGCGGATCTGGCGGCGGCCGCGGTCGCGGTGGTCAGGGCGGCCCCGGCGGCCCGGGTGCAGGCGGCGGTTTCCGTGGGCGCGGCGGTCGCCGCGGCGGCACCGCCGGCGCGTTCGGTCGTCCCGGCGGCGCTCCCGGCCGCGGACGCAAGTCCAAGCGCCAGAAGCGCAACGAGTACGAGGAGATGCACGCACCGAACGTCATCGGCGGCGTGCGCCTGCCCGACGGCGGCGGCAAGACTGTCCGCCTGCGTCAGGGTGCGTCCTTGGCTGACTTCGCCGAGAAGATCGGTACCGACGCATCGAACCTGGTTCAGGCGCTGTTCAACCTCGGCGAGATGGTGACGGCTACCCAGTCCGTGCCGCAGGAGACCCTGCAGCTGCTGGGCGCCGAAATCAACTACGACGTCGAGGTCGTCTCCCCGGAGGACGAGGACCGCGAGCTGCTCGAGTCCTTCGACCTGCAGTTCGGCGAGGACACCGGCCACGAGGACGAGCTGATGCAGCGCCCGCCTGTCGTGTCCGTCATGGGTCACGTCGACCACGGCAAGACCCGCCTTTTGGACACGATCCGCCACGCCAACGTCGGTTCCGGCGAGGCCGGCGGCATCACCCAGGGCATCGGCGCGTACCAGACCACCGTCACCTTGGACGGTGAGGAGCGCACGATCACCTTCCTGGATACCCCGGGCCACGAGGCGTTTACCGCCATGCGTGCCCGCGGCGCCCAGTCGACCGACTTGGCCATCCTGGTGGTCGCCGCGGACGACGGCGTGATGCCGCAGACGGTGGAGGCGATCAACCACGCCAAGGCGGCGGACCTGCCGATCGTGGTCGCGGTGAACAAGATTGATAAGCCGGAGGCGCAGCCGGAGAAGATCCGCGGCCAGCTCACCGAGTACGGCCTCGTGCCCGAGGAGTACGGCGGCGACACGATGTTCGTCGACATCTCCGCGCGCAACAACACGGGTATCGACGACCTGCTCGAGGCGGTCCTGCTCACCGCGGATGCCGCGCTCGATCTGCGCGCCAACCCGGACATGGACGCCCAGGGCCTGGCCATCGAGTCTCACCTGGACCGCGGCCGCGGCCCGGTATCCACCGTGATCGTGCAGCGAGGCACGTTGCGCGTCGGAGACTCCATCGTCGTGGGCGGCAACTTCGGCCGCGTGCGCCGCATGGTCGACGAGTGGGGCAACGACGTGGAGGAGGCGGGCCCGTCCCGTCCGGTCCAGGTCCAGGGCCTCAACGGCGTTCCCGGACCCGGCGACAACCTGCTGGTGGTCGAGGACGACCGCGTCGCTCGCCAGATCGCCGCGCAACGTGACGCCCGCAGGCGTTCCGCCATGCAGGCGCGCCGCAAGAAGCGCGTCTCCCTGGAGAACCTGGATGCGGCCCTCAAGGAGACCAGCCAGCTCAACCTCATCCTCAAAGGCGACAACGCCGGTTCGGTGGAAGCCCTGGAGGAGGCTCTGCTCAAGCTCGAGGTTGATGAGGAAGTCGAGGTCAACATCATCGACCGCGGTGTCGGTGCGGTGACGCAGACCAACGTGGTTCTCGCCGCGGCGTCGGACGCCGTCATCGTGGCCTTCAACGTCCGCTCCGAGGGCAAGGCGACCGAGGAAGCCAACAACGAGGGCGTGGAGATCCGCTACTACTCGGTGATCTACCAGGTCATCGACGAGGTCGAGGCGGCCCTGAAGGGCATGCTCAAGCCGATCTACGAGGAGCGCGAGATCGGTGCCGCGGAGATCCGCCAGATCTTCAAGGCGTCCGCCGTAGGCCTCATCGCCGGCTGCATGGTCACCGACGGCAAGGTGCGGCGCAACGCCAAGTGCCGTCTGGTGCGCGACGGCAACGTCATCACCCCCGACGCGACGATCGAGTCGCTGCGCCGGGAGAAGGACGACGTCACCGAGGTGGATAAGGGTTACGAGTGCGGCATGGTGCTGTCCTACCCGGACATTCAGGTCGACGACGTGATCCAGGTCTACGAAATGGTAGAGGTTCCGCGCACCTAACTAAGGGCCAGCGGTTCTTAAGGCCCCATCTCCCTCGCGGAGGTGGGGTTTTCCCACATGGTTAGAATGAGCGGGTACCACAGGTGCCCGGCTAGAAGGAGACGGAGACGACATGGCAGACAACTCACGTGCGCAGCGGCTGGCGAAGCAGATTCAGACGATTGTCGCGTCCGCCATTGAGCGGGAGGTGAAGGATCCTCGCCTGGAGCTGGTCACGGTCACCGACGCCCGCGTCACCGGCGATCTGCATGACGCGACCGTGTACTACACGGTGCGCGGCCGCAACATCAGCGACGAGCCCGACTACGATCAGGCCGCTGAAGCGCTGCACCGCGCGCGCGGCCAGATCCGCAAGATCGTGGGTGACCAGCTCAACGTGCGGTTCACCCCGACGATCGCCTTCGAGCTGGACACGGTGCCGGAGGCGTCGGCACGCATGGAGGAGCTGCTCAGCCGAGCCCGCGCACGCGACGCGGAGCTCGCCCGCCTGCGCGAGGGCGCAGCCCCCGCCGGCGAGGGCAACCCGTATAAGACGGTCGAAGAGTAGGGCGATGCAGCTTCTGTTCCCCGGGCGCGAGGAGGATTTCCGCGAGGTCGCCCGCCTGCTTGTCGACGCCCCTTCGGTCGCCGTCGTCACCCACATCAAGCCCGACGCCGACGCCGTCGGTTCCGCGTGTGCGCTGACGGCGGGGCTCCGGCAGCTGGGCATCAGCGCCACGGCCTACATCGGCCAGGATTTTCCGCACCCGGAGAACCTGGACACGGTGCCGTTTGTGGACGAGATCGTCTACACCCATAACGCGCCCGAGGGGGCCCTCGTGGTCACCGTCGACTGCGCCTCGGCGGACCGCACGGGCGCGTTCCGGCCGGTGGTCGAGTCCGATCGCGGACGGGTGGTGGTGATCGACCACCACGCCTCCAACCCGCTCTTCGGCGGCACCAACCTCGTGGTGGGGTCGGAGTCGACGACGGTGATTGTCCGCGAGCTGTTTACCTACCTCGGCGTCGAACTCGACGCGGACCTGGCGTACTGCCTGTATGCGGGTCTGGTGACGGACACGGGGAGCTTCCGCTGGGGCAGCCCGCGGATGCACGCGCTGGCGGCCGAGCTCATGGGCTACGGCCTGGACACGCGGCAGATCGCGATGGATCTCATGGACGCGATGACGCCGTCCGATCTGCGCGAGGCGGGGAGCGTGCTCGCCGAGCTCGAGCTGTTCGAGGCCGGCGGGCTCACCGTGGCCGTGTTCACGGTGGATGCTGCCCGCATGGCGGCGATGAGCCAGAGGGCTGTGGAGTACATCATAGACTATTCGCGCAGCGTGCAGGGCGCGGACATCGGCATGGTGCTCAAGCAGTACGGCCGGGCCTATTGGAACGTCTCGCTTCGCTCGTCCACTGTCGACGTCTCCCGTATCGCCACGCGCCTCGGCGGCGGTGGACACATCCCCGCCGCCGGCTACTCCGCGAGCGGGTCGCGGGACGATGTCGTTGCGGATGTGCTCCGCGCTCTGAGATGACCGCGGAACCCCGCGCGGAGGTGACCCCGCGCCGCGTCCTCGCCCTGGCGCTGCCGGCGCTGGGCGTGCTCGCCGCCAACCCGCTGTACCTACTGCTGGATACCGCGGTGGTGGGTCGCCTCGGCACCGCTGAGCTTGCGGCGCTCGCGGCCGGCACCGCGGTGCAGTCCACCGTGACGGTGCAGCTAACCTTCCTCTCCTACGGCACGACGGCGCGCGCGTCGCGTCTGTTCGGCGCCGGCAGGCGGGCCGACGCGGTGGCGGAGGGAGTGCAGGCCACGTGGGTCGCGGTCCTCGTGGGTGCGGTACTGGCCGCGCTGGTGTCGCTGTTCGCGGAGCCGATAGCGCTGTTTCTCACCAACGACGCCGCGGTCGCGGCGGAGTCCGCCCGCTGGATGCGCGTCGCCGCCGCGGCGATCCCGCTGACGCTGGTCATCATGGCGGGCAACGGCTGGATGCGAGGCGTACAGAACACGCGCTTGCCGTTTCTGCTCACCCTGTGCGGGCTCGTTCCCGGCGCGGCCGTGCTGCCCTGGAGCGTGTCGCGCTTCGGGCTTGTGGGATCCGCCTGGGCGAACGTGCTGGGCATCGGGATTACCGCCCTGCTCTTCCTGCTCACCCTCGTGCGCGAGCACGGGCGGCGGGGCGGGTCCTGGGCGCCGGAACCCGGGGTGATCCGCAGCCAGCTGGTCCTCGGCCGCGACCTGATTCTCCGGTCGATGTCGTTCCAGGTGTCCATGCTCGCGGCTGCGGCTGTTGCCGGCCGGTTCGGCGTCGCCGCGCTCGCCGCGCATCAAATCCTCCTGCAGCTGTGGAACTTCCTCACCCTCGTGCTCGACTCGCTCGCCATCGCCGCGCAGACCTTGACGGGTGCGGAGCTGGGCAGGGGAGAGGTGGCGCAGGCCCGCCGGGTGGGCGAGCTAGCCACGCGCTACTGCCTGATGTTCGCGGTCGCGCTGGCGACGGTCTTCGCGCTGGCGGGGCCGGCCATCTGGTCGCTTTTCACTGACGACGCCCGCGTGGTGGCGCAACTGGGCACCCCGTGGTGGCTGCTGGTGGCCATGATCGTTCTGGGCGGGGTGGTGTTCGCGCTGGACGGCGCGCTCCTCGGGGCCGGGGACGTGGCTTACCTGCGCACTCTGACCATCGCGTCCGTGCTCGGCGTGTTCTTCCCGGTTACGCTCGCGTCGATGGCGTTCGGGTGGGGCCTTCCCGGGGTGTGGGGCGGCCTGGCGGCCTCCGTTGTCATCCGGCTGGCCGGGGTGTTTGTTCGATTCCGTTCGATGAAGTGGGCGGTTGTGGGTGATGGCGTGTGATAGAACGTGGAGACATGGCAACAACCACCTCGACCACGACGCTGTGGGCGGTCTCGGACCTGCACGCCGCCGTGAAAGCCAACGGTGCCCGGCTCGACGAGATCCAGCCGGCGGACCCGTCCGACTGGCTCATTGTCGCCGGCGACGTGGCCGAGAAGCTGGAACTCGTCGTGGACGTGATGGAGACACTGGCCGCCCGCTTCGACACCGTGCTGTGGGTGCCGGGCAACCACGAGCTGTTCTCTCGTTCCTCGGACCGGTACCGGGGGCGCGAGAAGTATGACACGCTGGTCAAAGCCATGCGGCAGATCGGGGTCATCACCCCGGAGGACACCTACCCCGTCTTCGGCGGGGTCACCATCGCCCCGCTGTTCACGTTGTACGACTACTCGTTCCGCGGCCCCAACCTCACGGTGGAGGAGGCGGTGGCGGCCGCCCGCGAGAAGAACATCATGATGACGGACGAGTTCGCCATCGCCCCCTTCGTGGACATCCGCGCGTGGTGCTGGGACCGCCTCGCGTACACCACCCGCAGGCTCTCGCGTATTGACGGCCCGACGATCCTGATCAACCACTGGCCGCTGGTCCAGGAGCCGGTCACCCGGCTGCGCTGGTCCGAGGTGGGGCTGTGGTGCGGGACCCGACACACCCGGTCGTGGGCGAAACGCTACCATGCGAGAGCAGTAATTTACGGTCACCTGCACATGCCTGGGGTGACAACGGTCGACGGCGTCGAGCACATTGAAGTGTCCCTCGGCTACCCGCGCGAGTGGCAGTCCCGCCCGCCCAGCGCGGCGCCGGTGCAGTGGCCGTACCCGGTGATGGAGGTGACACACTGATGCAGTACCCGGCACTTTTCCCGGAGGCGGCGCGGTTTGTCTACCTGCGCACCAGCGAGGCCACGGATTTGACCAATTACCTGGAGTTGCACCCGGAGGAGCAGGGGCTCGTCAGCCAGGCCGTCGATAAGCGCAAAGGCGAGTTCGGGGACGCGCGGTGGTGCGCCCACCAGGCGTTGAGGGAGCTGGGCGTGCCGCCGGGGGAAGCGATTTTGAAGGGCGATAGCGGGATGCCGCTGTGGCCGGAGGGCTACACCGGCTCGCTGACGCACACGGACGGGCTGCGCGCGGCGGTGGCGGCGCCGAAGACGCACGTGCTCTCGATGGGCGTGGACGCCGAGCCCGCTGAGCCGCTGCCCGAGGGCGTGATCGACCAGATCGCGCGCGCGGCCGAGCGCCACCGCTTCGACATGATGAAGGCCGAGGGCCACAACTGGGCCGGCAGGCTGCTGTTCTGCGCCAAGGAGGCCACGTACAAGTGCTGGTTCCCCATGACGCGGCGCTGGCTGGGCTTCGAGGAGGCGGAGATCGACCTGCGCCCAGACGGGACGTTTGTGTCCTACATCCTCGCGCGGCCCACCCCGGTGCAGTTTTTCGAGGGCCGCTGGGTAGTGCGCGGCGGCTACGTCGTCGCCTCCGCGTGGGTGGAGGTCTAACGTCTCGACGGCGCTAGAGCGTCGAGGGTCGCGCCACGAACACTGTGGCCAGGCGTTTGCCCTGCTCCTTGACCAGAGCGACGGCGCGCCCGTCGGGGCCGACGGCGGCGTGCACGCCTTTCAGTCCGCGGGGGGCGAGCCATTTGCCCATTGCCAGCGCGTCGTACTCCTCGGCGGTGACGGGAAGGACCGGCCAGGCCCGGGTGAGCGCGTCGTCAAGCGTCAGGGAGAGCGCGGGGGAGGTTTCCAGGGCGGCGAGCGGGGTGGCGTCGGCAAGCGTGAAGGCTCCGACTGCTTCGCGACGCAGCGCGGTGAGGTGCCCGCCCACCTGCAACGCCTCGCCGAGGTCGCGCGCGAGCGAGCGGATGTAGGTGCCCTTGCTGCAGTGCACGCGCGCGTCGACGTCGACGAATCCCGCCTCCCTGCGCACCTGCGCGACCTCGAAGGAGAACACGGTGACCGGGCGGGCGGGGAGGTCCACCGCCTCGCCCGCGCGCACCAGTTCGTGGGCGCGGCGCCCGCCGACCTTGATGGCGGAGACGCTGGAGGGGACCTGCATGATCTCGCCGGTGAGTCCGGCGATGCCCGCGCGGATGTCGGCGTCGCTTATGCGCGAGGCATCGGCGGTGGCCAGGATCTCGCCCTCGGCGTCATCCGTGGTCGTGGTCTGGCCCAGGCGGATGGTGGTGGAGTAGACCTTGTCCTCGGCCACGAGGTGGGCCAGGAGTTTGGTGCCGCGCTCAATGCCGGCGACGAGCACGCCCGTGGCCATCGGGTCGAGCGTGCCCGCGTGGCCGACTTTGCGGGTGCCGAAGGAGCGGCGCAGGCGGGCCACGACGTCGTGGCTTGTCATGCCCGCGGGCTTGTCCACGACAACAATTCCCGAGGTTGCGAGCGGGTCAGGGGCGAAACTCATAGTGAAACAGTATGCCGTAGTCTATCTACCGTGGATATTTTGCGCGGCCTGAAGCAGGTGCCGGACACCCTCGGCGCGTCGGTTGTCACCATCGGGGTGTTCGACGGAGTGCACCGCGGGCACCAGCTGCTCATCGGCGAGGCAGTGCACCGCGCCCGTGAACTCGGGGTGCCGTGCGTGGTGATGACGTTCGAGCCGCACCCCGTCGCCGTCTTCGCCCCCGACCGCGCTCCGAAGGCCTTGTTCCCCTTTGAGGAGCGCGCCCGCTTCATCGCCGAGCTGGGCGTGGACTACCTGCTGGTGATCGATTTCCGCGAGGAGCTCGCCGGCCAGAGCCCCGAGGCCTACGTGCGCGACGTGCTCGCCGGGCGCCTCGGGGCGCGAGCGGTTGTCGTGGGGGAGAACTTCACCTTCGGCAAGGACGCCGCCGGCACCGCCGAGACCATGCGCGAGCTGGGGCAGCGTTACGGGTTCGAGGTGGTCGTCGTGCCCCTGCTTAACGACGCCGGCGTGCGGGTCTGCTCGACAGCCGTGAGAAGCGAACTCGACCGCGGCGACATCGGCGCGGCCGCGGACTTCTTGGGCCGCGCGTTCTCCGTCACGGCGCTTGTTGAGCGCGGCGCCGGCCGCGGCGGCCGGGAGCTGGGCTACCCCACGGCGAACCAGTACCTGGACACCGTCTCGGCCCTCCCCGCCGACGGCGTTTACGCCGGCTGGCTCACCATCGTCGACGACGGACCCATCGACGGGGACATGGAGCCGGGCGTGCGCTACCCGGCGGCGATCTCGGTGGGGACGAACCCCACCTTTGGTGACGCCCGCCGGAGCGTCGAGTCCTTCATCCTGGGCCGCGACGCCGACCTGTACGGCAGGCTGGCGCGCGTGGAGTTCGTGGCCAAGGTCCGCGACATGGTGAAGTTCAACTCCGTCGATGACCTGCTGGCCAACATGGCCCGCGACGTGGAGACAACCCGCAACATTTTGGAAAGGCAGCCGCAGCATGGCTAAGAAAGTAATCCTCGACCTCGACACCGGCATCGACGACGCCCTCGCTTTGGCCTACGCCCTGGGCTCCCCCGAGCTCGAGCTCATCGGCGTGACGGGAACCTACGGCAACGTGCTGGTGGACACGGGCGTGCGCAACGCACTGGCCATCCTCGAGCTGTTCGGGCGTGACGACGTCCCGGTGTTCGCCGGCCCCGACCACGCCCGCACCCGGGACTCCTTCGAGGTGCTGGAGGTCTCCGCGTTCATCCACGGCGACAACGGCATCGGCGGGGTCGTGCTGCCCGAGCCCGCCGCAAGCGTGCAGGACACCTCTGCGGTGGACTTCCTCACCCAATCGGTGGCGGCCTACGGCGACGATCTGGTGATCGTTCCCACCGGCCCGTCGACGACGATCGCGGCGGCGATGGAGGCGGATGAAAGCTTCGCCGAGCGCGCCCACATCGTCATGATGGGCGGGGCGCTGACCGTGCCGGGCAACGTCTCCCCGTGGGCGGAGGCGAACGTGAGCCAGGACCCGGAGGCGACCGACCTGGTGTTCCGCCGCGGCCGCGATGTCACCATGATCGGCCTCGACGTGACCCTGCAGACCCTGCTCACCTACAACGAGACGGCGCGGTGGCGCGAGCTGGGCACCCGCGGCGGCGACTTCCTGGCGGACGCCACCGACTATTACATCAAGGCCTACGAAACCACCGCGCCGCACCTCGGCGGCTGCGGGCTGCACGACCCGCTGGCGGTCGGTGTGGCCGTCGACCCGTCCTTGGTCACCCTGCTGGACATCAACTTAAAGACCGACGTCGAGGGTGAAACCCGCGGCCGCACGATCGGTGATGAGACCCGGCTGAGCGACCCGGTCAAGACAGCGCACGTTGCCGTCGCCGTGGACACCGGGCGCTTCGTAGAGGAGTTCATGGCCCGGTTGACCGCGCTGGCCGCCTCCACGCCCGCGCGCTAAGGGGAGCGCGCGGGCCGGGATTTGGGGTAGGGGCCCGCCTCCGCTAGACTCAACGCTCGGCTTTGACTGCGGTTCGCGGCAGTCGCCCCTTTTCTTTCTCGCGGACTGAAATAACTAAAAGGAGAACCCTCATGGCGCTGACCACTGAGAAGAAGTCTGAAATCCTCAAGAACTACGGTCTGCACGAGACCGACACCGGCTCGCCCGAGGCCCAGGTCGCTCTGCTGACCGAGCGCATCAACACCCTGACGGAGCACCTGAAGTTCCACAAGCACGACCACCACTCCCGCCGCGGCCTGCTCCTGCTGGTCGGCCGCCGCCGTGGCCTGCTGAAGTACCTGCGTGAGAACAACGTCGAGCGCTACCGCGAGCTCATCTCGCGCCTCGGCCTGCGCCGCTAATCCGCGCTCCGTACGCTTACCGCCCCGCGCCTCGCGCGCGGGGCGGTTTTCGCGTTTCCCAGACCTGCTAGAATCGTGAGTTGTTGTCAGGAAAACAGCTAGACGGCGGCACCGACGACCGCCGGAGACACCCAGGGAAAGGGATCTTTTTTGAGCACGCACACCCCCAACAACTCCTTCGACGTCTACGTGGACGAGGAGTTCGGCATCACCGAGGCCACCGCCGTGCTGGATAACGGCGATTTCGGCACACGCACGATCCGGTTCGAGACAGGGCAGCTCGCCCGCCAGGCCGACGGCTCCGTCACCACCTACCTCGACGACGACACGATGCTATTGGCCACCACGACCGCGTCGAACCAGCCGCGCGAGGGCCTGGACTTCTTCCCGCTGACCGTGGATGTCGAGGAGCGGATGTACGCCGCTGGCAAGATCCCAGGCTCGTTCTTCCGCCGCGAGGGGCGACCCTCCACCGAGGCCATCCTCGCCTGCCGCCTCATCGACCGCCCGCTGCGCCCCACCTTCGTTAAGGGCCTGCGCAACGAGGTCCAGGTGGTCATCACCGTGCTCAGCATGGCCCCGGATGAGTACTACGACGTCGTGGCCATCAACGGCGCGTCCGCCGCGACCCAGCTGTCCGGCCTGCCGGTCTCCGGCGCGGTCGGTGGGGTGCGCATGGCTCTTATTGCCGACGACGCGCACAAGGACGGCCAGTGGGTCGCCTTCCCCAACCACGAGCAGCACACTCAGGCGCTCTTCGAAATGGTCGTCGCCGGGCGCATTGTGGGCGAGGACGTGGCCATCATGATGGTGGAGGCAGGCGCCGGGGACGACGTCGTCACGCTTGTGCGAGGCGGCGCCCCCGCGCCGACCGAGTCAAAGGTGGCCGAGGGGCTCGAGGCCGCGAAGCCCTACATTAAGACTCTGTGCCAGGCGCAGGCGGCGCTTGCCGCGGAAACCGCCAAGGAGACGGCCGAGTTCCCGCTCTTCCCCGCCTACACCGACAAGGTGTACGCGGCGGTGGAGAAGAAGGCCGCTAAGAAGCTCGCCACCCTGCTGACCATCAAGGGCAAGCAGGACCGCGACGACGCCACCAACGCCTACATGGCCCAGGTGGAGGACGAGCTGCTGGACGCGTTCGATGTCGCCGAGGGCGACGAGGACCACGACGCAACCGTGAAGGAGATCCGCGCGGCCTACAACGCCGTGATGAAGTCCATCGTGCGCGAGAAGATCCTCACCGAGGGCTTTCGCATCGACGGGCGCGGGGTCACCGACATCCGCGACCTCGAGGTCGAGGTCGAGCTCATCCCGCGCGCCCACGGCTCCGCGCTGTTCGAGCGCGGGGAGACCCAGGTCCTCGGCGTGACCACCCTGGACATGTTGAAGATGGAGCAGACGCTGGATTCGCTGCACCCGCAGACCTCCAAGCGCTACATCCACCACTACAACTTCCCGCCGTACTCCACGGGTGAGACCGGCCGCGTCGGTTCGCCGAAGCGCCGCGAGATCGGCCACGGGGCGCTGGCCGAGCGCGCGCTCGTGCCCGTGATTCCGTCGCGCGAGGACTTCCCGTACACCATCCGCCAGGTGTCCGAGGCGCTCGGCTCCAACGGTTCGACGTCGATGGGTTCCGTCTGCGCCTCCACGCTGTCGCTGTACAACGCCGGCGTGCCGCTGGCCGCCCCGGTCGCTGGCATCGCGATGGGTCTCGTCTCCGGCGAGGTCGACGGCGAGACGAAGTACGTCGCGCTGACCGACATTTTCGGCGCCGAGGACGCCTTCGGCGACATGGACTTCAAGGTCGCCGGCACGCCCGAGTTCATCACCGCGCTGCAGCTGGACACCAAGCTCGACGGCATCCCCTCCGAGGTCCTGTCGTCTGCGCTCGAGCAGGCGCGCGACGCGCGTGAGGCGATCTTGGACACCATGTCCGAGGTCATCGACGGGCCGGACGAGATGAGCCCGCTCGCGCCGAAGATCACCGCGATCAACGTGCCGGTGTCCAAGATCGGCGAGGTTATCGGCCCGAAGGGCAAGATGATCAATTCGATCACCGAGGAAACCGGCGCGGAGATCTCGATCGAGGACGACGGCACGATCTACGTGTCGGCCGCCACCGGCGAGTCCGCGGACGCGGCGATCGAGAAGATCAACGGCATCGCCAACCCGCAGATGCCGAAGGTGGGGGAGCGCTACCTGGGCGCCGTGGTCAAGACCGTCGCCTTCGGCGCGTTCGTGTCCATCCTGCCCGGCACCGACGGCCTGGTGCACATCTCCAAGCTCGGCGGTTCCCAGCGCGTGGAGAACGTCGAGGATGTCATTAACGTCGGTGACAAGATCGAGGTGGAGATCGCCGACATCGACAACCGCGGCAAGATCTCGCTCGTGCCCGTCGAGGACGAGTCGTAGAGAGATACCGGGAAGACCTCAGCGCGAAATCGGGCCCAAAAACGGCACGAAATCGCGCTGAGGTCTTCCGTGTCTCAGGCGGCGTCTACTTCTGGATATCGACGACGAGACGCGTGGGGTTCTCCAGCACGTAGACGTTGTACGGGCGCTGCTCATCCAGCCCGATGAAGTACTGGGAGTCGGCCTCGAAGACGCCGCCGTGGGTCACGCCCTGAATGTTGCCGGCGGCGATCGGCATCGGGCCCACCTCGACCAGGGAGTCGTCGGGGCTGATCAGGCCCATGGGGGTGCCCTGGATCATGAGCTCCAGGTAGGCGTCGCCACGCACGTCGATGGGGTAGCCGGATGCCTGCTGCAGGGGTTCGGGGTTATAGCCGGCGACGTAGCCGGGCGTGCCGGAGCCGGTGAACTCGAAGACGGCGCGGTCGAATCCCTCGTGGGATCCCACGCGCACATCGGCGATGGTCAGCTCGCTGCCCGGCGCCGGAAGCGCGCGGACGTCCTCGGTGGTAAACGGCCCGACGGGGGTGGCCTCCTCCATCGCGGAGAGGGCGTGCGCCGTGGGAACCGCGGTCGTCGTCGCGGGGGCGGTGCTGGTCATGGTTGTGGTTGCGGCGGACGTGGCGGCAGCCGCCTGTTCGGGAGCCGCTCCGTCGTCTTGGCCCGCGCAGGATGCGAGCGCGAGCGTTGTCACCAGTGTGGCAGGAAGCAAGTAACGGGGCTGAAGTTTCATAGTTCGAACATAACCCGCGGGGCGGGGCAGGACGCGTAGGCGCGGGGGATCGTGAACGAAACGTTACCGTGGCAGCGGCCCCGAATCCGGTGGGGTTAGACTCGAGCCAGGCAACACACGAAACCTAAGGAGTCGCACGTGGCTATCAAAGTCGGAGTTCTCGGAGCGAAGGGCCGCGTCGGTTCGGCCGTCGTCGCCGGAGTCAACGCAGCAGAAGACCTCGAGCTAGTAGCCGAGGTCGACCACGGCGACAGCCTGAGCGCACTCACGGACAACGGAGCGGAGGTCGTCGTCGACTTCACCGCCCCCGGGGTCGTGATGGACAATTTGGAGTACTGCATCAACCACGGGATTCACTGCGTCGTGGGCACCACCGGCTTTGACGACGAGCGCTACAATCAGGTGGCGCAGTGGGCGGACGCGAACGAGGGCGTCGGCGTGCTGATCGCCCCGAACTTCGCCATCTCCGCCGTGCTCACCATGGCGTTCGCCCGCCAGGCCGCCCCGTTCTTCGAGTCCGCCGAGGTGGTGGAGTACCACCATCCCCACAAGCTGGACGCCCCGTCCGGCACTGCGATCAAGACGGCCCAGGGCATTGCCCAGGCGCGTCGAGAAGCGGGCATGGACGCAGCGCCTGACGCGACCGAGCAGTCCCTTGAGGGCGCGCGCGGCGCGGACGTCGACGGGGTCCACGTCCACGCGGTGCGCATGACGGGCATGGTCGCCCACGAAGAGGTCATCTTCGGCACGACGGATCAGTCGCTGACCATCCGCCAGGACTCCTACGGCCGGGAATCGTTCGTTCCGGGCGTGCTCACCGGCGTGCGCGAGGTGGCGAACCGCCCGGGTCTGACCATCGGCCTGGATTCGTACCTGGGGCTGTAAACATGGCGGTGGACAGTTCGCTCGATGTCCAGCTCATCGCCGCCAGCACGTTTCGCGTGCCGACGGGTGTGAGCTGGGCGCCCGACGCGCAGGCGACGGACGCGGAGGCGATCGTTGAATTCGCCGGGCGCGCCTGCTACGAAACATTCGACCGCCCCAACCCGCGCACCGCGACGAACGAGGCGTACCTGCGCCACATTATCGACGTCGGCCACGACGCGCTGCTGGAGCACGCGACCGCCACGGTCTACATCCGGGGCCTGTCGCGCGCGGCGGGCAACGAGCTGCTGCGCCACCGCAATTTCTCGTTTTCGCAGCTGAGCCAGCGCTTCATTCCCGACGGCGAGAGCGAGGTGGTCGTTCCCGCGCTCATCGCCGAGGACGCGGAGCTGCGCGAGATGTTCCTCCGCGCCGCGGACGAGACCCGGTTCGTCTACGACGAGCTGCTGCGCGCCCTGGAGAACAACCTCGCCGGCGAGCCGAACTCGCTGCTGCGCCGGAAGAAAGCCCGCCAGGCAGCCCGCGCCATTTTGCCGAACGCGACCGAGACGCGATTCGTGGTCACCGGGAACTACCGCGCGTGGCGGCAGTTCATCGCGGCGCGCGCCTCGGAGCACGCCGATCTGGAGATCCGCACGCTGGCCATCACGTGCCTCGAGCTGTTGCGGGGGAGTGCGCCCACGCTTTTCGACGACTTCCTGGTGAGCGACCTCGCCGATGGCTCGCAGATGGCCACCAGCCCCTACGTCTCCTAAAGAACCCGCCCCGGTGGCGGGGGCAGATTGAGGGCGTGCTGTTGACGCTGCCGGGGTACGCAACGGGTAACCTGTGGTGTCATGGGCATTTCGATGAAAGCTAACACCGGTGCGGACATCTTCGGCACCGTCAGCGTCGCCATGGTCACCCCGTTCGATTCCGACGGGGAGCTAGACCTCGACGCCGGAAGAGCGTTAGCTGCCCACCTCGTAGACAACGGAATCGATTCCCTCGTTCTCGCGGGAACGACGGGTGAGTCTCCCACGACCACCCCGGAGGAAAAGGTCGCGCTGTTGAAGGCCGTCAAAGAGGAGGTCGGCGACCGGGCGAAGCTCATCGCCGGCGCCGGCTCCTACGACACCCGCAAGTCAGTTCAGCTGGCTCAGGCCGCCGAAGAGGCCGGGGCGGACGGCCTGCTGGTGGTCACACCGTATTACTCCAAGCCGTCCCAGGCGGGACTCATCGCCCATTTCGGCGCCGTGGCCGACGCTTCCGCGCTGCCCATCTGCCTTTATGACATTCCCGGCCGCTCGGGAGTTCCCATCGAAGCACGCACGATCCGCCAGCTGGCTGAGCTGCCGACGGTGCAGGCGCTAAAGGACGCGAAGGGCAATTTCTTCGAGGCAGCCAGCCTGATTCAGGAAACTGGCCTGGCCTGGTACTCTGGAGACGATCCGCTCAACCTGCCCTGGCTTTCTGTCGGAGCCACCGGTGTCATCTCGGTGGTGGGGCACGCCGCCCCGCGGTTGCTGCGAGAAATGATTACAAGCTTCGAGGAAGGCGACCTCGCCCGCGCGCGGGAAATCAACGCCAACACCATCGTTACGCTGGCTCGCCAGCAGGCACTTCTCGGTGGTGCGACATTTGCAAAGGCAGCTCTGCGTCTGCAGGGCATTGACGTCGGCGAACCCCGGCTGCCCGTGGTCGGAGCGACCCCGGAGCAGGTCGAGGCTCTCCGCGAAGATATGGAAAAGGCTGGAGTCCTCTAAGTATGAACGAACCCCGCAATCGCGCCCGCAAGGTGACCCGCAAGGCCGGCCCCCCGGAGCCCGCCGACCAGCAGCCTGTGTTCCAGGCGCCCGAGCAGGCACCGGCGGACACCACCGCCGGCGGCTCCGAAGCGCAGGAATCGTCCCGCGACAACCGTGATAACGAGCGTGGTAGCCGAGACAACAACCGCGGCGGCCAGTCGGGCCAGGGTAATAATCAGGGCAACAACCAGGGCAACGGCGGCGGCCGCAACCGCCGGCGTGGTCGTGGCCGCGGCGGAAACGGCGGGAACAACCAGGGCAACGGCGGCGGCAACAACCGCCGCAATCCGATAAAGGGCATGCAGGGCGCGGATCTGACCAAGCGCCTGCCGTCGCCGCCCCAGGCCCCGCAGAACGGCCTGCGCATCTACGCTCTCGGCGGCATCTCTGAGATCGGGCGCAACATGACGGTCTTCGAGTACAACGGGCGCCTCCTCGTCGTCGACTGCGGCGTGCTGTTCCCCAATTCGGGCGAGCCGGGCGTCGACCTCGTCCTGCCGGACTTCGGGCCGATCGAGAACAAGCTCGACAAGATCGAGGCGCTCGTCGTCACGCACGGACACGAGGACCACATCGGCGCGATCCCGTGGCTGCTCAAGCTGCGCCCGGATATCCCGATCTACTCGTCGCGGTTCACCAACGCGCTGATCTCCGCCAAGACGAAGGAGCACCGCCAGCGGCCGAAGCTCAACGAGGTGACCAAGGATTCCGAGCTCAACCTCGGCCCGTTCCGCGTGCGTTTCTGGCACGTCGGTCACTCCATCCCAGAGTGCCTGGGCGTGTCCATCAAGACGGGCGCCGGCCACGTTGTCATGACGGGCGACATCAAGCTCGACCAGACGCCGTACGACGGGCAGCCCACCGATCTGCCGGCGCTGTCCCGCTTCGGCGACGAGGGCATCGACCTGTTCATGTGCGACTCCACCAACGCGACGGTGCCAGGCATCTCACCCTCGGAGCGCGGCATCGAGGAAACTCTCGTGCGTCTGGTCCAGGGCGCGAAGCAGCGCGTGATCATCTCCTCCTTCGCGTCCAACGTGGCACGTGTGCAGATGGCGGTCAACGCGGCCGTGGCGAACGGCCGCAAGGTCGCGTTCAACGGCCGCTCCATGATCCGCAACATGGAGATCGCGGAGAAGATGAGCCTGCTGCGCGCGCCGAAGGGCACGATCATCCCGATCGAGGAAGCGGCGAAGATGGCCCCGCATAAGGTTGTCCTCATCACCACCGGCACCCAGGGCGAGCCGATGGCGGCTCTCTCGCGCATGTCGCGCCGTGAACACCGCCAGATCACGGTGCGCGACGGCGACCTCATCATTCTGTCGTCCTCGCTCATCCCGGGCAACGAGGAAGCCGTGTTCGCGGTGATCAACAACCTCGCGCAGATCGGCGCGACCGTGATCACCAACGCCGACGCGCACGTCCACGCGTCCGGCCACGGCTACGCCGGGGAGCTGCTGTTCCTCTACAACGCGGCTCGTCCCAAGAACGCCATGCCCGTGCACGGGGAGTGGCGCCACATGCGCGCCAACAAGGAGCTGGCGATCTCCACGGGGGTTAAGCCGGAGAACACCGCGCTGGCGCAGAACGGCGTCGTGGTGGACATGGTGGGCGGCAAGATCAGCGTCGTCGGCCAGTACCAGGTGGGCCAGCTCTACGTCGACGGCGAGACCATGGGCGACGTCGACCCGGATGTGCTGGCTGACCGCACCAGCCTGGCGTCTGGCGGCGTGGTGTCGATCACCTGCGTTATTGACGACCGCACCGGTCGCCTGCTGGAGACTCCGCGCGTGTCCACGACGGGCTTCTCGGACGACGACCGCGACTTCAACAAGCGGGTTGCCGAGGGCGTGGAGAACGTGATGAACGACCTCGCCGCACAGGGCGAGAACGACCCGTACCGCATGGTCCAGCAGCTGCGCCGCCAGGTGTCCAAGGCGGTCGAGCAGAAGTACAAGCGCGAGCCGGTCATCCTGCCGACCGTCGTGCCGATGGCCGCGGATAACGTGCCTGTCGACGACGAAGACGTCCAGGCAGCACGCGAGTCGCTCTAAAGCACGTCACGTCTTTCCGGGAGCCCACCCGGTGTCGTGCCCCAGCGCTATGCTGGGGCACATGTCATTTGCGCAGAAGGAACGCGAACGCCTCGGCCGCCTGTTTCTCGAGGTCGGACCCGACGCCCCGACGTTGTGCGAGGGGTGGGTCACCCGCGATCTCGCGTGCCACCTCTACATCCGCGAAAGCAAGCCTCTCGCGGCGGCCGGCAACTTCATCCGCCCGTTGAAGTCGACCCTGGACAAGGAAATGGACGCCCAGCGCGACCGCCCGTACCCCGACGTCGTGCGCGCGTGGGCCGCTGGCCCGCCGCGTTTTGTCGCGCCTTTTGACGCGCTGATGAACACGTCGGAACACTTCGTGCACCACGAGGACGTGCGCCGCGGGGACGGGGTGGCGCGGCCGCGCGAGTTCAGCGCGGCGACGAACGAGGCCCTGCTGACGCTGGCGAAGCGCGTCGGAGCAATGACAATGCGCGCCACGCCCACCCCGGTGGTGCTGACTCCTCCGACCCTTCCACCCGTTACCGTCGGCGGCAAACGGGAGGTGGCGCGTCGCGGGGACGACATCATCCGCGTCAAGGGCGAGCCGGGGGAGCTGCTGCTGTGGGTCTCGGGACGCCGCGCCGTCGACGTCGAGCTCGAGGGTGACGCGGAGAAGATCTCCAAGCTGGACATCGAGCTCTAAACTTCGGCCGCCGCTGGTGTGGCAAATGTTGTTAAAGTGACAATCGGTATTACTGTTACTTACATGTCTGTCACGAACTCGCCCCGCTCGTCTGCGCGCTCGCAGACCGGTCCGCGTGGCCGCAATGGCTCCACGCGGACGTCGACAAGCTTTGGCGCCTCCATGACCCACCCGACGACGTCGACCAACCTCGCGGCGGAGACCTCGGGTGAGCGCGTGGGCTCCGCCTACAGGGCTGTGGGCGATTCGATCGGCGCGGCCGCGAGGGGAGTGGGGTCGGTGTTCTCCAAGCTGGGCAGCGGGATGCGCGGCGGCCGGGACCGTGATGAAAGCGACGGCGGCAGCAACGAGATGGTCGACTTTTTCGATGACGAACCCGACGAGCGGGAGGAGAAGCCGCTGCGGCGCAGGCGCAAGCGCGCAGCGCACGACGCAGACGACGTCGATGGCACGGAAGACGCGGGAAGCGGAGACCGCGCCGACGCGCTCGGTCTCGCGCTCATCGGGCTCGCGGCGATTATTGGCGCCTCCGTCTGGTTCGACATTGCCGGCCCGGTGGGTCACGCGATCGCTCAGGGGGTGCACTGGGTCATCGGCGCGGGCGCGCTGATCCTCCCCGTGGCGCTCGTCGCCGTGGCGGTGGCGCTCATGCTCGATACCCGCAGGGATGCTGCGGTTCGGGCACGGGTGAGCCTCGGGATCGCGATCATCGCGGTGGCCATGCTGGGCCTCATCCACGTCTTCGCCGGAAACCCGGCGGATTGGGAGGGCCGCAGAATCGCGGGCGGGGCGATCGGCGCCGCGCTCGGCGGGGTGCTGGCGGCCGGGTTCTCCTCGTTTGTGGCGGTGCCACTGTTGATCCTCGTGATCATCTACGGCGCGCTGAAGACCACCGGGGTCACGGTGCGGCAGGCGTTTGATCTGGTCAAGGGGTCCGTCTCGACCGCAGCGGCGAACCTGAGCACGCCGGGTCCCGACGATGACCAGTACGGGCACGTGGACCAGGAGCTCGACGACATTGCGGAAGGCCGGGAGCGCGAGCCCCGCCGCGCGCGGACCCGTCCCCAACCTACAACCGAGCCCAAGGCTCAGCTCAAGACGGAGGGTGCGCGCCGCCCGCGCCGGCGTTCACCGCTGGACAATTACCCCGCGGACGAGTCGACGCGCCAGATCCCGCGGGTGCGCGGGCTGGACGACAACCTGCTAGACGATGCCGCCCATGAACCGGCCGCCGAACCCGAGGTGGACGCGGAAGCCGAGGTCACGCACACCCGCGTGCTGCCTCGCCGCGCGCCCGAGAAGACCGAGAAGACCGAGAAGCCCGAGAAGACTCATAAGGCCCAGGAGCCCGAGCCCGACAACTCGGACGATGCGGTGTCCCAGTCGCGCGAGGCGATGCGGGCCGCCATCGTCGCCCGCTCCGGCATCGACGCCGCGGCGGTGCCGGCGTCCACCCCAAAATCGGAGCTGCAGAAGGCCCCGGCCGAGCCCGCGGCGCCGCAGCGGCGCGTCCCGGAGGGCGAGACGGACTACGTGCTGCCGTCGACGGGCCTGCTCATCCCCGGCACCGCGCCGAAGACGCGCACGGAGGCCAACGACCGCATGATCGAGGCCATCACGGACGTCTTCGAGGAGTTCCGCGTCGACGCGCAGGTCACCGGCTTTTCGCGCGGCCCGACAGTGACGCGCTACGAGGTCGAGCTCGGCCCCGGTGTGAAGGTCTCCAAGATCACCAACCTGCAGTCCAACCTCGCGTATGCGGCGGCGACCGACAACGTGCGCCTGCTCACGCCCATTCCCGGCAAGTCGCTCGTGGGTATCGAGGTGCCCAACCAAGACCGCGAGATGGTGCGGCTTCGCGACGTCCTGGACGCCCCGAACGTCGTCGCCGACCGGGACCCGATGCTCATCGGCCTGGGCAAGGACATCGAGGGCGACTTCATCGCCTCGAGCGTGCAGAAGATGCCGCACCTGCTCGTCGCCGGCTCGACCGGCTCCGGTAAGTCGGCGTTTGTCAACTCCCTGCTCATCTCACTGCTCACGCGCGCCACGCCGGAGGAGGTGCGGCTCATCCTGGTCGACCCGAAGATGGTCGAGTTGACCCCCTACGAGGGCATTCCGCACCTGATCACGCCAATCATCACCCAGCCGAAGAAGGCCGCCGCCGCCCTGCAGTGGCTGGTGGAGGAGATGGAGCAGCGCTACATGGACATGAAGTCCTCGCGCGTGCGCCACATCAAGGACTTCAACCGCAAGGTCCGCTCGGGCGAGCTGACGGCCCCTCCGGGCTCGGAGCGGGAGATGCGCCCGTACCCGTTCATCATCTGCGTCGTTGACGAGCTGGCGGATCTGATGATGACGGCCCCGAAGGAGATCGAGGAGTCGATCGTGCGCATCACCCAGAAGGCGCGCGCCGCCGGCATCCACCTCGTGCTGGCCACGCAGCGGCCGTCGGTGGACGTGGTCACCGGCTTGATCAAGACGAATGTGCCCTCGCGTCTGGCGTTCGCGACGTCATCGCTGACGGACTCCCGCGTGATTCTGGATCAGGGGGGCGCGGAGAAGCTCATCGGCATGGGCGACGGCCTGTTCATCCCGCAGGGGGCGGGCAAGCCGCAGCGCCTGCAGGGCGCGTTTGTCACCGACGAGGAGATTCAGGCCGTGGTCGAGGCCGCGAAGTCGCAGGACGAGCCGTCCTACGTCGAGGGCGTCACAGAGGACAAGCAGGCCGAGGCCAAGGTCATCGACGACGACATCGGCAAGGACCTCGATGATCTTCTCGAGGCCGTCGAGCTCGTGGTCGCCTCCCAGCTGGGTTCGACGTCGATGCTGCAGCGCAAGCTGCGCATCGGCTTCGCCAAGGCGGGCCGCCTCATGGATCTCATGGAGTCCCGCGGCGTCGTCGGGCCGTCGGAAGGCTCGAAGGCGCGCGAGGTGCTGGTCAAGCCCGAGGAGCTGGAGACGATCCTGTGGATGATCAAGGGCGCCGACCCTGCCGAGGCGCCCACCGACGAGCCTTCGCTTGGCGACGCCCCCGCCGACGCGACCGAGCCCTCTGCGACGCGTGTGGTCAACGCGACGTACAACCCGACGGGCGGGGCGTTCTAGCGCTCCGGTGGTGTAGACTTGGCCGGGAATTGGAGGGGAGTACCCCGCAATCGCCCTTGATCGTCAGCACGGTGCCCGCGCTTCGCGCGTGCCCCGGTCGGGGTGGCCCGGGACCGTTTCCGGGTGGGGGAGACCTCCGGTCGTGATTTCGTACGTCTGACTGACCGGAGGTTGTTGTGGAGCACATGGGTGTGCCTGCCTCGGTGTGGCTGATCTCGTCGGCCGTCATCGTGGGGTTCTTTATATTCGATTTCTTCGGCCACGTGAAGGACGCGCACGAGCCGACTCTCAAGGAGTCCGGGTTCTGGACGGCGTTCTACGTGACCATCGCGCTCGCGTTCGGCGGGGTGATCTGGTGGTTCTGGGACGGCGAGCACGCCGTGCAGTACTACACCGGCTACGTCACGGAAAAGGCGCTGAGCGTGGACAACCTGTTCGTCTTCGCGCTCATCATGGGGTCGTTCAAGATTCCGCGCAAGTACCAGCAGAAGGTCCTCCTACTAGGCATCGCGATCGCGCTGATCATGCGCCTGTTCTTCATTCTCGTCGGCGCCGCGGTGATCTCCGCGTGGTCGGACGTGTTCTACATCTTCGCCATCTTCCTCATTTGGACCGCCATCAAGCTCGCCTACGACGAGGCGACGGATCAGGAGGAGACCGACCCGAACGACATGCTCGTGGTCAAGACCCTGCGCAAGGTGTTCCCGGTGACGGAGTCGTACCACGGTGACAGGCTGTTCTCCGCAACGCAGGCGGGCAAGCGCGCTGTTACCCCGCTGTTCGTCGCGCTTCTGGCCATTGGTTTTGTCGACGTGCTCTTCGCCCTCGACTCCATCCCGGCGATCTACGGCATCACCACGGAGCCTTTCATCGTGTTCACCACGAACGCATTCTCCCTGCTCGGCCTGCGCCAGATGTACTTCCTGCTTGACGGCCTGCTCGACCGGCTGGTCTACCTCTCGTACGGCCTGGCCATCATCCTCGGCTTCATCGGCGTCAAGCTCCTGCTGCATGCCCTGCACGAGAACAACCTGCCGTTCATCAACGGCGGGGAGAACGTGGTGGTCCCCGAGATCGGCACCGTCACGTCGCTGCTGTTCATCGTGGGCGTCCTTGTGCTCACCGTCATCGCCTCTTTGGTGAAGGACCGCATGGACGTCGCCGCCGGGCGCAAAGATCCGGACGGGCCGACGTGGCACGTGGACTACGACGACCACGGCAACCGCCGGAAGGTGGACAAGCACGGTAACCACCTCGGCTGGATTGATGACCCTGCCACCTCCGGCCGCGGCGACCACACGGCGACCGGGTCTCGTGAGACCGACCACTTGGACGTTTCGCGCGGTGGCAAGAAGTAGGGTGGGTGCTGTGAGCGAGACGCGCAGCCAGCCCCCCTCCAACTGGAACCTGCCCAACGTACTGACGTCGGCACGCATCGTGTTCGTGCCCGTCTTCGCCTGGCTGGTCCTGTCGGAGCGCTGGTGGTGGGCGTTCGGTCTGTTCGTCGTGCTCATGGCCACCGACAAGCTCGACGGCGACATCGCGCGCGCCCGCGGGCTGGTGACGGACTTTGGTAAGATCGCCGACCCGATCGCGGACAAGGCGCTGATGATTACCGCGCTGGTCACACTCAACATCGCGTCCACGCTGCCGGTGTGGATCACCGTGCTTATCGTGGTGCGCGAGCTGGGCATCACGGTGTGGCGCATGTTCATGCTGCGGCGCGGCAGGGTGGTGCCGGCGTCGAAAGGCGGCAAGCTGAAGACGGCGCTGCAGGCCCTCGGCGTCGCGCTGTACCTCTGCCCGCTGCCGGCGTGGATGGACGTGCCGACGCTGATTGTCATGCTCATCGCCACCGCGGTAACGGTGGTTACGGGAATCCAGTACATCGCAGATTCGAGGACGGCTAATCGTGGATAGCATCGACCCCACGGCGCGCGAGCTTGTCGACGCGCTTGCGGCCAGCAACCAGACCATCAGTTTTTGCGAATCGTTGACGGCGGGGCTCGCCGCGGCGACCGTGGCGACGGTGCCGGGCGCGTCCGCCGTGCTGCGCGGGGGCCTGGTGGTCTACGCCACCGACCTGAAGCATTCTCTGGCGCAGGTGGCGCAGCAGGTCCTCGACGAGCATGGCCCGGTTTCTCCCGTCACGGCCCGCGAGATGGCCCGCGGCACGCGGCGCGTGTGCGGCTCCGACTGGGCGGTGGCGGTCACCGGGGTCGCCGGGCCCGACAACCAGGACGGCCATCCGGTAGGTGAAGTGTGGGTAGGCCTGGCCGGCCCGCGGTGGGTCGCGTCGTCGCCCGCGGCCGAGCTCGTAGACTCCGCGGCCGGCCGGTACGCGTTGATCCAGGGCTCCGCCGAACCCGTGCGGGTGCTGGCGGGCGGCCGCGACCAGATCCGCCACGCGGCGGTTGAAGCAGCCCTGCGCGGAGCGATCACCGGGGTGCGGGAACAAAACCGGGCGAGCAACCGTTAATACATTCGATGGCAACCACAACACTTCTTCGCGATACTCTCCAGATTCCGCAGCTGGCGCGCCACCCGGAGCGCGTACCTGAGCGTGAGCCACTGCTGCGTGAGGCTCTGGGGATGTCCCTGCGCGCGTTCCGCGCCGACAAGAACGTCTCCCTGCGCGAGCTCGCCTCCAAGGCGAGGGTGTCCTCCGGCTACATCTCCGAGCTCGAGCGCGGCCGCAAGGAGGTCTCGTCGGAACTTCTGGCGTCGATTTGCGAGGCGCTCGACACCACCGTGGCCGAGGTTTTGCTCGAGGCCGTGGCCAACCTGTCGCTGGAGTCGATCACGCACGAGCTTGAGCGCACCGCGCCCGCCGCTGCCGAGATGTAAGATGGCAAAGCGATTGACCTAAAACAAAAGCTCCCACGAAAGGTTTCCCGCCGCCATGGCTAACCCGTTTACTAAGTTCTGGAACTACCTGATGGCTCTCTTCGACAACAAGATCGAGGAGAACGCAGACCCGAAGATCCAGATCGAGCAGGCTATCAACGAAGCGCAGCGCCAGCACCAGGCGCTGTCTCAGCAGGCGGCAGCCGTGATCGGCAACCAGCGTCAGCTGGAGATGCAGCTCAACCGCCGCCTTGAGGAGGTTGAGAAGCTACAGGCCAACACCCGTCAGGCCCTGCAGCTGGCGGACAAGGCCCGCGGCGAGGGCGACGCCCAGAAGGCTCAGGAGTACGAGAACGCGGCTGAGGCGTTCGCCGCGCAGCTCGTCACCGCCGAGCAGGGCATTGAGGACACCAAGCAGCTGCACGACCAGGCCCTCCAGCAGGCGGCGCAGGCCAAGCAGGCCGTCGAGCGCAACGCGGCGCACCTGCAGCAGCAGGTGGCCGAGCGCTCCAAGCTGCTCTCCCAGCTCGAGCAGGCCAAGATGCAGGAGAAGGTCGCCGAGACCATGTCGTCGATGAACGCGATCACCACCGGCACCCCCAACCTGGACCAGGTGCGCGACAAGATCGAACGCCGCTACGCCAACGCCCTCGGCCAGGCGGAGCTGTCCCAGAACTCCATCCAGGGTCGCATGGCCGAGGTGGAGCAGGCCGGTATCCAGATGGCAGGCCACGGCCGTCTCGAGCAGATCCGCGCCGAAATGGCCGGGGAGCTCACCTCCGGTGCCAAGCCCGCGATCGAGCAGGGCGACACCAACGCCTCCAGCGCGTCCCAGGAGGTCTCCTCCGACGCAGTGGAGGCGCGCATGCGCGAGCTGCGCGGCGAGCGCTAGTCCGTACTAGTCTGCGGCGCCGCGCGCCATGAGTGCCTCACCGATGGCCTCGGCGCGGCGCACGCTGCGAATGACCACCGGCGTCGTGAACGCCGTCAACGAAAGGCCCGCACCGCGGGCCTTTCTCGCGTCGAGGACGTCGTTGACCGTCGAGAGCATCAGCGGGATGAGGCGGATGGTCAGGGAGATGGCCAGGCTGATGTTGTCCACGGGCACCCCGACGCGGGCGAGCGGGGCGAGGCTGCGCTCGAGCGCGTTCATCAGCGCCTCAATCGTCGTGGTCAAGGTCAGCAGGTTGGCCGCCGCGAGCGTTGCGACGAGCCCGATCGACGTGGTCAGCGCCCGCGCCGCGCCGTCCTGCCACCACAGAAACGCGCCCAGAAGGACGATCAGGGGTACCACCGGCGCGGTCTGCCGCACGGCGGTGCCGAGCGGGATGCGGGCGAGCATGTAGGCGAGCACCACTCCCACCAGTGCCGCCACGGAGTGCCACGGCTGGGTGGGCAGGACAGCTGTGGCGACGGCCACGGCGACGAGTGCTGCTAGTTTGGCGGCTGGGGAGGCCCGGTGCACCGGGGAGTTTCCCGGCACGTACACGCTTAAGGGAATGTTGCGCAGCATCGGTTTAGTCCTGGGCGTCCATGAGGGCGGTGTAGAAGGCGGTGGCGTCGGCCGGGGGGCCGTCGAAAAGCACGGCTCCTTCGCTCACGCACAGGACCCGGTCGAAGTCGCGCAGCATCTCGAGGTCGTGGGTGACAACGATGAGCTGCTGGTCAAGGGCCGAGAGCTCGCGGATGATGCGGCGGCGGTTGCGCATGTCCAGCAGGGTGGTGGGCTCGTCGAGGATCACCGTGTCCGGCTCGATGACAAGGACGGCGGCGAGCGCGAGCAACTGCTTCTCGCCGCCGGAGAGGGTGTGCGGCGAGTTCTCGCGCCTGTCGGTCAGCCCGAAGCGCTCGAGCATGCTGTCCACCCGCCGCGCCACCTCGACGCGGGGAAGCTTGAAGCGGCGCAGGGAGAACGCGATGTCGTCGGCGACACGCGGCATGACGATTTGTGATTCCGCGTCGGCGAAGACGAACCCCACTTTGCGGCGGACGCGCTTGCCGTCGGCGGTCGGGTCCATGCCCTCGTAGGTCACGGACCCGGTGGTGGGGGTGATCAGCCCGTTGATCAGCCTGACCAGGGTGGACTTGCCCGAGCCGTTGGCGCCGATGATTCCGATGCGGCGCTCGCTCAGTTCGAGGTTGAGGGGGCGCAGGACGGTGGTGCCTTCGAAGGTGACGCCCGCGCCCTGAAAACGGATGGTGGGCACTGCTACTTAGCGGGCCTCGCGGCGCAGGAGCTGGGGGAACGCCGCGTGCACGCTGATGGCGATGGCGACCATGACCGCCATCTCGATCAGGTCGGTGGGGATGAAAGGCAGCTGGGCCGCGGCGGCCGCGGGCACGTCGAGGCCCGCGCGCAGGACCATGCCGATGGCGCCGAAGAGGTACTGCAGCGCCAGGCCCACGACACCGGCGAGGATGAACAGACCCACCTTCGCTCCTTGGGGCTTGCCGACGACGCGCGCCGCGATGAATCCGGCCACGGGGACGGCGACGAGGTAGCTGATGATGTAGCCCACCGTCGGCGAGGTCAGGGCGAAGTAGGTGGTCCGGCCCCCGGCGAGGACGGGGAAGATAAACCCGATGAGGAGGAACAGCGCGGCGGTGAAGAAGCCGCGGCGCGGGCCGAGCACGAGCCCGGCCAGGATGATCGCCGTGTTCTGGAGCAGGATGGGCACGCCGAGGGCGCCGACGGGGATGGCCACGAAGCCGAGGACGATGACGAGCGCGGTAAAGACCGCGACGTAGGCGATATCGGAGGTGGTGCTCCGCGCCGGCTGAGAGTTGACTGGTGTTGACATGGATAGCACTGTACTTGAACGCCGTTCAAGGGGTGGGCACGAGGGGATAAAAGGTATATTCGGTGCCATGCGTCTGACGGAATTTCACCAGTTAGTGGAAGATGAATTCGGCCCCGCGAACGCGCAGTGGGTCATGGATTCGCAGGTGCTGCCCCCGTACAACCAGACGGCCAACGAGATGATTGAAAGCGGCATCGATCCCCGCGAGGCGTGGGAGGCGCTGTGCCGCGCCTACGACGTGCCGGAGGAGCGCAGGCTGGGAGTGGACCGACCCGGCTTCTAACGCGCCACGGCGCGCCGCTGTTATTCGAACACGTTTGCGTGTAAAATACGGGGATGTCTAGGCAGCGGGCTACGCTGGCGGCAGCAATTTCACAGAAGTAGGGAACCAGGGCCCCGGCTGACGGGTCTAAAGAGTCAAGAGCCAACAGTCAACCGCATGGCCCGCACGAAATTTGAAACGAACTCGAGGGAGTGCACTTTTAATGGCGACAAAGAAGAAAACCGCTGCGGTAGCCGGCAGTGACCGGCAGAACGCGCTCGACGCGGCCCTCGCGATGATTGAGAAGGACTTCGGCAAGGGCGCGATCATGCGCCTGGGCGAGGAGAACCGCCCGCCGATCCAGACCATCTCCTCGGGCAACACGGCGATCGACGTCGCCCTCGGCATCGGCGGGTGGCCCCGCGGCCGTGTCGTGGAGATTTACGGCCCCGAGTCCTCCGGCAAGACCACGGTGGCGCTGCACGCCATCGCCTCGGCGCAGCGCGCGGGAGGCATCGCCGCGTTCATCGACGCGGAGCACGCGCTCGACCCGGATTACGCCCGCAAGCTCGGCGTGGATACGGATAACCTGCTCGTGTCCCAGCCGGACACCGGTGAGCAGGCGCTCGAGATCGCGGACATGCTGGTGCGCTCCGGCGCGATCGACATCCTCGTCATCGACTCGGTGGCGGCGCTGACGCCGAAGGCGGAAATCGAGGGCGAAATGGGCGATTCCCACGTCGGCCTGCAGGCGCGCCTTATGTCCCAGGCGCTGCGCAAGATGACGGGCGCGCTGTACAACTCCGGCACCACCGCCATCTTCATCAACCAGCTGCGCGAGAAGATCGGCGTCATGTTCGGCTCCCCCGAGACCACCACCGGCGGCAAGGCGTTGAAGTTCTATGCCTCCGTGCGCTGTGACGTCCGCCGGATCCAGACACTGAAAGACGGCCAGGACTCCATCGGTAACCGCACGAGGCTCAAGGTGGTCAAGAACAAGGTGTCCCCGCCGTTCAAGGTCGCCGAGTTCGACATCATGTACGGCGAGGGAATCTCGCGGGAATCCTCCATCATCGATATGGGCGTGGACAACGGCATCGTGAAAAAGTCGGGCTCCTGGTTCACCTACGAGGGCGACCAGCTGGGCCAGGGCAAAGAGAAGGCGCGACTGTTCCTCAAGGAAAACACCGACCTGGCCAACGAGATCGAGGACAAGATCTTCCAGAAGCTCGGCGTGGGCGCGTATGCGGGGGGCAGCAACGACGAGCTGACCGACGACCCGGTGGACATGGTGCCCAACATCGACTTCGACGACGATGACGACTCTGCCGGTGTCGCCGGTGTCGCCGAGGACACCGCCGGCGTCGCCGCCGACGAGTAGGCGGCGTGGCAGACCCGGACAAGATCGCCCGGCTGCAGGCAGCGCTGGAATCCTACGAGGCGGGGGAGGGTCCGGCGCTGTTCGACCGCGCCGAGGAGGAGGCCCTGGCACCCGTGCGCAAGCGGGTGCTCGGGCTGCTGGACCAACGCGCCCGCTCCAAGGCCGAGCTGCGCGGGAGGCTGATGGACGCCGAGTTCCAGCCCGACCTGGTGGACAAGGTCATCGCGGACCTCGAGCGCGCCGGCCTGATCAATGACGCGTCCTTCGCCCACGAGTGGGTGCGCCAGCGTGCGTCCCGCCGAGGCAAGTCCGCACGCGCGCTCGACATGGAGTTGCGCGACAAGGGCGTTCCCGAGGCCGTGCGCCGGGACGCTCTCGAGCAGATTTCCGCCGCCGACGAGGAGGCGGCAGCGCGCGCCGTGGCGGAAAAGAAGGCCCGCGACGTCAAGGCCGCCCCCGCCGGCCGCGCCGAATACGACAAGCACCTCCGGCGCATCATCGGGGTGATGGCGCGCCGCGGCTACTCCTCCGAGCTGAGCATGCGGCTGGGCCGGGAGGTGCTCGACGCGCGGATCGACGAGGTGTCGGAAGCCTCCGGGGACGCCTAGGGCGCGGGTTTCACGCCGCCCGGCGTTTGAGCGTCCAGCGTCGAAGTCGCCGTGGGCAGCGCGTGCTCGTCGTCGACGGCCGGCACCCGCGCGAACGGGTTGCGGCGGGTGCGCCCGGCGCGCAGCTGCATCTCAACGCGCGTGGCCAGAACGGTCAGCGCGTAGTTGATCGCGATCATAATGACGGCCACGACGATCAGGGACGGGATGTAATTCCTGTTCGAGGATGCCACCTGTGTGGCGGAGCGGACGACCTCGACGTAGCCGATCTGGTAGCCCAGTGCGGAGTCCTTCAGGGCGATGACGATCTGGGCGATGAGCGCGGGGAGCATGGCGGCCACCGACTGCGGGAGCAGGATCTTCCACATCGTCTGCCAGTGCGTCATGCCGAGCGCGTGGGCGGCCTCCGTCTGCCCGCGTGGCAGGGAGCGGATGCCCGCGCGCAGGATCTCCGCGATGACGGAGCCGTTGTATAGCGTCAGCGCAACGACCACGGCCCAGAACGCCAGGCTGCGGGGTGCCACCAGGTGGAACACGGCGAACAACTGGTACAGGAAGATCATCAGCAGGAGCACCGGAATGGCGCGGAAGAACTCGATGACCACGGCGCACACCCAGCGCACCGCCTTGATCTCGGAGAGGCGGCCGAGGCCGAAGACGACGCCGAAGACGAGCGCAAAGACGATGCTCAGCGCGGCGGCCTTCAAGGTGCCCCACAGGCCGGGCAAGATGTAGGTGGTCCAGGTGTTGGCGTTGATAAACGGCGTCCACTTCTCGGCGTCGAGCTGGCCGTTAGCGGCCAGCCGCGAGACCACCCACCAGGCGAGAAGGCCTAGGAGGATGAGCGTGATCACGGTGTAGATGGTGTTGCGGCGCCTGGCGCGGGGGCCGGGGGCGTCGTAAAGCACTGTAGCTCCTGTAGCTCGGGTAGCTCTCACAGCAGACATTTATCGCTTCACCGCCAGTCGTTCAGAAAGCCAGCCCAAGGCAAGGCCCATGGGCAGGGTGAGGATGATGAACCCGAGGGCGAACACGCCGAAGATGACGAACAGCTCGTTGGCGTGCATCTCGATGGTGGATTTCATCAGCAGCGACGCCTCGGCGACGCCGATGACGGAGGCGATCGTGGTGTTCTTCGTCAGCGCGATCAAGGTGTTGCCCAGCGGGATGATGGCTGCGCGCAGCGCCTGCGGGAAGATGATGAGGCTGAAGATCTGGCCGAAGCCCAGCCCCAGCGAGCGGGCGGCCTCGGACTGCCCGACGTGCACGGTGTTGATGCCGCTGCGCAGGGACTCCGCGACGAAGCACGACGTGTAGAGAATGAAGCCGAGGACGGCCAAGCGGAAGTTCTGGTCGGCGATAAACGTCGAGGATTCGCGGCTGGCCAACTGCAACCCCAGGTTCTGGTAGAGCCCGAAGGAGCAGAACAAGATCACCAGGGTCAGCGGGGTGTTGCGCACGGTGTTGATGTAGAACCCGGAAAGACCGCGCAAGGTGCCCACGGGGGAGACCCTCATGGCTGTGAGCAGCGTGCCGAGGATCATGGCGCCGATGGCGGAATACACCGTCAGTTTGATGGTGGTCCAAAATGCGGGCCACAGGTCGGGCAGCAGGTCTGCCCACAGGGCTTGCATGGGGTCTTATTCCTCCCGGAAAGTGTTGAAGGTGCCTTCACAGAGCGGGTGCTACTGCAGGAAGGACAGGTCGCCGACCTTGTCCTCGGAGACGCCGACGCCGCCCTCGAGGTTCTCGTCGACGAACTTCTGGAACGAGCCGTCTGCGTACATGGCCTCCAGCGCCTTGTTCACGGCGTCGACGGCCTCGGTGTCGTCCTTGGTCACGCCGATGCCGTAGTGCTCGTTGGTGAAGGGCTGGCCGTCCTCCTCCAGCTCGACGATGGCGAAGTCACCCGGGGACTGCGCGGAGTAGCCGCCGAGGATGGAAGCGTCGGTGGTCATCGCGTCGACGTTGCCGTTACGCAGCGCCTCGACGCAGGAGGAGTAGGTGTCGTACTCCTGGAGCTGGACGCCGGGGAGGGCGTCCTTGACCTTCTGCGCCGGGGTGGAGCCGGTCACCGAGCACAGGATGCGCCCGTCGAGGCCCTCGAGGCCGGTGATGTTCTTCTCGTCGGCACGCACGAGCAGGCCCTGGTGGGTGAGCAGGTACGGGCCCGCGAAGCTGACCGCCTCGGAGCGGGAGGCGTTGATGGAGTAGGTCGCGCCGATCGCGGCGACCTCGCCGTTCTGGATCAGGGTCTCGCGCTGCGCGGACGGGGTCTCGCGCCAGGTGATCTCCGGCTCGGCCCAGCCCTTGTCCTCGGCGATGGAATTGACCACGTAGGTGAGCACGTCGACGTCGAGACCGGTCATGGAGCCGTCCGCCTCGCGCAGGCCCAGGCCCGGTTGGTCGTACTTGGTGCCCAGGGTGACGTTGCCGGACTCGATCTGGGCGAGCAGGCCCTCGCCACCGCCGGAGCTGTCGCCACCGCAGGCGGTCAGCGTCGCCGCGGTGAGCGCCGCAACAGCGGTGACTGCAAGGGAACGGAAGATCTTCTTCATGGTGAAACTCCTTGGTAGGGGTATGCGTTAGTGGGGCAGGATCTTGCCCAGGAAGTCCCGGGCGCGCTCGGAGGCGGGGCTGTCGAAGAAGGATTCCGGGTTGGTGTCCTCGACGATTTCCCCGTCGGACATGAACAGGATTCTGTCCGCAACCTTGCGGGCGAAGCCCATCTCGTGGGTGACTACGACCATCGTCATGCCGGAGCGTGCCAGCTCGGACATGACGTCGAGTACCTCGCCGACCATTTCGGGGTCGAGCGCGGAGGTGGGCTCGTCGAAAAGCATGACCTTGGGGTCCATAGCAAGTGCTCGGGCGATGGCGACGCGCTGCTGCTGGCCGCCGGAGAGCTGGGCCGGGTACTTGTCCGCCTGGTTGGCGATGCCGACGCGGTCGAGCAGCTCGCCCGCGCGCTTGTCCGCCTCCGCCTTGGGCAGCTTGCGCACCTTGGTGGGGCCGAGTGTGACGTTCTCCCGGATGGTCAGGTGGGGAAAGAGGTTGAACTGCTGGAACACCATGCCCACGTCGGAGCGCAGCTTGGCCAGGTCCTTGCCTTCCTCGGGAAGGATCTTCCCGTCGATCTCGATCGTTCCCGCATCAATGGTCTCGAGGCGGTTGATCGTGCGACACAGTGTCGATTTGCCGGAGCCGGAGGGTCCGAGGACAACAACGACCTGGCCGCGGGGTACGTCCAGGTTGATGTTTGTCAGCGCGTGAAAGTCGCCGAAATACTTCTCCACGCCCGCCATCCGGATCATGGGCTGCGAAACCTGTGTCATGGGAATTAGTTTTACTATCAATAGGCAAGTTTCGGGGCGGATTGGTAAGAAACTTTTCGACGGCGCGTGGCAGGTGCCCGAGCGGGGGCAGGTGCTCAAGGGCGGCAGGTGCTCGAGCGGGAGATCCAGAGCGGGATATTTCGCCCAACTCATTAATAGTACGAATTTCCGACGGCGAACTATCCCGCTCTGGACCTCCCACTCCGCGCACAGGGGCCGACCGCGCTACGCGGTTTAGGTCTGCGCCAGCGACCGGCGTTAGACTAATCGACCGTGACAACCGCGACACAAGCCCAGAACAAGCCCACCAACCAGGCCGACCCCGCCCGCACCTACGAGGTGCGCACCTTCGGATGCCAGATGAACGTGCACGATTCCGAGCGCCTGTCCGGGATGCTGGAGGAGGCCGGATATGTGGCCGCGGCAGACGGCGCGGAGCCCGACCTGGTGGTGTTCAACACCTGCGCGGTGCGCGACAACGCGGACCAGCGCCTCTACGGCTCACTGGGCCAGCTCAAGCACACCAAGGACAACCACCCGGGGATGCAGATCGCCGTCGGCGGGTGCCTGGCGCAGAAAGACCGCGACACGGTGATTGAGAAGGCGCCGTGGGTGGACGCGGTGTTTGGCACGCACAACATCTCGGCGCTGCCGGCGCTGCTGGACCGCGCGCGCGTTAGCGAGGAGGCGCAGGTCGAGGTCGTCGAGGCGCTGGAGGTCTTCCCGTCGGTGCTGCCGGCGAAGCGAGAGTCCTCCTACGCCGGCTGGGTCTCCATCTCCGTGGGCTGCAACAACACGTGCACGTTCTGCATCGTGCCCAGCCTGCGCGGCAAGGAACTGGATCGCCGACCCGGCGATATCCTCGCCGAGGTCACGGCCCTTGTGCAGCAGGGCGTGTCCGAGGTGACGCTGTTGGGGCAGAACGTCAACGCCTACGGCGTGAACTTCGTGGACGAGGAGCTCGGCCGCGACCGCTCGGCGTTTTCCAAGCTGCTGCGCGCCTGCGGCGAGATCGAGGGCCTGGAGCGGGTGCGTTTCACCTCCCCGCACCCAGCGGAGTTCACCTCGGACGTGATCGACGCGATGGCGGAGACCCCGAACGTGTGCCCGCAGCTGCACATGCCGCTGCAGTCGGGCTCGGACAAGGTGCTCAAGGACATGCGCCGGTCGTACCGCTCGAAGAAGTTCCTGGGCATTCTCGATGAGGTCCGCGCGAAGCTGCCGCACGCGTCGATCACCACCGACATCATCGTTGGCTTCCCGGGCGAGACGGAGGAGGACTTCCAGGCCACCCTCGACGTGGTGGAGAAGGCACGGTTCACCTCGGCGTTCACGTTCCAGTACTCGCCGCGCCCGGGCACGCCCGCCGCGACCATGGACAACCAGGTGCCCAAGGAGGTCGTCCAAGAGCGTTTTGAGCGCCTGGTCGCCCTCCAGGAGCGCATCAGCGCGGAGGAGAACGCGAAGCTGGTGGGCACCGAGGTGGAGCTGCTCGTCCAGGCGGGCGGCGGCAAGAAGAACGATTCCACCAAGCGCATGTCGGGCCGCGCCCGCGACGGCCGCCTGGTCCACTTTGCGGTGCATGGGCTTATCGACGCTTCCGTGCGCCCCGGAGACATCGTCACCGTCACGGTCACCGACGCGAAGCCGCACTACCTGATCGCCGATTCCGGCATCATCGCGCACCGCCGCACCAAGGCGGGGGACAACTCGGAGGCCGGCCAGGTGCCCACCACCGCGCCGGTGGGCGTGGGCCTGGGCCTGCCGCAGTTTGGCAAGCCCGCGGCCGCCCCGGCGAGCGGGTGCTGCTGATAGGCTCGGCCACATTATGAACCAGTCCGACCAGCTCGCGCGCGAGGAGCGCGCCGCCGCCTCGACCGTCGACCTCGGGGCCACCCGCTGGGTGCTCATCGCCGCGGTGGTGGTCTATCTCATCGCGCTGTTCCTCCCGTTCGCCGGCGGCGTGCCGGGCTGGCAGATCCTCACGTTCACGGACGCGGCGGCCGAGGTGCAGACGAAGCTGACGGAGTACGTGTTCACGGTGATGTCGTTTATCGGCCTCGCGGTGCTGACCACCCTGGTCCTGGCCACGCGCCGTTTCCCGTTCGCCGCGGCGGGCTGGATGTTTACCACCGTGTCGTTTTTGGTCTCCATCCTGGCGATCTGGCTGCGCCGCACCAGTACCGCGTACGACCTGGGTTACCACCACGGCCCCGGCATCTACCTGGCTATTCTGGCCGCCGGCGTCGCGGTGTTCGCCTACATTCCGGTCGTGCTGCGGCACACCGACCGCCAGGCTGAGATCACGCAGCGCCGCCTCGCGCTCGACGAGCGTGATGACGTCGCCCGCGCACAAGCCGCCGCCACCCGCGAGGCCGTGACGCGCGAAAACCCCTTGCTTATCGACGACCGCCGCGCCCGCGCCGCCGAACGCCACAAGAAGTACCGGGAGGAGTAGGGGCCTTTCGGCGTTTTAACGCGACAGACCGCGGCGCGCCAGCTTCGCCAACTCCTCGGCCCACAGCACCACAGAGGCCATGGCAACAGCCACCGCCCACTGCTTCCAGTGAAGCGCAGCGGTGCCGAAGGCCAACTGCATAAACGGCAGGTGGACGACGGCGATCTGCAGGACCACGGCCAGCGCGATCGCCGCCCAGAGCCAGTGGTTGGCGCCGAAGTTGCGGAACGCGGAGTGCGTGGCCGAGCGGGAGTTCAGGGCGTTGAACAGCTGGGCGAACACGAGGGTGGTAAAGCCGACGGTGCGGGCGACGTCCAGATTCTCCGCATGGAGTGTGAGCAGGCCCCCAGGCAGGAACATGTCGATGGACAGGAGGGTGACAGCACCCATGATCGACCCGATGAAGATGATGCGCCACCACATGTCGCGGTCGATGATTGGCGAGGAGGGGTCGCGTGGCGGCCGGGCCATGAGGTCGCCGTCCGCCGGGTCGACACCCATTGCCAGGGCGGGGCCGGAGTCCGTAACCAGGTTGACCCACAGGATCTGCGTGGCTAGGAGTGGCACCGCGAGGCCCTCGGCGGAGCCGGAGAGTCCGATGACGCCCGCGAGAACGACGCCCAAGAACACCGTGATGACTTCACCCATGTTGGAGGACAGCAGGAAGCGGAGAAATTTGCGGATGTTGTCGTAAATCTCACGACCCTGGCGCACGGCGGAGATGATGGTGGCGTAGTTGTCGTCGGCAAGGATCATCTTGCCCGCCTCCTTGGTCACCTCCGTGCCCGTGATGCCCATGGCCACGCCGATGTCGGCGGACTTGAGCGCCGGAGCGTCGTTCACGCCGTCGCCGGTCATGGCGACGATGTGCCCGTCGTCCTGCAGTGCGTCGATGATGCGGAGCTTGTGCTCGGGTGCGACGCGGGCGTAGACGTTGACTCCGCGGACGGCGTCGCGGAGTTGCTCGTGGTCGAGCGCCTCGATCTCGTCGCCGGTGAGAGCGCCTGTTTCGTGCTCGACGACGCCGAGGTCTGAGCCGATCTTCGCCGCCGTACGCGGGTGATCGCCGGTGATCATCATCGTGCGGATTCCCGCGGAGTGCGCTTGGGCGATCGCCTCGGTCGCCTCCTCGCGCGGGGGGTCGATGATACCGACGACGCCGGCGAATACCAGGTCGGATTCATCGTCCTCGGTGAGGTTGTCGGCGGGCGCGTCGAGGAGGCGGTAGGCCACCCCGAGGGTGCGGTATCCCTCGCCGCTGAGGCGCTCGACGGCGTCCAGCAGCTCGGCGCGCGTGTCACCGTCGAGTGCTACTTCGTGCGCTCCCACGCGCCGCTTCGCGCAGCGCGACAGGAGGACATCGGGCGCGCCCTTAGTCACCAGCACCTCGCCGGCGACGGCGTCCCGGCCGGCGACCGACATGAGCTTTCGTTCGGAGGAGAAGGGGACCTCGGCGTGGCGCTCGAACTGGCCGGTGCGGGCGGCTATCCCGTCGATCTTGTGCTGGGCGACAAGGAACGCCGCCTCGGTGGGGTCGCCTTCGATGGTCCAGGGCGCGGCGTCGCTAAGCTGCGCGTTGTTGGCGATGGCGCCGCCGGCGATGACGAGCCGGGCTTCCTCGATCTGCTGCTCATCCGGGCTGCCTTCGACGTGGCCATCGGGGGCGTAGCCGATGCCGGTGAGGTTGATGGTGCCGGAGCTGGTCATCACCGTGCGCAACGTCATCTCATTCCGGGTGAGCGTGCCGGTCTTATCCGAGGCGATCACGGAGGCGGCGCCGAGGGTTTCCACCGAGTGCAGGTCTTTCATCACCGCGTTGCGCTTGGCCATGGATTGAACACCCATGGCGAGTACGAGGGAGAGGATGGCGGGCAGGCCTTCGGGCACGGCGGCAACGGCGAGCGAGACGCCGAGCAGAAGGATCTCGATGGCGTCGGAGGCATTCGATACGTCACTGAGGGCGAACAGGGCGCCCATGACGACGACGGCGATGCCGATGACGAGCAGCCCCAGCATCCTGGAGACCTTTTCGATCTCCTTGTCCAGGGGCGAGGCGCTGCGCTCGGTGGAATCGAGCATGTCGGCGATCGCGCCCATCTGGGTGTCCATGCCGGTTGCCGTGACCACGGCCCGGCCCACACCGTGGACAACGGCGGTGCCCTTGTGCACCATGTTGCGCCGGTCACCGACGCCGACGAGGTCCGTGATGGTGGCGGGATCCTTCTCGGCCGCCTCCGATTCGCCGGTCAGTGACGATTCCTGAACGCGCAGGTTGGTGGACTCCACCAGGCGAGCGTCGGCACCGACCGAGTCGCCCTCGCTGAGCACGAGGAGGTCTCCGGGAACGAGCTGGTCGGAGGGGATGGTAGCGAGGCGACCGTCGCGAAGCACGGTGGAGGTGGCGGCCGTCATCGCTGACAGCGCGGCGACGGCGCCCTCGGCCTTGTTCTCCTGGGCGAGTCCGATCATAGCGTTGGCGATGACGATGGCGGCGATGACGATCGCGTCGACGGGCACTCCGCTGGCGCCTTCGATGAACCACGCGAGAACGGAGATTGCCATGGCGACGAGCAGGAGGTAGACCAGCGGATCCTGAAATTGGCGCAGGATCCTGCGCCACAGCGGCACCGGCGGCTTCTGCCGGAGCTGGTTGGGGCCGTAGCGCTCGAGCCGGGCGAGGGCGTCACCGCCTTCCAGCCCGTGGTCGATATCGGCCTGAAACGTGCGGCTGATCTCTTCCGCATCGCATTGGCTGGGGTGTAGGTCGACTGCCATTGCTCGATCCCATTGAGAAGTGAAATAGATAGAAGGGGGGCGCGTACTGCGACGAGCGCGCCCCGGTGCGGCGAAGATATTACCAGAGGGCGCGGGGGGATACAGCGTGATTGTGGGCTGGTGTCGCGATTTGAGGGGAACTCGTTGAAACGCTAACGACTGGAGCGGAAGGTGATTCCATGTAGGTTTCTGACGAGGCGGACTCGCATTGGTCGACTCTCGCGGGCCATATTGAAGCCAGTCCACTCGATGCAGCGATGCTCCTATATTGTGTCAAGCGCTTTTCAGAAATTTTTCGTAGGCCGATGCTAATTCCGTCAACGGGCGTTTTCCAGTCTCGATGTCACTGATCCTCGCCGGGGCACGCCCCAAATGCTTCGCTACAACCACCTGGGTGAGATGCTTCGCGATACGCAGTTCTTTCAACTCATCCCGACGAAGATCCCTGGGCTGTGACGTACTGCGCCTGGTGCATATGACCCGGTAGATCTCCCGGACGATCGCGCTCTTCAGGCAGCGAATAATCTCCCTTTTCGACAACCCCTCCTCGGTACGCCGGGCGACGTACTCCCTGGTGCGCTGGTCACACTTCATCCTCACCATAGCGATTCGGTACAACGCTGAGTTCGCCCGCCGGTCACCACCACGATTGAGCCGGTGCCGGTTGGTTCGCCCAGAGCTTGCCGGCAGTGGAGCCACTCCACATAAGTGCGCCAGCGCTGCTTCGGAGTGGATGCGCTCCGGATTATCGCCGATGCTGATCAGCAGATCAGCGGAAACAAGAGCCCCACATCCCACGATGTTGCTGACATGGGGATTGATCACTGACACCAGGGCAGCGATCCGGGTTTCCAGCTCATCGCACTGCACCCGCAATGCGCGGTAGGTCGTGGCCAGAATCTTCAGGCTGGTCAGCACACCATTTCGCGGATCAGTAACATCCGACGACGGTCGGCAGTACACCAACGCGTTGACCAGAGCGTGGTTGGTCATCGTGGCGTAGCGGGTGCGGATGTCATCAGGGGCTGTGACCAGCAACGACTTCATCGTTGTGATGAGTTTCGCGGTGGTGGACACCAGCTGTTTCCGGGTGATCTGTAACGCTCGTAACGACTCCACCGGGCCCGTGGAATCTTTAGGCGTGCTCAGCCCTTCCCCGGTCAGGACCTGTCGCGCGGCGGCAAGGGCATCCACCGGATCTGATTTCCCGTCCCGGCGTCGAATGCTGCGGGCCGGGCGCAGGACTTCAACGACCGTGTAGCCACGGTCTATGAGATGCCGGGTTAATCCGGCACCGAAGGAGTTGGTTCCTTCTACTCCGACGGCGCCGACACCGTGCTTGCTGAGGAACTCGGCGAGGTGTGTGTAGCCGGGCCTGGTGGTGGGGAAGGTTTCGGTGGCCAGGTGCCGGCCGGTTGGGGTCACCGCGGCGACGGTGTGGGTGTCGGTGTGGGTGTCGACCCCGGCGACGGGGCTTGCGGAGAGGTCGATGTCTGTGGTCATGGCTGTCAACGCTTTCGCATAGGGAAGTGATGAAGGTAGCCGCTGATCCGAGGGTTCGAGCAGACAGGACACTGATGGGACTACTACTATGGCACCTGCCGGGGTGGTCACGGTGAGAGGTCACGCTCCTATGAGGTCATGACCGAATCGCCGGATCGCGGTGCGGGGCGAGAACCAGCCCGGAAGACAGATCGCAACGAAGGCACACAATCAGATTGTGGCCAGTCCGTTAGTGGGTCATTCCGGATGGTTCTTGTCCCGCACTCCCATTATCAGTGTCCGGTAGCGGAGGATAGGAGTACGAGGGGACTATTCGCCATGATTTTTCGTGCGGGCAGTGCGGAGCCAAGGCTAAACCCGGTATTGAGAAGTTTCAGCCGTACTAGAGGGGCATGATGGGGCCAGTGCCGAATTTTTGAAACTGAGAACCTTAAGGGTTGTATAAGGGCGGGCATCCAGATCGCCACTCTTCTCCGCCTCGGCACCGGACGCGATTCTCGGCGGTGAACTCGCCCTCGAGATTACCTTTCACGTTCTCATCACGGCGCGGCTGGGCACCTTTGTCGGCGTTGGTTCACGTAGTTGAGACGACCGCGAGCGTTCGGAGCCATTCCGGTTAATATTCGAATGTTGCAACCCGCTCGGATGTGAGCGACAGCGCACAACGCAAGGACAATTGCGCGGTCCAGCGTGTGCCCTGCAAGCTTGTCCCAGTCACGGATCGTATGGGATATAAAAGGAGTGCCAATCACAACGCCCCGCCCATCCGGCCAGTAGAGTGCTCTCTTAGAATAGGACCCTCCACAGAAGTGAGAACATGACTGCCGCCCACGACCTTCCCCAGCGCCGACAAGTTTTAATAAACGGCGGCCGCGTTGAGGTGATCGTGAAGTCACGTGATCGGGTGCGGGCTTATGGCGAGGTGTTCACTCCGGTACACATGGTTGAGAAGATGCTCGACCTGGTGAGTCCGGAGCTGGAGACTGGCCCGGGGTTCGTGGACAAAACATTCTTCGAACCCGCCGCAGGCGATGGCAACTTCCTTACAGCTATCTACCGTCGTAAACTTTCAGCCATCCAGAAGCGCTACAAACCCGGCCTATGGAAGGATGAGTCACTGTTTGCTCTCGCGTCGATTTATGCGGTTGAGTTCCTAGAGGATAATCACGCCGACGCGCAGGCAAACTTGCTAGGTGAATTCGTGAATTTCCACAAGAGCAACGGGGTTGCGTGTGGGCCCAGAACCAATCTGTTCAAGGCGGCGAGCTACCTCATAGCCATGAACATCCGCTGTGGGAACACCTTGACCGGTCTCGACAATGAGGGGCAGAAGATCACGTTCTCCTGGTGGCATCGCATTCTCAACTCACCGCCGATGGTGCAACGAGAGGTGTTTACGCTGAACTCTTTGCGTGAGGCAAGCCAGGATCAATCCGTGTTCGACTTCGATTCCCACCCCACCTATGCCCAGTGTCGCATTGACCAAGTCCACAAGGAAGAAAGCGCTGATGTCTGACCCTACAAAGATTAAAACGTTCCGTGAGATAAACCCTTTGGTATATTCCTGGACAACGCCGGACCTCCCGAAGTACGAGGGGTGGGAGAAGATCGGGTACACGGAACAGGCCGGTAGCGAGAAGCGAATCAAGCAGCAGGCATCGCAGTTGTCCATTGCCCAGAAGACTAAGTGGGCACGGCGAGCGCTCTTCACCTCTGAATCCGGTGGGAGATTCACCGATCGTGACTTCCACGCTTACTTGAAACAGCAAGGCATTGAGCGCGAGCTTAAGCCAAAGCGCACCGAATGGCACAAATTCACTGGTGCGCCGAAGTCATCACTAGAATACTTTAATGCTTTCGCGGGGCAGGATTTTGCCGACTTACAAGCAAGCGGTTCGGACTTCTACGAGTTGCGTCCAGAACAGGAAGCCGCCGTCGAGCAAGGATTGGAAGCGTTTAAGGCTGGGCACGCTGAGGTATTGTGGAACGCGAAGCCACGATTCGGGAAAACTCTGGCGACATACGACCTTTTACGTCGCCTCGGCGTATCAAAAGTTCTGATTGTCACGAACCGTCCCGCGGTCGCGAACTCCTGGTACGACGACTTTGTGCGCTTTATCGGTCACCAGACGACGTTCCAGTTCGTGTCGGAGTCGGCGTCTCTGGCGGAGCGGCAGCCTATGACTCGCGCGCAGTTTCGCGATCTGATAGCGAATGATCCTACAGGCGATCATCGAGTCATCGAGTTTCTTTCGCTCCAGGACCTAAAAGGCTCGCGCTACTTCGGCGGCAAGTTCGACAAGTTGCGCCATATCGCAGACTTGGAATGGGACCTGCTCGTGGTTGATGAGGCCCACGAGGGTGTGGATACGACGAAGACGGACATTGCGTTTGACCACATCAGGCGCTCATACACGCTGCATCTTTCAGGAACCCCGTTCAAGGCATTGGCAGAGGGGAAGTTCAGCTCCGAGCAAATTTACAATTGGACCTACGCGGACGAACGCGAGGCGCTTGCCCAGTGGGAGGATGAGACTCGGGACAATCCATATCAGAGTTTGCCGACGCTCAACATGTTTACCTATCAGATGTCGAGGGTACTCAGTGATCGATTGGAGATGGGCATGGCCGCGGAGGACGACAGCGAAAACCTGGACTACGCGTTTGACCTGAGCGCGTTCTTCGCCACTAAGTCGAACGGCTACTTTGAGCATGAGGCCGACGTAATCAAATTCCTCGACACTTTAACGACGAACGAGAAGTATCCGTTCTCGACACCGAGCCTGCGAGACGAGATCCGGCACTCATTCTGGCTACTGAACCGCGTTGCCTCGGCAAAGGCGTTGGAACGTCTCCTGAAGAAGCATGAGGTGTTTAAGAACTATACGGTCATTCTCGCTGCAGGCGATGGCCCTTCCGACGACGGCGACCTCAGCATCGTCGGTAAATCCCTTTCCCTGGTTCGTAACGCGATAAAGGAGGCCGAAGCCAATGGGGGACGAACGATCACGCTGTCGGTGGGACAACTCACTACAGGCGTAACGGTTCCTGAGTGGACTGCAGTGATGATGCTTTCCAACATCAAATCCCCAGCCCTGTACATGCAGGCAGCGTTCCGCGCTCAGAATCCATGCACTTTCGAGCGCGGTGGGCTTGTCTTACAGAAGCAAAACGCCTACATCTTCGACTTCGCGCCCGAGCGAACGCTTTCGATCTACGACCAATTCGCGAACAACCTCCGCCCGAATCCATCTGGGGACCCCGTGGTGCGTCAAGACAACATCCGTACCCTGCTCAATTTCTTCCCCGTGATCGGTGAGGACTCCGAGGGTCGCATGGAGAAACTCGACGCCTCGCAGGTGCTCACTTACCCGCAGGTATTCAAGGCCCGCGAGGTCGTGCGCCGTGGATTTCTCTCCAACTTGCTTTTTGCCAATGTGGCGGGCATCTTCCGCTATTCGGAACACTACATTCACGTGCTGAGTAAACTGCCCAAGGCGGAAGCGGATAAAGCGAGGATGCACGGTGAGATTGAAATGCCGCTAATTCAGCCAATGGTCGACGCCGACGGTAATGCGAGCGTTGACTTCGAGACGGTTATAAACCCCAAGTTGGCAGTGTTGGGCAAGCCCATGTGGAAGGTTGAGGACGTGGGCCACGTTGAAGAAGGCTCCACTCAGCGTCAGGTAGCCAAGAGGCTCAACGACATCGTGGAAGAGAAGCTCCGCGACGCGCGCTTGCGTACACAAGAGGAGTACGGGCTCACCGATAAGCAGGTGGAGCGAGACAAGAGGGCCACGAAGGCGAAGGTCGAAGCGGTCGTGGAACAGACATTCACGAAGTACAAAATTGCCCAGAATCACATCGAAGCCGAACTCAGAGAAGCCGCAACGGAAGCCGAAGCGGAAGCGCTCAAAGAGAAGCAGCGGGCAAACGATGCTTCGCTAAATCAGAGACTCGTTGAAGCCGTCGAGTCCGTCACAAGCAGCGTTCCCGGGGAGATCATCCTGCGCGAGGAAACTCGCAAGGAACAGCGCCGAGTAGACACAGCAATGGACGACGTCAGAGACCGCCTGCGTGGGTTCGCGCGCACCGTGCCCATGTTCATCATGGCTTACGGTGACCGCGACCTGCGCTTGGGGAACTTTGACGACTACACCCCCGACGATGTATTCGAGGAAATCACGGGCATCACCGAAGACGAATTCCGTTTGCTCCGTGATGGGCAAACGATAATGAGCGACGACGGCACACCCGAGCGGATACCCGGCCTATTCGACGAGACGGTGTTTAACCAGGCGATTCAGGAGTTCCTAGACAAGAAGGAAGCGCTCGCGGACTATTTCGACGACTCCCTAACCGAGAACATCTTCGCCTATATTCCCCCGCAACGGAACACCTCTCTCGTTTACACGCCGCAGAGGACGGTTGCCTTGATGATGGACGAGCTGGAGGCGCAGGATCCGGGCGTCTTCAGTGATCCGGAAAAGACGTTTGCAGATCTGTTCTCGACCGCGGGTTTGTTCCTGATGGAGTTGGTGCGCCGTCTCGACACGGGGCTGGCGGGCCAGATGCCCGACCAACGCGAACGCCTGCATCACATCCTTACAAAACAACTATTCGAGATGAGCCATACGGAATTGCTGCGCTCAATCACCCTCGAAGCGGTCTCGGGGGGTGTCCAAGAACGTAAACAGTGGATGGAAGCGTCAGGCCACTATCGCGTTGGAAACATCGCCAAGATGACCCCAGATGAACGACAGGCAGTCGTTAACGACATGCTGAGCGGAAGGAATTTAGATGACCGTTAAGAAATTCGATGTAGTGATCGGCAACCCGCCGTATCAGCAGGACGGGCAGGGTGCTTCTACTCGCTCTGAACCGATTTACCCGGCTTTCATGGATGCAGCTTACGAAGTAGGCGATAAAGTGGTGCTGATAACACCCGCGCGGTTCCTTTCAAACTCGGGGCAGACTAAGTCGATATGGAACCGCAAAATGCTAGCCGACAAGCACTTGAAGGTTGCTATCCATACTCCCGACTCGTCGACACTTTTCCCAGGGACGGCCATCAAGGGCGGCATTGCCGTGACTTACCGCGACAACGAAAAGGAGATTGGCCCCATCGGCACCTTTCTTGGGTCCGCCGAGGCCTTGCGAGACGTAATAGAAAAGGTTGGCGCCACCGCCGAGAATTCCCTGTTTGAGATAGTGAGTTCTCGAGCGCTTTACCGATACTCGAAACTGGCGTTGAGTGAGCGTCCTGAAATAGCGGCCAAGCAGGGTAAAGGTACAGGGAATCAGGTGACGCCACCCAGCATTGAGGTGCTGAAGGAGGTCGTTTTCTTCGACGAGATTCCAGCTGATGGAAATGAATATGTAGAAGTGATTGGAGTCGTTGCCGGGTCTCGCGTCACGCGGTGGATTCGCACCGACTACTTGGTAACTACCCCTTCGCTGAATAAGTGGAAGACGATCATTGCGCGCACCAACAACACTGGCGCATTCGGAGAAACACTCAGCTCCCCCTTTGTTGGGAAGCCAGGGCTCGGTCACACTGACACATTCTTAAGCGTCGGACCCTTTGAAAGTAAGGAGGAGGCAGAGGCTTGTCTGCGCTACATTAAGACGAAGTTTTCCCGCGCACTCCTGAGCATCCTCAAGACGACGCAGGACACCCCGAGGGGTAAATGGAAATACGTCCCGCTCCAAGACTTTTCCTCGTCCTCTGATATCGACTGGGAGGGGTCGATTCCAGAGATTGACAGGCAGCTTTACACCAAGTATGGCCTCAGTGAGGAAGAGATCGATTTCATTGAGGAGAACGTCAAGCCCATGGAGTGAGAGGGGCCTGTGTCTGTCAGCATGGACGTTTTTCTCCGTCTGCCCCCTAGGATATATGGCGAGGAGAATAGGAGAAGTGTCTTCGCCAAGGCGCACTGCAGACTCTCAAGTAAGACTCCGAGATGAATCCTCATCTGTGAAAGACCCTGGGCTGTCGCCAGCATTCTGTGGTGGTCGTCTTTCACCATGGCGCTGTCGCGTTATACCGATGTCCGATGAGCGTTCCGGCGAAGTCAGCGCTTTCGACGCTCGGAACCCACTGCAGGCTAATCCTCTCGATCAAACCCCATTTTCTGGAAATCACCAGTTTTCTCGTGAAGGACCCTCACTTTGGCTATGTTTTTGAAGAAAGGCAGGGGATATCCAGTCCGGTTAATGTGTGCGTAGTGGGAAAGCGTACTGTTAGCAAACTCGACTATCGCGCGCTTTTGGTCCAGCACCCATTCCAGTGGATCGCTTTCGATGTTGTTGAATTCAAATTTTTCCCTACGCATTTCCCCAAGTACTAGGGCGGTAACGTAATTGGTCATTTGTTTGAGCGCCTTGATTCCCCCATCGCTGGAGGCGGAACCAATTTCCTCGAGAATTTTGTCGATTTCGCGATAGACGGTAACCGTATGGACGACCACGGGGGCTTCTAGCCTCGAATTAAAGAGCTTGGTGTAAGGTTCTGACTTGTAGTCGTTCCAATAAGTGCTGATTTCGCTTTTAACCCTGCTAGCGTGTTCAATTCCCGCGTAGCAAGCTAATGCCCTCGTAGCGTCTTCCAGGCTGATAAATTCACGGAATTTCTCCGGGTCTCTTTCTTCGCCCGTTCGGAAACTATATTGAATGCCCTCTTCTGCCAACAAGTCTTTGAGGAGTTGCTGGAACGGGTCCAATGCTACAAATTCCCGGCCGCCAATACGATTTTGTGTGTTGGTGAATCTAGTAACTTTGGATCCAAACTCCTCATCTCTTCCTTCCGTAGAAATAATCCGAACGCTCACATATGCTTCAGTGAGACTAGCTCCCTCTCTATGGGCGTTGTATATGCAGGTCGTAGTTTGTGCACCATTTACAACGCTGAGATTTTCCAGTTCGAAGGTTTGTTCCCCCGCTTTAGGTATGGCGATACCCGGCGCGCTTATAGTGTCGACTACAACCGTGATCCCGTTGTTGAAATGCCAGAAGCTCTCCGGATTGGTCTTCAGTGTCTCAACAATGTGTTGGTTGACTTCGGAGGACCTTATTGCTTTTCTGATGTTCTTGTCGAATAGTCGATCGCCGAACCGCTCGAACAATGCTGCGACCTCTGTCGCGGGTACTATTCCCAAGATCTCATTCTTGTATTCGCTTGGGCTAGTCCATGAGGTCAATGTGATCTTTGAATCGATGCTCTCGAGATCACTTCCAGTATTTCTAATTGAGTGATTGCCTCCGAGATCTAAGAATTCGTACTCGATTATTTCACCGCTACTGTTGATGTCCTCTAGAAGAGACTCCTTTTCTCTAACGACAGTGCTGCTCAGGGTGTTTGTGCCCAAGTGAGAGAAGATGGCACAAACACGGAGATTACGCATGTTGAAAGCTTCTTCGATCTCGGCCTTCCTAGACTGCACTTTTGGACCTAGAGCATCGAAATCTGCCTTGAGAATCGCTCGGATTCCAGAATTGAACTTCTGTACGTCAGTTAAGCCGGGTGCCCCATCACTTGTCTTAGATTGAATCAGATACAGCGTCTCCTTGAATTCACTTATTCCCACTAGGTCGAGGCCATGGTCATTCGACTCATCCGTAATTGCAGAACAGGCAACTTTAGGCTCGATTTTGGCACGCGACGCGAAAGCTAGTGCAGCTAGGGCACGGGAGGCCCTCATCTCCGAAATCGTTTGTTCTCCGTGGTTTTTGATATCTGAAATATTGACATGTGGCCCAAAGTCGTCCTCTAAGGCTTTCAAAACCTGGCGTCGTTGGAGTTTCATACCTCGGCCCCTCTGTCGGTGGTCGGTTGACGATGCTATAAATGCTTTTAAATGCTTTTCTGCCTGAGCAGTTCTCTAGCACGATAGCTATTCCTCGGTTACCGTGCAGTGGTTCGGCGGTCCAGCATTTTACGCTGTTTGAAATTGGAGGTTAGTAGGCGCTCGGTGTGGCGATAGTCCCCATGGTGATTGTCGGTGTAGGTATGGAGGCGTGCGCCGATCTCGCTAATGCGGACAGTTACCCGTGACGTTTTTCTGGATCCACTTGTCGTATTGCTAAGCGGGCTCCGCTCCCACGAGACGCGCCATTGGGTCGCGGATGGGGAAGATGCCGGCTTCGAGGTCCAACGAATGACTCGCTGATCTAGTTCTTCGGGCGCCGGTGGTTAAGAAAATGGAGAATTAGGTCACCGGCCAGCCTTCGCACTCCCTGATCATTAATGCGCCGCACGGAAGGTGCGCTCTTAATCGCCTTAGTTATTTGGCTGGTTGCTGAAGTCGGCGACCTCCACATCAGGATCTTTAGTTCCGACACCTCACCATGGCCTGGGCGATGGAGCTGCCGATGGACAGGGATGCGCACTCTCTAAAGGGTGAGATAAGTGTTGCCACACCGTCGTCGGAGACACCTCCTCCACCCCGAAACTGCGCGCGAGCGCGACCGCGGCCGCCTCGTCGGCGGGGTACGAAACAAAAGCGGTATCAGCTTCTTCCCACCTTTCGCGGGCGGCGCGCAGCACCGCCGAGACCGTGGCGCGCCCCAGGCCCCGGCCGCGGTGCTCGGGCAGCACGTAGACCAGGCCGAGCTCGCAGACGGATTCGACGTCGTGGTCGAAGGTGACGGCCTCGGCAAGCCCGACTACGTCGCCGGATGCTGCGCGCGCCAGCGCGGTGAGTTGGGTGCCGCCGCGGTCGCGGAGGCGGGCGGCGGCATCGGCAAGGCGCTCGCGCGTCCAATCGACGGTGTCCAGGATCAGCTCGCCGCGCGGGTAGTTCGCCGAGGCGGAAGCGAGCAGGCGCAGGAAGGCCGGGATGTCCTCCGGCGCGTAGTTCATGTCGGCCACGACGTCCATGTCCAGCTGCGGAGCGGACACGTTCTCCAGTGTCAGGGTGGCCTGGACCTCGGAAAACGCGGGAGAGTAACCGGCGGCGCGCAGGGCCGGGGGCTCGTCGGCACCCAGTGTGTGCGTCACCCAGATGTGTCGGATGGGGCGGGTGAAGGCGTTGGAGAGGGCGTCGATAAGCGAGAGCGCGCTGAGCCAGGGAGCTTCAGGGATGGGCTCGCCGGGCAGGGGAGCGATGGCCGCGTCGAGGGTGATGTGGGCCTCGATGACGCGCACGTCCTCGAGAAGCGGGAGGGAGATGAAGACCCAGGCCGCGATGTCGAGGAGGTCGTCCTGGATCGCGGGGTAGCCGAGATCTCCAAGCGGGCGCGGGGCCTCGCGGGTGGTCAGTGCGAAAAGGTACGACAGCGACTCCGCCGAGCCCTCGAGGCGCTTGATCACGTGCGCCGCTGAAACGCCCGACGTGGACAACCCCGTGATGTCCTGGGCGGCCAGGGTGGAGGAGAACACGTAGGCGCCAACCGCCTCGGTGTCGCCGGCCCCGACGCTTAAAGCGGTGAGCACTAGCGGTCGCTGACCGCCTTTGCGGCAACGTCGGCGAACTCCTGCCACTGGGCCGCCTGCGCGCGCAGCTCCTCGGCCTTCTTCGTGTCGCCCTTCGCCTCGGCGGCCTCGGCCTGCTTGGTAAAGTCGTCGGCCTTGACCTGGAACTGGTTCACCCGGTCCTGGGCCGCCGGGTCGTTCTGGCGCCAGCGTGACTCCTCGGCGTCCGCCACGCGCTTTTCAATCGCGCCGATCTTGTCCTCGTACTCGCGGACCTTGCCGCGCGGGACGAAACCGATCTCCTCCCACTTGTCCTGCAGCTCGCGCAGCTTGGACTTGGCGGCGCCGAGGCCCTTGGCGGGGTCTATCAAACCGTCGTACTCCGCAAGCAGGGCGTCCTTCGCCTCGGCGTTGGCCTCGAACTCGCGGTCGCGCTCGGCGTTGACGGCGTCGCGGGCGTTGAAGAAGTGATCCTGGGCGGCGCGGAACTGCTCCCACAGAGCGTCATCCACCTCGCGCGGGGCGCGGCCGGCGGCCTTCCACTCGCGCATCAGGTCGCGGTAGGCGCGGGCGGTCTCGTTCCAATCCGTTGACTCCTTGAGCGCCTCGGCGCGGGCGACCAGGTCCTCCTTGGCCTTCTTCGCGCTGGCGCGGCCGCGGTCGAGCTCGGCGAAGTGCGCGCCGCGGCGGCGGTTGAACGCGTCGCGGGCGCGGGAGTAGCGCTTCCACAGCGCGTCGTCAGTGGTGCGGTCGATGCCGCGGATCGTGCGCCACTCGTCCAAGATGGCGCGGATCCGGTCGCCGGCGGCCTTCCACTCGGTGGAGTTTTCCGCCAGGTCTTCCGCCTCCGCGGCGAGCGCCTCCTTGCGGGCGATGGCGTCGGCGCGTCGCTGCTGCTTCGCCTGGTCGGCGGCCTTGCGCGCGTCGGCGGTGGCGCCAATCAGCGTGTCCAGACGCGTCTCCAGCGACTCGACGTCACCGATCACGGCCTGCTCACCCAGCGAATCCTTCAACGCCTGGGCCTGCTTCTTAATGCCGTCGGCGTCCTCCGGGTGGGCGGCAAGGCGGGTCTCCAGCAAGGCGACTTCGGTGGCGAGGTCGTCGAAACGCTGGCCGTAGTGCGCCAGGCCCTCCTCGGGAGTACCGGCCTGCCAGTTAGCGATCTCGCGCTCGGTGCCCTTGTACGTCAGGTACACGGTGCCGTCGTCCGCAACCCGGCCGAACTTCGACGGGTCGGTCGCGGGCACCGCCGGGGTCGTCGCGGGGGCCGCAGCTGCCGGCCTCGCCTTCCGCTGGGCCAGGGCACCCGGGGTGGGGATATGCGAGCCCGGGGTCGGAGTCTGCGTCATGGTGGAAGGTCCTTTCGCCGTCAAGGTGTGCGGTGCCGCGCGACACGGCTGCCAGTTACATATGCTGGTGAGTTTACCGGGGATGGGGAGGTGGCGTGCGGTTGCTTCCCGCGAAAGTGAGGAGCGCGGGCGAGCAACGAATTGAGACACATCTGTTGCGAATATTTCGAATTGAAAGTGTAGATTACCGGTATGAACACAATCAGGGAAAGAAGGGCGACGAGACCGGCGGCTCAGACTGTGATGCCGCCCGCGGATTTTGAGGCGATGCTCGACGTGAGCAAGTTTCTCGAGAGTATTTCGGAAAACGCCGCGCTTTTGGGGCCGGACGGCCAGACGGTTCCTTTGCCAGAGGAGATCTTCCATGTCCTAGTGGACATTGTTAGCGCGATGAAGATCGGCAAGGCGATTACGGTTGCGCCGGTTGATCAAATGCTGACTACGCAAGAGGCCGCAGATTTCCTGGGAATAAGCCGTCCGACCCTGGTCAAGCTGCTCGAGACCGGGAGATTGCCATTCGAACGGGTAGCGGGAGGGCGGCACAGGCGGATTCGGCTCGATGACGTTATTCGCTATCAGGAATCGAAACGCCGGGAGAGCCGGGAGACCTTGGCGTCCATGACGGCCGAAGCGGCGAAGCAGGAACTGTACGACTTTGGAGTCGAATCCTACGCAGATGCGCTGCGGGAGGCTCGACGGGAACTCTCGGGCGGAAACTAGCTGTGTCTCGATTCAGCGCTCTTCTCGATGCGTGTGCACTTGTCCCTATCGCGCAAGCCGACACGTTGCTGCGACTCGCTGAGATAGGCCTATACAGGCCATTGTGGAGTGATCGAATACTGGCTGAGACTTCTCGAGCCCTGGAGAAAATTCATCCGGAGGTCGCTGCCTCGGGCACACTTGACAGAAGAATCAGCGCAATGAAAGACACGTTCAATGACGCATGCGTTGTTGGCTGGGAGACGTTGAAACTTTCTCTCAACCTCTCCGATCCTGGTGACAATCACGTTGTTGCAGCGGCGTTGCTCGGGCGCGCTGATGTGATCGTGACCAACAACCTGAAGGATTTTCCCAACCGCGAGCTGGGACGATTTAACTTGAGTGCCCAGCGGCCGGACGAATTTCTGCTCAATCAACTCGATCTGGCTCCGGACCGGGTAATGCGAGCACTGGCCCAACAAGCAGCAGACATGCAGGATCCCCGAGAACAGTAAGAGACGTTCTTGACAGCCTTGAACGGGCTGGGGCTAATTCATTCGCGGCGGAGTGCCGCAAGCAACTCTGGCGCGCCCAGTAGGCTTATACCCCGTGAATGCGCCCAACCTGCTTGTCATCCCCGGCTCCCCGACGCTGGTGCGCGAGCTCGCCCCGGCGCACGAGCCGTCCCGCGCGCTGGCCGGCACCATCCGCGGCGCCGTCGAGCAGTACCCGCCGCGCCCTATCCATATCGTGGGCAGCCGCGATACGCGCTGGCACACCGCGCACACGGGATCGCTCGCCGCGTGGGGTGCCCCGCAGGTCGCGCTCCAGGGCGGCAACCACCTGCCGGAGCTGGTGGCCCGCTACGTCCTGGGCGACCCGGAGGTCACAGACAGCCGCGAGCGCATCCGGCCCCTGGACCCGCGCGCGCTGACGGTCGTGGTTGTGGACGGCCCCGCAGGGCTGACGGAGCGCGCCCCGCTCGCCCTCATCCCCGGCGCGCGTGAGGCCCACGAGGCGCTCCGGGACTTCCTGGGTGGGGGAGGGTTTCCGGGGGCGTTGGAAGGGGTCGTCGAAAAGCGGCTCTGGCTCGAGCTGGCTGAGCTTGGGGGCGAAAAAGAGCTCCTGGCCAGCGACGACTCGCTCGGCGTGGGCGCGTACGTGGCGCAGTGGTGGTGCTGATGCGGCCCATCGCAGTCGTCGGCCCCACGGCCTCGGGCAAGTCCGCCCTCGGCATTGCGCTCGCCCAGGCGCTCGGCGGGGAAGTGGTCAACGTGGACTCCATGCAGCTCTACCGCGGCATGGACATCGGCACGGCGAAGCTGGCCCCCGGCGAGCGCGGCGGCGTCCCGCACCACCTGCTCGACATCTGGCCGGTGACCAAAACCGCCTCCGTGGCCGAGTACCAGGCGCTCGCCGTGGACACGGTCGAGGCCATCATGTCGCGCGGCAAGGTCCCCGTGCTCGTCGGCGGGTCGATGCTCTACGTGCAATCGCTTATCGACGCCTGGGCGTTCCCGCCCACCGACGCAATCGTCCGCACCAGGTACGAGGCACGGCTGGCTGAGATCGGAGTGGACGCGCTGCACGCCGAGCTGGCGCAGGTGGACCCGGCCGCGGCCGCCACCATCGAGGACAAGGACCCGCGGCGCACCGTGCGCGCCCTGGAAGTCATCGAGCTGACCGGCAAGCCGTTCGCCGCCTCGCAGCCGCCCAAGGACGCCCCGCCGCGGTGGGGCACCCGCATCCTGGGGCTGCGCACCACACCTGAGTGGCTCAACCCGCGCATCGCGCTGCGCGCCGAGCTCATGTTCGACGGCGGGTTCGTCGAGGAGGTGCGCGGGCTGGTGGGCCAGGGGTTGGTGGCCGACTCCACGGCCGGGCGCGCCATCGGATACGCGCAGGTGCTGGCCATGCTCGCGGGCGAGATGGGCCAGGCCGAGGCGCTGGAGAAGACCATCACCGGAACGCGGCGCTACGTTCGCCGCCAGCGCTCGTGGTTCAACCGCGACCCCCGCATCACCTGGCTGGACGCCGCGGACGGGGACGTGTCGCAGCGCGCGCTAGACTCTCTGGGGTGAAGATCGAATTCCTCAAAGGCCACGGCACGGAGAACGATTTCGTGGTCGTGCCCGACCCCTCCGACGAGCTGGAGCTCAGCCCGGCCGACGTGGTCGCGCTGTGCGACCGCCGCGCCGGCATCGGCGGCGACGGCCTGCTACGCGTGGTCAAGCGAGACGGACGGTGGTTCATGGACTACCGCAACGCCGACGGCTCGATCGCGGAGATGTGCGGCAACGGCGTGCGCGTGTTCGCGCACGTGCTCGTGGAGCTGGGGTACGTGGACGAGCGCGAGTTCGAGGTGGGCACCCGTGCGGGCGTCAAGCACATCGAGGTGCTCGACGCCACCGACACCGATGCGACCGTTCGGGTGGGCATGGGCCGGGTCTCGGTCACGGGGGTCTCCACCGCGCGGATGGGTGCGACCCAGTTCGCCGGCCTGGGTGTCGACGTGGGCAATCCCCACCTCGCCGCCGTGATTCCGGGACTCACGGCAGCCGATCTCGAGGCGATGGAGTTTGAGCAGCCGGAGTTCGACGCCGAATTCTTCCCCGAGGGCGTCAACGTGGAGGTGCTCACCGAGCTTGCGGACGGCGCCGTGCACATGCGCGTGTGGGAGCGCGGCTCCGGCGAGACCCGCTCCTGCGGCACCGGCACGGTGGCCGCGGCCCGCGCCGCGCTTGCCGACGCCGGAATAGAAAACGGCACCGTCGACGTCCACGTGCCCGGCGGCACGATCCTCGTTGAGCTGAACGACGACGAAGCGGTGATGACGGGGCCGTCGAAGATCGTCGCGTGGGGGACGGCGGACCTGCGGCGCTAGCCTGGGCCGATCTCGCGGGCGGCGCGGCGCGCATCCTGCCACGACGCCGCGAGTTCGAGCGCGCGCTCGTCGGCGACGGCGATGAGACGTTCGAGCTGCGCGCGGTCCAGATCGTCACTGGCCAGCGCCGCGTCCACGCGGGCGACGAAGCGCCGGGCCGAGTCCGCGCGCAGGTGGAAGTCCTGGATCACGGGGTTGGCGGTGCCGCGGTCCGCAAGCGCGGGGAAATGTAGGGTGCGGTCGGCGATGGCGTCGGCGGACATGCCGGTGCGCAGGTCGTTGAAAAGCTCCAGCGTCTCGTTCACATCGCCCAGCGCGATGCGTAACGACGCCCGCAGCGACGCAACCTCAAGATCCGCGTGGGCCCGGCGCGACCACGCGAGCGCGGCCGCGCCGAGCACCAAGGCGAGAAAGACGCCGGGCCCCTTCAGGGTGACCGCGAGCGCGACCGCGGCCACGATGAGCAGGACCACCCCCGCCGACCCCGACGTCATGGCGTCGAGCTAGTGGCCGCCGCAGCCGCAGGAGTCGCCGCAGCCGCCGCACCCGCCGCCGGCGGGGGCGGGGATGGAGCCGGCCAGCACGGCGGTGCCGGCGATCACGGAGTTGCGCTCGGGCAGCCCGCCGTCGGGCAGGCACACCTCGAAGGGGAAGGCGCCGTCGACGGAGACGTGGACGAAGCGCTGGCCCGTGAGCTCGCTCGTGCGGTACTCGGCCTCGAGCACGCGGGCGGAGAAGTGCGCCAACGCGTCAGGGGACGCGGCAGCGCCAATCGCGTCGGCGCTTGGCGAGGTCACCGTGCCGAGCGTCTCGCCCGGGCGCGCCGCGTGGAAGTCGTCGATGCTGGCGAAGCGCTCCACGTCCAGGCCGAGGGCGGCGACGGAGAGTTCCTGCCACGTGAGGGTGGGGTCGTCGACAAGCAGCGGGCCCTGAGCGAGGTTGACGGTGACGGAGACGATGGTGTTGCCGTGCGGGTCGACGATATCGGCGAGCGCGACGACGTCATTGAGCATGGTCACGTGCGCGAACGTGCGGGTATCCGCAGCGAACCCCGCGAAGGTGGCAAACGGCTCGACAGCCAGGATGTTCAGCTGCGCGCCCGACGCGTCCGAGTACTGGATCAGCTGGCCGCCGCGGACCTCGCCGGTGACCTGCAAGCGTCCGGAGGCGATAGCGGCCTCCACCGCATCCTGCCACTGGCGAAAGTCCAGGCCGATGCTGGAGAGGTCGTTGATAATCGTGTCGCTCATGGCACCGCAGTCTACTCCGGCGGCGGGCGCGGACTAAACCACCGTGCGCGCGCGTTGTGTCAGGTACTGTCACCACAAGTGTTTGATTAGACTAAGGACTCAATGACACAAACAACGCCCAAGCTCAACGCCGACCTGTCCCACGACGAACTCCTCGCCCGCGCTTTCCGGCACAACACGCCGCAGCCGCGGGCCGACGCTGAACCCACCACGGGCGCCCTCGACCTGGAGGACCGCAACTCCTTCCGCCGAGTGGTCCTGGAAACGGAGCTGCGTTCCGAAGACCAAGCGGAAGGCTTCGAGGTCGAGTACCGCAAGCTGCGCCTGGAACAGGTCATCCTCGTCGGCGCGTGGACGGAAGGGACCACCGCCGAGATGGAAGCCAACATGCTTGAGCTGGCGGCGCTCGCGGAGACGGCCGGCGCGGACGTGGTGGACCTGCTCTACCAGAAGCGCGACAAGCCCGACCCCGGCACCTACATCGGCTCCGGCAAGGTCAAGGAGCTGCGCGACATCGTCGTGTCCACCGGCGCGGACACCGTCGTGTTCGACGGCGAGCTCTCGCCCGGCCAGATGGTCGCGCTGGAGGAGGCGCTCAAGGTCAAGGTGATTGACCGCACCATGCTCATCCTCGACATCTTCGCCCAGCACGCCAAGAGCAAAGAGGGTAAGGCGCAGGTCAGCCTGGCGCAGATGGAGTACCTGTACACCCGCACACGCGGCTGGGGCGGCAACCTGTCGCGCCAGGCCGGCGGCCGTGCCGGCTCCAACGGCGGCGTGGGCCTGCGCGGACCTGGTGAGACCCGGATCGAGGCGGACCGCCGCCGCCTTCGTACCGACATGGCCAAACTGCGCCACGAGCTGCGCGGCATGAAAACGGCGCGCGAGGTCAAGCGCGCGCAGCGCCAGCGCTCCACCACGCCGAAGATCGCCATCGCCGGGTACACCAACGCGGGCAAATCCTCGCTGATCAACGCCATGACCAACGCCGGCGTGCTTGTCGAGGACGCGCTGTTCGCCACCCTGGACCCGTCGACACGCAAAGCCCAGCTTGCCGATGGCCGCAACGTCGTCCTCACCGACACCGTCGGCTTCGTGCGGCACCTGCCCACGCAGCTGGTCGAGGCCTTCAAGTCGACGCTGGAGGAGGTCACCGGCGCCGACCTCATGCTGCATGTCGTCGACAGCTCCGACGCCTTCCCGCTCAAGCAGATCGAGGCTGTGAACAAGGTACTCACTGACGTCACCCGCGAATCCGGCGAGGCCATCCCGCCGGAGATCGTCGTGGTGAACAAGATCGACCAGGCCGACCCGGTCGTCCTCGCCGAGCTGCGCCACGCCTTCGACGCCACCGGCCACGACGTCGTCTTCGTCTCCGCCCGCACCGGCGAGGGCATCGCCGAGCTCGAGGCCAAAATCGAAATGTACCTCAACAGCGTCGAGGCGCACGTGCAGATGCTCGTCCCGTTCACCCGCGGCGACGTGGTCAGCCGCGTCCACGAGCAGGGCACCGTGCGGGCCGAGAGCTACGAGGAGGGCGGCACGCTTATCGACGTCCGCCTGCCCCACGTCATCGCCGAACAGTACGCCGAGTTTGTGGTGTCCTAGCCGGTAGGCGACAATATCCATCCGTGAATAATTCTTACGGATGGACCCTCCACGGTGACGGGCGCCGCGTTCTACCCGGCGCGGTCGTCGCCCCCGATGAGAGGCTGAGCTGGCCGCGCACCGCGGTCATCGGCATGCAGCACGTCGTGGCCATGTTCGGCGCCACGCTGCTCGTGCCCACCCTAACCGGGTTCCCGGTCAACACCACGCTGCTGTTCTCCGGCCTGGGCACCATCATCTTTCTGCTGATCACCCGCAACAAGCTGCCCAGCTACCTGGGCTCCTCGTTCGCCTTCATCGCCCCGCTCACCGCCTCGCAGCAGTACGGGGTGGGCGCCCAGCTCGGCGGCGTACTGGTCACGGGCCTGGCGCTCATCGCCGTCGGCGCGGCGGTCCAGGTGGCCGGCAAGAGGCTCATCGATGCCGTCATGCCCCCGGCCGTGACCGGCGCCATCGTCGCGCTCATCGGGTTCAACCTCGCGCCCACGGCGGTGGCGAACTTCGAGGCACAGCCGTGGATCGGGGCGGCGACACTCGCTACCATCGCCGTGTTGTCCGTGGCCGCCCGCGGGATGCTCTCTCGCCTGTCCATCCTTGGCGGCGTCATTGTAGGCTGGGTCGCCGCGGCGCTCAGCGGCGGCTTGTCCGACGACGCGCTGCAGGCGATTTCCGACGCCCCGTGGGTGGGCATACCGCAGTTCCACACCCCCGAATTCCACCTCTCCGCCGTCCTGGTCACCCTGCCCGTGTTGGTGGTGCTCATCGCGGAAAACGTCGGCCACGTCAAGGCGGTGGGCGAGATGACCCAGCGCAACATGGACGACTTTCAGGGCCGCGCGCTCATCGGCGACGGCATCGCCACCACCCTCGCGGGCAGCTTCGGTGGTTCCGGCACGACCACCTACGCCGAAAACATCGGCGTAATGGCGGCCACGAAGGTCTATTCCACCGCCGCCTACTGGGTCGCCGCAGTGTTCGCGGTGGTGCTCGCGTTCATTCCGAAGTTCGGCGCCGTGGTGTTCAGCATCCCCGTCGGCGTGCTTGGCGGGGCGTGCCTCGTGCTCTACGGCCTCATCGGCATGCTGGGCGTGCGCATTTGGCAGGACAACCGCGTCGACTTCACCAACCCCGTCAATCTGATCACCGCCGCCGTCGCGCTCATCGTGGGCATCGGCAACCTCTCGCTGACGCTCGGGCCTGTTGAGCTCCAGGGCATCGCGCTGGGCTCGGTGGGCATCATCGTGGCGTACCCGATCATGACATGGGCCTTCGCCACGATCGGCGAAGGGCAGTACCGGTAGTTCCTTGGGCGGCGGTGCGGCGGTGCGTTTCGGGGCTGCGCTTCGGGGTTGCGGTGTAGTTCGACCGGAAGAGTGTTTCGGAGCGGTGTGGGGCGTTTGGTGGGGGTTCCGGTCGAACAGGGGCCAGCGCCGCTAGGTCGTGCCGGTGCGTGTTCGACCGGAAGCGTGCCGGAGTCCCCTTCATGGCCGGAAAATGTCATTCCGGTCGAACAGCGCTCGTCCCACCAGGTGCGTGTTCGACCGGAAGCGTGCCGGAGCCCCTTCATGGCCGGTAAATGCCGTTCCGGTCGAACAGCGCTCGTCCCACCCGGTGCGTGTTCGACCGGAAGCGCGTTTCAGAGGCCTGCGGGGCGGAAAAGGCCGTTCCGGTCGAACAAGGGGGTTAGCCGTCAGACCCCGCAGGTGCGTGTTCGACCGGAAGCGTGTTTTAGGAGCCTGCGGGCGTGAAAATGCCTATTCCGGTCGAACAAGGGGCCAACGCCACTAGTCCCGCCCGGTGCGTGTTCGACCGGAAGCGTGCTTTAACGCCCTGAGAGGTCAGAAAGGCCGCTCCGGTCGAACAAGGGGGTTAGCCGTCAGACCCCGCAGGTGCGTGTTCGACCGGAAGCGCGTTTCAGGCGCCTGCGGGAGCGGTAAAGGCCGTTCCGGTCGAACAAGGGGGCCAGGTTAGCTAAGCCCTGCTGTACCCCGTTCGACAGAAACGGCCACCCAGCGCCCCGAAAGTCCGGAAACGCCGGTCGAACAGTGACCTACTCCTCGTCGAGGTTCTGCTCGATGAGAGCCGCGATCTTCTCTACGGCCTGCGCATTGTCCGAGGTCACGGTGACCTCGTCGCCGTACTCCGCGCCCATCGCCATGATCATCAGCGACGAGGCTGCGTCGGTCTCGTCGTCCGGGTCGTCACCGACGCGGGTGAGCACGATCTCCTCGTCGAACTCACCGGCCGCGTCAGCGATCACGGTTGCGGGGCGAGCGTGGAGGCCCACAGTGGAGCCGACCTTGACAGTCTTGGAAGCCATAGAGAAGTCCTTTCGTAAGTGGTGACTCGAGTCTACGCGGTCTGCGCAGCGTGCTCGATGGCCTTGTTGGGCCAAATCTGCTTGGCCGCGATGACCGCAGCCGCGGACACCGCCACGCCTGCGGCGAGGGCGGCGAACATGCCCCACCACGGGTCATACGCGAAGATGACGAAGATGCCGCCGTGCGGCGCCTGCACTCCCGTGCCGAGCGCCATGGACACCGCGCCGGCGGTCGCGCCGCCGAGCATCATCGACGGGATGACACGCAGCGGGTCAGCCGCGGCGAAGGGGATCGCGCCTTCGGAGACGAAGGACAGGCCGAGCAGCCAGGCGGATTTGCCGTTCTCCTGCTCCGCGGGCGTGAAGAGGGACCGGCGTAGGAACGTGGCGATGGACAGGGCGATCGGGGGCACCATGCCGGAAATCATGACGGCGGCCATGATCTGGAAGCTCGACTCGGTTCCGGCGGACAGGCCCGCGGTGCCGAAGAGGTAGGCGGCCTTGTTCACCGGCCCGCCGAGGTCGAAGCACATCATCATGCCGATGATCACGCCGAGCAGGATCGCGGACGACCCGCTCATGGATTCCAGCCACCCCTGCAGGCCCTCCATGATCGCCCCGAGTGGGCGGCCGAGCAGCAGGAACATCAAAAGGCCGATGGCGAGCGAGGTCAACAGCGGAATGATCACCACCGGCATGAGTGAGCCGAGCCAGCGCGGCACTGTCCACGACTGAATCCAGTACGCGATCACTCCGGCGAGGATGCCGGTGACGAGGCCGCCGATGAACCCAGCGCCGAGCAGTACGGAGCTCGCGCCGCCGATGAACCCGGGGGCGATGCCGGGCCTGCCCGCGAGCCCGTAGCCGATGTAACCGGATAGTGCCGAGACCACGAATCCCATGCCCATTTGGCCCGTGGCAAACAGCACGGCGCCCAGGTAGAGCAGCCACCCGGAGCGCTCGAACGTCATCACGGCGCCGTCCACGTTGACCTGGTTTCCGGGCAGGTTGGTGGGGGAGAACTGCGTGGCAATCGCCTGCCACCCGTTGGCCATGTCGTAGCCGCCGATGAGGAATCCGAGCGCGAGCAGGAGGCCGCCGGCGGCGACGAACGGGACCATGTAGGACACGCCGGTCATCACCGCCTGCTGGATGCGCTTCGGCCAGCTGTCGGTGCTCTGGCGCGCGGCGTCGCCGTCGTCACCCGCGGACGTCGATGCCTTGACGACGTCCGCGTCCGGGTCGTCCGCCGCGGCGACGGCGGCGTCGATCAGCGCGTCGGGGGAGTCGATGCCGCGCTTGACGGGGGCGTTGATCAGCGGTTTGCCGGCGAAGCGGCCCTGGCCGCGCACGGCGACGTCGTGGGCGAAGATGACGGCGTCTGCGTCGCGGATAAAGGAGTCTTCGAGGGCGTCGTAGCCGGAGGAACCCTGGGGTTCGACGCGCAGGTCGACGTCGTCACGCTTCTGCGCGGCCTGAACCAGGGCGTCGGCGGCCATGTAAGTGTGCGCGATGCCGGTGGGGCACGAAGTCACCGCGGCGATCCTGTACACCCGCTTCGGCGGCTCGGGCGCTCCGCCGACGACGGCGATGATCTCCGCGACGGCGTCGTTCGGGGTCGCGGCTGCGCGCAGCTTATCGACGAACTCCCCACGCACCAGGGCCCTGGCCAAGGTGGACAGGATTTTCAGGTGTTCCTTGCCGCCGCCTTCGGGCGCGGCGATAAGGAACACCAGGTCCGCGTCCCCGTCCGGGCCGCCGAAGTCGACCGGACGGGCCAGCCGGGCGAAGGCGAGGGTGGGCGTGGCGACGGCGGAGGAGCGCACGTGCGGGATGGCGACGCGGCCGGGAACACCCGTCGGGGCTTTGGCTTCGCGCTCGATGGCGCCGTCGGCAAGCGCGGCCGCGTCGGTGGTGCGGCCGGCGGAGGCAACCATGCCTGCCAGGCGGGTGATGACATCGGTGGGGGCGGATCCGAAATCGACGTCGAGGCCGACGAGTTCGGGGGTGATTAACTGGGGGCTCATGGCGTCAGTCCTTCTCGGAGGTGGAGAGCGGGAAAACGTCTGTGTGGGCGAGGTCGATCTCGGCCGGCGAGGGGATGCCGGTGGCGGGCTTCGCGGCCGCCGCCGAGCCGTAGGCAACGCTGCGGCGCAGGCATTCCGCGGGCGCTTCCCCCGCGACGCGCGCCATGATGTAGCCGGCCAGCGCCGAGTCGCCCGCGCCGACGGTGGACTGCGCGGCGGCGGGGGGAGCGGTGGCGGCCCAGGCGCCGGACCCGGTGACCAGCACCGCTCCGGCTGCACCCAGGGTGACCACGACCTCCTTGACGCCGGCGGAGCGCAGGGTTTCTGCGTGGGCGCTGATCTCCGCGTAGTCGCCGCGGGCGGCCTGCTGCTCGAGCTCGCGGCCAGTGGTCCCGGAGTCGGTGAGCTGGGCGAGCTCGAATGCGTTGGGCTTCATCACGTCGGGCGCGGCGTCGGCAAGGTGGGCGCTCAGCGCCACAAGCGGCTTGTCGGAGGTGTCGATGGCGACGACCGCCCCCGGGCAGGCCTTGCGGATCTGGCGCGCGAGCGTGGCGTACCAGTCCAGCGGTGCGCCGGGCGGCAGGGAGCCGGCCATGACGACCGCGTCCGCTCCGCCCTCGGCCATGGTGGAGATGACGGTGTCCGTGATGCGGGCGACGTCGGCGCTGCCGAGCAGTGGGCCGGTCTCGTTGATTTTCGTGGTGCGGCCGCCGCGCTCCGACAGTGTTGTGTTGGTGCGGACGGTGCCGTCGATGGGCACCGTCTTGAGCGGAACGTCCGCCGTGCGGCACAGCAGAGTGAACGGGTCTGTCGGCCCGCAGGGCGCGATGGCCAGCGTGGGCTGGCCCGCCTGTGCGCAGGCGCGGGCGACGTTGATGCCTTTGCCCCCGGCCTCGCGGCAAGCTCGGAGGGCGCGGTTGACGCCACCCACCTCTAGAGAGTCGAGCTCGAGTGTGGCGTCGATGCTCGGGTTGGGAGTGAAGGTGACTATCACTGCGGGGCTCCTCGGGGTCTCGTTACCCCCGATTCTTTCCGAATGTGCCCGGTTGGTCAAGAGGGGGTAGTTTCTCCCCCTGCCAGAATGACCTCGACGCCGTGCTGGGCGAGCTCGTCCAGGATCGATTGCGGGGCGGCGTCGTCGGTGATGACTACGTCGACGTCGTCAAGCGGGGCGAAGCTGACCAGGTAGTCGTTGCCGAGCTTCGAGGAGTCGCACAGCACGACCACTGTGCGCGCGTTGGTCACCATCGCGGACTTGATCGCCGCCTCTTGCGCGTCCGCCGTGGACAGACCGTGCTCGACGCTCAGCGCGTTGGTGCCAATAAACGCCACGTCGGCGCGCAGAAGGGCGAGGGAGCGCAGCGCCGTAGGTCCCACCACCGCCTGCGTAATCGCGCGGACAGACCCGCCGAGCAGCTGGACGTGGGGCAGCTGCGCCGCGGACAGATCCAGGGCGATCGGGATGGAGTTGGTCACGATCTGCCAGGAGGGCGCGTGCGGGTGCGTGGCGATGATGCTGGCGAGCGCGTGAATCGTTGTGCCGGAGTCGAGGAAGATCCCGCCCTCGGGGTGGTCCGGAAGGAAAGCGAGCGCCGCGCGCGCGATTGCCGATTTCGCCGAGGATGCGGAGCGGAACCTCGTGTCGAGCGGAAACTCCGTAGTGAGGTAGGACTGGCTGGCCACGGCCCCGCCGTGGACGCGCTGGATCACGCCGTCCCGGTTCAGTGCCGCGAGGTCGCGCCTAATGGTCTCCGCCGTGACGCCGAATTTCTGTGCAAGCTCCGTGACGTTGACCCGGCCCTCGACGGCGGTCAACGACGCGATCTGTCGCCTGCGTTCTTCTGCGTACATGCCTGGGCCGTCCTTGGGGCTGAGAGGGGAGTAAACCGTCTGCCATTGTTCCAAACAAAACCTGCCCGGTTGGGTGTGTTTGTGTTTGCATGCCCCCAAGCGGGGCTACATACGGGGGCGGAGGGGACCTAGAGGGTCCGGAAAACGGACACGACCCGCCCCATGATCTGTGCCTCGTCTCCCTTGATGGGGGAGAACGCGTCGTTGTGGGGCAGCAGCCACACCCCGGAGGAGTCGCGGTGGAACTCCTTGACCGTCGCTTCGCCGTCGAGAAGCGCGGCGACAAACTCGCCCTCCTCCGCTACCGGCTGGGCACGCACGACGACCCAGTCCCCGTCGAGGATGCCGGCGTCGCGCATCGACTCGCCGACGACCTGGAGCATGTAGAGCTCGCCCTCGCCCAGCAGCTCCTGCGGGAGGGGGAAGTAGCTGTCGATGTTCTGCTCCGCCAGGATGGGGGAGCCTGCCGCGATGCGGCCTACCACCGGGACGAAGCGCGGCTGCGACGCATCCTCGGGGGCGACGACGTCCTCGGCGGTGGACTTCCGGGGCTTCGCAGAATCGGGCAGGTGGCGCAAATCTACGGCACGGGGCTTATTGGGGTCGCGCCGGAGGAAGCCCTTCTTCTCCAGTTCCTTGAGCTGGTAGGCGACCGAAGACGTGGACTGCAGCCCGGCGGCGTCGCCGATCTCGCGGATGCTGGGTGGGTACCCGCGCAGCACAACCGCGTCCTGTATCACCTCCAGGATCCGGCGCTGCCGGTCGGACAGGACACTCATGTCAAGCGTGCTCGGGTCGTCTTTCTTGCGGGGCATCGGTTCTCCTCTACTTTCATCGCTACTTCATCGGTACTTCATCGGCGGCGCATCATCGGGCGTGCTTGCAAAGCTACCAGAAGTGGCAAGTTTGTTCGACATTCTTGGCGCGACACTGGACACGTGTTGGACAAGGTGCTATAAATCGAACATAGAGACGGCATCGAACATGTGAACGGTAGCTTGTTCGACGGTGTCCGACTCGCCCTTAGAGTTAAAGGCAACACAACAAAGGAGACAATCATGACCATCCAGATCGATCGTGCCAGCACTGCTCACACTCCCCACACGGCCCACCCGGCCCGGGCTACTACAGTCGCGGTGTGGGACGTCGCCCCCGAGACGCACACGCGCGCGCACTCAACCCGTGTTCGAACCCTCAGTCCACATAATCGAACTCATGAGCGTGTTCCTCGCCTGCCACGGCCCACGGAAATCCCGGCTGAGACCGCATTCGAATCCCGCCACGAAAACCGCGCGGATATTCTCATGGGCGCCGTTCTCGGTCTCGCGCTGATCCTCGGTTCGGCGGCCGGTGGCGCATTCTCCGCGGACCCGGCGGACCAGGGCCATGGGGCGGCGCACGACGTCGTCTCGGCGCAGGTGCGCTAGCTCCCAGCGCTAGGATCTGGCTCTAGGTTCTGGCGCTCGTCCGGGGGTAGTATCGGGGGCATGCACTGCCCGTTTTGCCACCACGAACAGTCGAGGGTTCTCGATTCCCGCGTCATCGACGCCGGGTCCGCCATCCGTCGCCGGAGAGAGTGTGCGAACTGCGGAGGGAGATTCACCACGGTGGAAAAGGCCATCCTCATGGTGGTCAAGCGCAACGGGGTCAGCGAGCCGTTTGATCGCGACAAGCTCATCAGCGGCGTCCGCCGCGCCTGCCAAGGCCGCGACGTGTCCGACGACGCGCTCAAGCGCCTCGCCCAACAGGTGGAGGAGACGGTGCGTAGTCACGGTAGCTCGCAGGTCGACGCCAACGATGTCGGCCTCGCCGTCCTCGAGCCGCTTCGCGCACTCGACGAGGTCGCATACCTGCGCTTCGCGTCCGTCTACAAGTCCTTTGAGTCGGCTGACGACTTCGAGTCGGAAATCCGTCTCATGCGGCGACGGGACAGGGAGAACTTCTGACCCGCCGCCGGCTCGTTAGCGTAGCGCGTCGACCATCTTCTCTATCCGTCTTTGGCTGACGGGCTTCGGGGTGCCCAGGCGCTGCGCGAACAAGCTGACACGCAGCTCCTCGATCTGCCACAGGATGTCCCTCACAGCCCGGGTCTTCTCCCGGCCGCGGGGGAGTGAGCGCAGCTTCGCGTCGAGGTAGCGGCGCGTCGACGCGACGATGTCTTGGCGCTCGGCGTCCCTGTCGGGATCAAGCGCCATGTCCTCCAACCGGATCCGCATCGCTTCGATGTAGCGGGGCACGTGCTGCAGATGCTCCATCCCGTGCGTGGCGATCGCGTGCGGCGGGAAGTAGAACGCCAGCTGCCCGCGCATGTCATCGATCGCCGGGCCGCTCCACTTCTCGAGCTCCGTCGACATGTTCGCGAACTGCACCAGGGAGGGCGCTACCGCGACTACATTTTGGCGCACGCCGAAGGGCACCTGCGGTTTGAGCTCGGTGACCAGGGCCTCGAACTGCTCGGGGGAACGCACGGGGCCACCCGCCGCGAACATGAGGTCGCGGATGGTGGCCACCCGGGCGTCCTCGACAAGCCCGGCCGCCCCGCCGTGCGGGTAGTTGTCCACTGCGACCTTCTGACGCAGCGGCAGCCCCTTCGTCATCTGCCCGGCGTTGACGGGGATCTCCCGCAGCAGCAGCGTCAACGTGGCCGTCACCATGGACGCATCCGCCGCGGCCTTTGTCGGGTGGACGGTCACCTTGACGCCGTCGGCGGTGGCTTCTAACGCGGGGTAGGCGTCGACTGCGTTACCCTCGATGGTGGTGCTCACCGTCTCCGGGACCGCGCCCAGCGTGTCGGCTGTCCACTTCGCGGCGGTGGCCGTTTCCGAGGCGCGGCTCGCCTTGGACACCGACGAGCGGATCTTGCCGGCCTGGCGCCGCTTGAGCGCGCTGAGATCCTTGTCGTGGTCGATGACGCGGCCGCGCTTGTCCACGGCGGCGAACGTCACCTTCAGGTGGTCCGGCAGCGCCTCGGGGCGGAAATCGGACGCGTTGATTCCTGCACCCCCGAGAGCTCGGAGCGCCTCGGCGAGGTCGTCGGTCAGCGGCGTAGAAGGCGTCCCGGACGGCTCAAGCCGGGCGAGCGCCATCCTGGCGAAATCGGGTGCGGGGACGACGGAGCGTCGCAACGCTTTCGGCAGGGTGCGGATGAGCTCGGTGACCAGCTCGAGGCGCAGCCCGGGGACGAGCCAGTCGAACCCGGCCGCCTCGAGCCCCGCGAGAAGCGGGACGGGCACTTCCACGGTGACGCCGTCGAACGGGTCCCCCGGCTCGAACGTGTAGCGCAGCGGATAGTCGATGGAGCCCTGCCGCCAGGTCGTGGGGAAGGAGTCGGCGGAGGCGTCGACGTCGCCGCGCAACAGCTCGTCTGGGTCGAAGTCCAGGTAGGAGGGGTCCTCGCGGCGCTTTGCCTTCCACCACGAGTCGAAGTGGCGCGCGGTGGTCACATCGGCGGGTAGGCGCGCGTCGTAGAAGTCGAACAACGTGTCCTCGTCCACCACGATTCCGCGGCGGCGCACCTTGTCCTCCACCGCGGCGGCGTCGGCAAGCAGGGCCTCGTTGTGGTCGATGAATGTGTGGTGGCGGTTCCAATCACCCCCGATGAGCGCGTGGCGGATGAACATGTTTCGCGCCCCGGGCCCATCCACGCGGTGGTAGGGCACCAGCCGGTCCCGCACGATGGGCAGGCCGTAGAGCAGGGAGGTCTGGTGCACCATCGCGGCCGAGCGCTTGCGCGACCACACCGGCTCGGAGTAGTTGTGCTTGAGCAGGTCGCCGGCGGCGGCCTCCACCCACTCCGGCTTGATTCTGGCCACGTCGCGCGCCCAGAGCCGGGAGGTTTCCACCAGCTCCGCGGCCATGAGGAACTCCGGCGGCTTTTTCGCCAGCACTGAGCCGGGAAAGACCATGAAACGCGTGCCGCGCGCACCCTGGAACTCCTTGGAGTTTCCGTCGCGCGCGCCGATGTTGGACAGCAGCCCCGTGAGCAGGGACTTGTGGATGGCATCTAGGTCGCGCTCGCCCACGACGTTTTCCGCGCGGGACCACCCGAGCTGCTTTTCCACGTCGCGCAGCTGGCGCACTAGGTCGTACCACTCGCGGATACGCATGTAGTGCAGGTATTCGCGGCGCATCCGGGTGCGGAACGCGTTGCCGGAGAGCTCGTCGCGGGACTCGTTGATATAGTCCCAGAGCTTCAGCGCCGAGGCGAAGTCGGAGGTCGGGTCCTTGAACCGGGCGTGCGCCTGGTCCGCCTGGGCCTGAAACTCCAGCGGACGTTCGCGCACGTCCTGAATGGTCATGTACGCGACGATGACCGTGGTGTCATCCAGCACGCCGAGGCGGTTGGCCTCGACCAGCATGCGCGCCATCTTCGGGTCGACCGGGATGCGCGCGATATCGCGCCCGACGGGAGTAAGGGTCGGCGCGCCGTCGCGCTCCTTGTCAGAGATCGCCCCGAGCTCGTGGAGCACCATCAGGCCGTCGCGGATGGACTTCTGATCCGGCGGCTGCAAGAAGGGGAATTCACTGACATCCCCCAGGCGCAGCGAGATCATCTGCAGGATCACGCTGGCCAGGTTGGTGCGCAGGATCTCCGGGTCGGTGAACTCGGGCCTCGCGTCGAAGTTCTCTTCCGAGTACAGGCGGATCGCGATGCCGTCGGCCACGCGCCCGGAGCGGCCCGAGCGCTGGTTCGCGGAGGCCTGCGAGATCTCCTCGATGGGCAGGCGCTGCACCTTCGTGCGCGTGGAGTAGCGGGAAATCCTGGCCAGCCCCGTGTCCACCACGTAGTGGATGCCGGGCACGGTCAGCGACGTCTCGGCGATGTTGGTCGACAGGACAATGCGGCGGCCGGTGTGCGGGGAGAACACCCGGTGCTGCTCCGCGTTCGACAGCCGCCCGAACAGCGGCGTGACCTCCACGCCGCGCCAGCGCTTCTTCTCAATGGCCTCCATGCAGTCGCGGATGTCGCGCTCGGAGGAAAAGAAGCACAGGATGTCGCCGTCGCCTTCGCGCATGAGCTCCTCGACGGCAGCGACGACGCCGTCGATCATGTCGATGTCGACGTCCTTGCCCTCGACCTGCTCCACGAGCGGCCGGTAGCGGATCTCCACCGGGTAGGTTCGCCCCGAGACCTCGATGACCGGCGCGGGTGTGCCGTCGGCGGAGGCGAAGTGCCGGGCGAAACGCTCCGGGTCGATCGTCGCCGAGGTGATGATGACCTTGAGGTCCGGCCGCTTCGGCAGCAGCCGCTTGAGGTAGCCGAGGAGGAAGTCGATGTTGAGGGAGCGCTCGTGCGCCTCGTCGATGATGATCGTGTCGTAGGCGTTGAGGAAGCGGTCGCGCTGCATCTCGGCGAGCAGGATGCCGTCGGTCATCAGCTTGACGGCGGTGGTGGGGGAGACGCGGTCGTCGAAACGGATTGCGTAGCCGACGCTGTCGCCGATCTTCTGGCCGAGCTCGTCGGCGATGCGCTCGGCCACCGTCCGCGCGGCCAGGCGGCGCGGCTGCGTGTGGCCGATCAGGCCGCGGCGCCCGCGGCCGAGCTCCAGGAGCATCTTCGGGATCTGCGTCGTCTTGCCGGAGCCGGTCTCGCCCGCGATGACCACCACCTGGTGGTCGCGGATGAGCTCCATGATGTCCTCGCGGCGCGCGGACACCGGCAGCTGCTCGGGGTAGGTGATGTCGCCGATGGAGCTCGCACGCTTATCGACGACCGCCGCCGCGGCGTCGATGTCGAGGGCAATCGCGGCAAAAGCCTCGGGGGAGCGCGCCTTATCCAGGCGGCGTTTGAACCGGCGGACCTCGCTGAGCGGGACGGTGTCGAGACGGCGAATGAGGTCGGCGCGGGAAGGGTGTGAAGAATCGTTCATATCTGCCGAACAAGTTTAGCTTGGCAGCAGATGTTTGCCCTTCCGCACGGCCCGGGCGTGCGCACGGGTGATCAGTTCGCCGAGTGCCTGGTGCTCCGCCGCCCGGGCCGAGGAGGGTCGGCTCACCAGCCCGATGGCGCGCTCCGCCGTCACCGACGCGTCGAATGTGGCAAGTCCCAGACCCGGGCGGGCGCACTCGGAGGCCACGGCCGACTCCGGCACCAGGGTGGAACCCAGGCCGGCGACGACCAGCTGCATGATGGTGGTCAGCGAGGAGGCGCGCGTGGCGTACTCGGCGTTGCCGGGGTGGCCGGTGTGCGCGATCCGGCACAGGTCGACGATCTGGTCGCGCAAGCAGTGGCCGTCGTCAAGCAGGAGCAGATCCAGCTCGCCGAGCGCATCGAGGCTGAGGTCGCGGCGGCCCGCGAACGGGTGATCCTCCGGGGTGACAATGACGAACTTCTCGCGGAACAGCTCCGTCTCGCGCATGCCGGGGAAGCCGGAGGGCACGGCCAGGATGGCCACGTCGATCGAGCCGTCGCGCAGCTGCTCGATGAGCGCGCCGGTCTGCTCCTCGACGATGAGCGGCTTCAAATCCGGGTAATGCTTCGCGGCCTCGCGGAGGAGCTCGGGGAGGATGTAGGGGGTCAGCGTCGGGATGACGCCCATCGTCAACGTGCCCGAGAGCACCCCGAGGGCTCCGCGGGAACGGGTGACGAATGCGTCCGCGGCTTCGAGGGTGGCGCGTGCGAGCGGAAGCAGTTCCTCGCCCACGGGGGTGACAATCACCTTGCGGGTGGAGCGCTCGATGAGCTGGATTCCCAGGCCCGTCTCCAGGGCGACGAGCGCCTGGGACAGCGAGGGCTGGGAGATGTTGAGCTTGCTCGCAGCCGTGCCGAAGTGCTTGTTCTCCGCGATGGTGACGAAGGTGCGCAGCTGCGCGAGCGTCGGCCGGTACTCTTTATTGCTCATGCCTATGACAGTACTTCACCGTGATAAGCCGTTTGGTTAGATACGTCAAACTTTTTTCATCTCCAGGGCAGACAGCCTCACCTCGCCCGCGGCGTCGGACGCGTCGAGATCCACCACGCCGTGCAGCTGGAACGCGTTGTCCCCCTCCGGGTCCTTGAGCACCTGCACCACCGACCACTGCCGCGTGTTGTCGCCCGTGATGCGGAAGTACTCGGGGCCGCGCGCGTCCGCGTCGATGACGACGTCGTCGTAGGCGTCGAAGTAGTCGTCCATCTCGGCGGGCCAGTCGGGCGCGCGTCCGGGCAGGGCATCGTCGTCCAGGTAGGCCACCATGTCCTCGAGCTGCTCCTCCTTCTCCAGCGCGAACAGCTCCGCGAGGCGGAAGAAGTAGTTGCGCACCATGACTTTGAAGGCGCGGCGGTTCGCGGTGAGCGCGGTCGGGTCCTCCACGCCGAACGCGAGTTCCCGGGCGAGCGCCTCCTGCGAGATTGGAGAGTTGTCGTCGGCCATGTGGGCCCACTCGTCGAGAAGCGAGGAGTCGACCTGGCGGATGAGCTCGCCCAGCCAGGCGATGATGTCGTCCAGCTCGTCGTTGCTGTACGCCTCGGGGATGGAGTGCGACAGCGTGCGCCAGGCGTCGGTGAGGTAGCGCAGGACCACACCCTCCGAGCGGGCGAGGCCGTAGGTGGCGATGAGGTCGGAAAACGTCATGGCGTGCTCGATCATGTCGCGCACGACCGACTTGGGGGAGAGCTCGAATTCCTTGGCCCACGGGTTGCCTTGGCTAAACGTCTCAAACGCGTCGTGCAGCTCGTCGTCCAGCGGCTTGGGGTAGGTGACCTCCTCGATGAGTGCCATGCGCTCCGTGTAGTCCACCCCGTCCGCCTTCAGCGCGGCGATCTCCTCCCCGCGCGCCGCTGACTGCTGGGCCTGGAGGAGCTGACGGGGGTCATCCAAAATCGCCTCGAACGTGGAGATCACGTCCAGCGTGTACGTCTCCGACTCCGGGTCGAGCACGGACAAAAACGCGAGCGCGAACGGGGACAGCGGCTGGTTGAGCGCGAAGTCCCGGTCCAGCTCCCGCGTGAGCGTGTACGGGCGCATAGCCGGCGAATCCGGGGTGCGCTCGACCACGTCTGCGTTGATGAGGCCGCGGAAGAGCTCGAGCGCGGTGAGGATGTCCCGGTTCTGCTTCGCGCGGCTGTCGTGGTTGCCGCGCAGCAGGTTCTTCATGTGCTCGTAGCCGTCGCCCGGGCGCGCCACCACGTTGAGCAGCATGGAGTTGGACACCCGGAACTGGCTGGTCAGCTCCTCGGGCTCGGCCGTGGTGAGCCGCTGGAAGGTCTTCTCCGACCACGACACCTCGCCGTCGCGGGCTGACTTTTTGCGGATCTTCTTGAGCTTTTTCGGGTCGTCTCCCGCCTTGCGGCGCAGCTTGACGTTCTCGATCTCGTGCTCGGGCGCCTCCACCACCACGGTGCCCTCGGTGTCGAACCCGGCGCGGCCGGCGCGGCCCGCAATCTGGTGGAATTCGCGCGACTTCAAAATGCGCTGGCGGGTGCCGTCGTACTTCGCCAGCCCCGTCAAAAGCACCGTGCGGATGGGCACGTTAATGCCCACCCCCAAGGTGTCCGTGCCGCAGATGATCTTGAGCAGGCCCGTCTGCGAGAGCTTTTCGACGAGCCTCCGGTACTTCGGCAGCATACCCGCATGGTGCACGCCGATCCCGCGGCGCAGCAGCCCGGAGAGGGTCTTGCCGAAGGTGGTGGTAAACCGGAAGTCCCCGATCTCCTCGGCGATGCGCTTCTTCTCCTCGGCTGTGACCACGTTCATGCTGGTCAGCGCCTGGGCGCGCTCGGTGGCCTCGCGCTGGGAGAAGTGGACTACGTAGATGGGGGCCTTGCCGCCCTCCAGCAGCTCCTCCAGCGTCTCGTGCACCGGGGTGAACACGTAGTGGAAGTCCAGCGGCACTGGGCGCTCCGAGCCGCCGACGAAGGTGGTCGTGCGGCCCGTGCGTCGCGTCAGGTCCTCCTCCAGCCACGCCGTGTCGCCGAGGGTGGCCGACATGAGCAGGAACTGCGCGCGCGGCAGCTCAAGCAGGGGCACCTGCCACGCCCAGCCCCGGTCGGGATCGGAGTAGTAGTGGAACTCATCCATGACCACCTGGTCGATGGCGGCGTTTGTGCCCTCGCGCAGGGCGATGTTGGCCACGATTTCTGCGGTGGCCGCGATGATCGGCGCGTTGCCGTTAACGGTGGCGTCACCCGTCATCATGCCGACGTTCTCCGCGCCGAAGATCTCGCACAGAGCGAAGAACTTCTCGCTCACCAGCGCCTTGATCGGCGCCGTGTAGAAGGTGCGCTGGCCGCGCGCCATGGCGATGAAGTGCGCCGCGTTGGCCACCATCGACTTGCCCGAGCCGGTCGGGGTGGCCAGGATGACGTTGTCGCCGGCGAGCAGGGCCAGCGACGCCTCCTCCTGGGCGGGGTAGAGCGTGATCCCGCGGCCGCGTGTCCAGGTGGTGAAGACGTCCCACACCACGTCGTCGAAAAGCGGATCGGGAACCTGGGCGAGGTCGGGCAGCATGGCTGCCAGGGTCTGGATCGACGGGCGGGCTACGGGGTCACTCACGGCTCCCACCGTAACCCACGGGTGCGACACCGCGCGGGCGGCGGGCGCTACTGGTCGTCGTCCGCCTCGGAATCAGTGTCGTCGTCGCGCCGCTCCGGGTGATCTTCGCTGGCATCGGTGAAGTAGTGGTCCGCGAGCCGGCTGTCGACGTCCTCGCCGAACGGAAGCGCGCGCTCCCCGAAGCGGTCATTGTCGCGGTCGTCGATGGCGGAGAGGAAGTTCTCGAACGCCTCGCTGATCTCCTCGCCGGTGGGCATCTGCGCCTCCCCGGGCATCATGGCGTTCGGGTGGCTGTCGCGGTACTCCTCCATCTCGGAGTCGTAGTGCTGCTCGAGCGCTGCGACGACCTGGGAGATCTCCTGGGAGGACTCGGTCTGCTCCGCCAGCTGGCGCGAAACCCGCTTCATGTCGCGCTCCAAGGTGCGCAGCGGGAAGCTCAGGCCGGAAGCATCGGACACCGACTGCAGCAGCTGGTACGTCGCGGCGGGGTAGGGCGAGGCCGAGACGTAGTGCGGCACGTGCGCCGTGTAGCCGGCCACCTTGCGACCGCGCTGGTGCAGCTCGCGCTCGATCATGATCGCTGCCGAACCCGGCATGGTGACCATACCGTCGAACGTGAACATCGTGCCCACGAGGTCGCGGTCGTTGCCGTGCGCGGAGACGACGAGCGGGCGGGTGTGCGGCGCGCCCATGGGTGCGGCGTAGAGGCAAATGGTCTTGTCCACGTCGAAGCGCTCGACCAGCTCCGCCACGGCGTCGCTGAACGCCTCCCAGCGCAGGTCTGGCTCGGGGCCGGACAGAAGCAGGAAGGAGCGCCCCTCGGTGTCGCGCAGCACCCGCATATCCAGCTGCAAGTCCTCCAGGTTGGTGATCTCGCTGTGCGCGAGCGTGACCACGGGGCGGCGCGAGCGGTAGTCAATCAGCTCGTCGTTGCTGAACGTGGCCACCGTGCGCGACTCCAACGCGGCCTTGAGGTGCTCCGCGGCACCCTCGACGGCGTGGCCGGCGTCGGCGTACCCCTGCATCGCGATAATCAGGGTCGGCCCCGCCGGCCCTTCTCCCACTGGCGGGGCAGGGTATTCCAGTTCATACATGTGACGATCCTGGTCAGACATCTGCTCTCCTTTGCATCCCCGGCGCAACGCGCCGTGCGGCGGGGTGATTGATACGTTGCTGTCTACAACGGACCTCGGCGCGAAAACATTCCCGTATCGAGCACTCCATCATGCCCCATCGCCGCGCCGAACGCCACGCCGCCGCCGCGCCCTGTGGATAACTGCGCGTTTTCCCGGGTTATCCACAGAGATCGGCGCGCCACGCGCGTCGCCGGGAACCGGGGGCCGCGGGCGCGTGTCCAACATGTTCATGACTCACACACCCGAATCACTCCATGGACCTTCCGACATCATCGCAGCACTACCCGGCATCTTCGGCTTCTACCCGCAGGAATCCACCGTCGTCGTCGGCCTGTACCCGCCCGAGCACGCCGGCGGTGCCGTCCGCCTCGGCCCGGTCATGCGCGCCGACCTCTGCCATACACACCACATCCTCCCCGCGCTCACCGACACCCCGGGCGGCGACTGCGTCGCGTTCTACGCCATCGTCATCTCCCGCATCCCCAACTCCCAGCTCGTCGCGGACACCAAGGAGGCCCTCTTCAACTTCGCGGACGGGGAGGGCATCCCGCTTATCGACGCCTGCTGGCACGTCTCCGAAGTCGCCGAAGGCACCCCGTACACCATCGTGTTCGGGCCCAGCCCGGCGCAGCTCGCGGCGGGCGGCATGGGCCCGGAGTGGATGCAGGGGACCGTCTCCAGCGTGGCGTCGTCGCCGTCCATGGTCTCGCTGCTGCGCAACGGCGGCCTGCCCGAGCTGGACCGCGCCGACACCTTCCGCTTCTTCGAGCCGTGGGGTGATGCTGTGCGCGGCCACCCGGACTACGACCCGGACGAGGTTGGGGCCCGGGCGGCCGAGCTCGCGCAGGCGTGCGAGCTGGCCTGCGACGCTGACCGCCGCACGGCCGCGGGAATCATCGAGGAGGGGTGTGCGCTGCTGCACGACGTCGCCGAGCGGCCGCTCATCCAGCCCCTCGAGTGCACGAACCGGACGCGCGTGTTCGGGCTGGAGGGGGACGCGACCGAGATCGCCGCGCTGCTCTCCGTCAAGCGCGCCCGCGACGCCATGATCATCGATGCCCTGGCGTCCCCGCTGCGCGCCGCCACGGCGTTTTTGTGGGTAGCCAAGGCCTTCCGCGGCGACGTCCGCGCCAACGCCTTGACCCTGTGGGCGACCGTGGCCACCGCCCGGAACCTCAACTCGTGGGCGGTCGTTGCCTTGACCTGCGCGCAGGAGGAGGTGCCCGGCCACCACCTGTCCCTCATGCTGCTGACCATGCTCAACCACGGTATGCAGGAGAAACTGGTGGAATCGGCGGTGTCGGGCTGCGCGCTGTCGTGGGCCGATCTCGACCCCGCGTGGTCGTCCTGAGCGGATCTCGGGCCTACCGGGCCTACCGGGCCTACCGGGCCTACCGGGCGCCGTGCGAGCGCTCGCCCAGCTGCGAGGTGAACTCCCAGGAATCCGCCACGATCCGGTCCAGCCCGGTGCGCGTCGGGTTCCATCCCAGCTCGCGCTGAATCTTCGCGGAGGAAGCGATGAGCACGGCCGGGTCGCCGGCGCGCCGGGGAGCGACTTCTGCCGGGATGGGGTGGCCGGTGACCTCGCGACAGGCGTCGATCACCTCGCGCACCGAATACCCGTCACCGGAGCCGAGGTTGTAGATCCGGTGGGTGCCGGGCTCGTTGGACGCAAGTGCGAGCGCGTGGGCGTCCGCCAAGTCGCGCACGTGGATATAGTCGCGCACACAGGTTCCGTCTCCGGTGGGCCAGTCGTCCCCAAAAATCATGATCTTCTCCCTGAACCCCATGGCAACCTGAAGCACCAGCGGGATGAGGTGGGTCTCGGTCGCGTGGTTCTCGCCGATCGAGCCGTAGGCACCGGCGACGTTGAAGTAGCGCAGGCTGGTCGCGCCGATGCCGTAGGCGTGGCAGTAGGAGGTGATGGCGTAGTCGATGGCGAGCTTCGTCGCGCCGTAGGGGTTGGTCGGGCGGGTGGGCATGTCCTCGGTGATCGGGACCTCCTCCGGCTCGCCGTAGGTGGCGGCGGTGGAGGAGAACACGAGGTTGCCCACGCCGTGCGTGCGCATGGCGTCTAACAGCGTGAGCGTGGTGCCCACGTTGTCGCGCCAGTACTCGTGGGGTTTGTCCACCGACTCCCCGACCAGGGAGCGCGCCGCGAAGTGCAGCACCCCGTCGACGTTGCCGCCGGCGAGAGTGTCGTCGATGACGTCGCTAATCGATCCGCGCACGAGTCGCGCGCCGGCGGGAACGGCACCGGGGTTGCCGGTGGAGAAGTCGTCGATGATGGTGACGTCGTGGCCGGCCTCGAGCAGCACGGCCGCGCAGACGCTTCCCACGTATCCGGCGCCGCCGGTGACCACGAGCCTCAATCGTTGACCTTCTTTCATCGTGTGGATCCGGGCACGGCAGGCTATCGCGGGGAGACGCGGAACGCGTGGGCTACGTCGTCGCGCAAGACAACGTCCGTGCCGGCCGTGGAGGTCAGCACGATCGAGCCGTCTTCGCGCCGCAGGGTCACGGCGTCGCCGATCCGGATTCCCGCGGCGGCGAGCTGTTCAAACTGCGGCAGGTCGAGCTGCAGGATCTCGCTAATCTGGACCACCGTGGCGGTGACGGGGGAGCTCAGGTCGAGGTCACTGGCGCGGGTGCCGTGCTCCAGAGACGCGTCCTCCGCCACTCCCAGCTTGGACAGGGCGGGGATCGGGTTGCCGAAGGGGGAGCGGTACGGGTTGTCCAGCACGGCGACCACGCGCTTTTCCACCTCCTCGCTCATCACGTGCTCCCAGCGGCACGCTTCTTCGTGGACCCGGGACAGATCGAGCTTGAGCACGTCCGTGAGGAGGCGCTCGGCGAGGCGGTGCTTGCGCATCACCGCGGTGGCGCGTTCCCGGCCGAGCGGGGTCAGGGACAGCGAGCGGTCGCTCTCCACAACGATGAGGCCGTCGCGCTCCATGCGCGCCACGGTCTGGGAGACGGTCGGGCCGGATTGGTCGAGGCGCTCGACGATGCGGGCACGCATTGGCACAATGCCTTCTTCCTCGAGCTCGTATACCGTCCGCAGGTACATCTCGGTGGTATCAACTAGGTCACGCACGCTGGCCCATCCCTCATTTATTCTCATGCAGGCCACGGCGGGCGCTGCCGAATCTCGCGCCGCCTCGGCCCCGGCGAAGCTGCGTCACATCCTAACAAACGCGCCGGGCGGGACCGGGTTTCAGAGTGCCTTACAGGGCGTAGTCGCGCAGGCGGTCTGCGCGCTCGCCGACGCGCAGCTTGGCCATCACCTCGCGCTCGATCTGGCGGACGCGCTCCCGGGACAGGCCGAACTGCCGGCCGATCTGGTCGAGTGTGCGGGGCACGCCGTCGTCGAGGCCGTAGCGCAGGCGGATCACGTCCTGCTCGCGCTGCTCGAGACCGCCGATGATGTCCTGGATGTCGTCGTGGCGCAGGCTGGAAACCACAGCGTCTTCTGCGTCGGTCGCCTCAGCGTCCTCAATGAAGTCGCCCAACGGCGCTTCCTCGTCCGCGCCGACCGGCATGTCCAGGCTCACCGGGTCCCGGGACTGGCGCAGCAGCATCTCGATCTTGGATTCCTCGATGCCCGACTCCTCCGAGAGCTCCTCGTTCGTGGGTTCGCGGCCCAGCGACTGGTACATCTCGCGGCGGATGCGGGAGAGCTTGTTCACCTGCTCCACCAGGTGGACGGGCAGGCGGATGGTGCGGGACTGGTCAGCCATCCCGCGGGTGATGGCCTGGCGGATCCACCACGTGGCGTAGGTAGAGAACTTGAAGCCCTTGGCGTAGTCGAACTTCTCCATCGCGCGGATCAGGCCCAGGTTACCTTCCTGGATCAGGTCCAGCAGGGGCATCCCGCGGCCGGTGTAGCGCTTCGCCAGCGAAACCACGAGGCGCAGGTTCGCCTCGAGCAGGTGGGAGCGGGCGCGGCGGCCCTGCTTCGCCAGGATCTTCAGGTCGCGCTTCTTGGCGCGCGTGAGCTGGGTGTCCGGGTCATCTAAGAGGTGCTGGGCGTACAGGCCCACCTCGATGCGCTGCGCGAGCTCGACCTCTTCGGCGGCGTCTAAGAGGGCCGTCTTGCCGATTCCGTTGAGGTACACGCGGACCAAGTCCGCCGACGGATTGTCATTTGTCTGGTTCCGGCGACTGCCTCGATCAACTGTTTCTTCCTGATCTGCGGCGGGAGCAAGATCCGGCTGAGTCATTTGTGTGAGCCTCCTAGAACGGTTCGGGTCTAATGCCTTAACGCTCGGCCTACCGAAATTGTTCCCGTGGTGGTTGAGAATCAATTAGCGCAGGTGAATGGGACTTTACCCGGACGGTGCCGTTATGTCTCGACAAGCAGGGTGAAGGGTCCTTCGTTGACGCTAGCGACCTGCATCATCGCGCCGAACCGTCCCTCTTCCACGTGGATCCCGCGCTCGCGCAGCGCGGCGGCGAGCTTGGCCATGACCGGCTGCGCGTCGTGCCCGTTCGCCGCGTCCGACCACGCCGGGCGGCGCCCCTTGGCGGTGCGGCCCATGAGCGTGAACTGGCTGATGAGGAGCACGGGGGCGCCGGCGTCGACCACGCTGCGCTCGCCGTCGAGGATCCGCAGCTCCGCGATCTTACGCGCCATCGTCTGCCAGGCCTCGTCGCCGTCGGTGTCCTCGCGGGCCACTCCGACGAGCGCGAGCACGCCCCCGGTCTCCGGGCAGTCGATGGCTCCCACGAGCTCACCGTCCACCGTGACGGATGCGCTGGACACCCGCGTTAGCACCGCCTTCATCGCGCGGGCGGTGTGTCAGGCAGTACGGACAGATTCGTCAGGTCCGCGATGTCGGCGGGGATGATCAGCCCATGGCGGACCAGATCGACGACGGCGGAGGCGCTGGCGCGGGCGAGCTCGTCGGCCGCGGCGTCGTCAAGCCCGCGCGACGCCGACCACAACCCGACGACATCGGCCAGGCTCAACCCGCGCGGATTGAGGCCGGCGAGGACCGAGCGCACGGTTTCGTCGATCTCGTGGGAGAAGCGCGGGCCGTCCGTGCGGGTGGCGCGCAGCACGCGGGGGGAAAACCCCATGCCGGTGCCCGTGTCGGCGACGCTGACCTCCTCTAGCGCGAGGCCGGGGCGGACCAGGAAGCGCGCGGCGAGCACGTCGTCGAGGCCCCGGCCGCGCAGCCACTCCATCCGCAGGAAGTACTCCTCAACCTCCGGGCCCAGCGGGTCGGTGAACGGGTGGGTGAGGGACTCCGCGGTCACCTCCGACGGGTTGTCGCCAATGTCGCGGAGAAACACCCACCCAAAACCGACCGCGCGCACGCCCTCGCTCGCGAAATGATCCAGCCACAGCTGCGTGCGGCGGATCCCGGAGCGCGAGCGGGGATCGACCGACTCATCGCGCAGCCACGTGGACACGTACATCCCCGGATCGACCTCGTCGCGCTGCACCACCCACGCCGACACGCCGGTCGGCGGCAGCCACGACGCCACGCGGCTCTCCCACGACCCGTGCGTTAAGTGTACCCAGGACGCCAGGATGTGGGCCGTGCCCCCGTCCGCCAAGTGCTCCGGTGCCTGGCCGACCACGAGCTTGCTGGCCTCGTCCAGCCACAGCCCCGAATCGCGGTAGACGTGGCTCACCTCCGGCAGGCCCACCACAAACGGAGGATTGGCCACGATCCGGTCGAAGCGCTCACCGGCCACCGGGTCGAACCAGGACCCCTCGCGCAGCTCCACGTTGCCGATGCCGTTGGCCACCAGCGTCGCGCGCGCCAGCTCGAGCGCGCGGGGGTGCACGTCGGTGGCCACAACGCGGGTGGCGCAGCCCGACTGCGCTACCGCCTGCACGCCCGAGCCCGTGCCCACATCCAGCACCGTGTCGACGGGCGAGCACGGAGTGGCCGACAGCAGCGACAGCGACGCCGAACCGACACCCAGGACGTGCTCGGGCCCCGGCACATGCTCGGTTACCGACGCGTCGAGGTCGGAGACGATGAGCCGGTTCTCACCGGCGATGACGTGCGGGCGCAGGTCGAATGCGACCTGAACCTCGCCGGAGGGCAGGTGCGCGACCACGTGGGCGTCGATAAGCTGCAGCGCGAGGGTGGGGGAGGTGAGCTCCGCGAGCTCGTCTGCGGCCGACGGCTCGCGCAGCAGGAAGAAACGGATCAGGCGTGAGAGCCGCGATCCGTCGCGGCAGGCGTGCGCCACGACCCCGGGCTCGCCGCGGTAGAGCGCCTCGGTAACGTCGGGGCCCAGGTGGGCGGCGATGCCGTCGGCAGTAAAGGAAGCGTCGGCGAACACGGCGGCGAGGCCGGTTACGGCCTCGGTAAAGTTGGGTCCGGGATTCTCACTCATCATCATGGTCGATGATAGCGACCTCGCCGTCGTCCTCCCGGCTATGCGACGCGAGCTCGCGGCGGCGCTGCGCCTCCAGCTCCATCTCGCGGGCCGCCGCGCGCGCCGCGGCCGGCTTGTACACGTTCTTCGTCCGCGGATCGCGCTTCTCACCCTGGCCGTTGCCCACCATCACGGCAACCCACGGCAGGGGGATGGACACGACGAAGAGCACCCCGGCCAGCCACCAGTTATCCCAGTACCAGGCGGACACCATAGACAACAGGATGAACGGGATGCGCAGCATCTGGAGCACCATGTAGGAACGCTCGCGGGCGCGCAGGTTCTGCTCGGGGGTGCGGCGGGCGTCGGTAATCAGCTCGCTGCGGCGGCCGGGCAGGCGGGGCAGGCGCCGCTGCGGAGGGGTCTCCGGGGCGATGTCGACTGTGAACGGGTCGCCGGAGGGATCGCCCGCGTTCGTCGAGTTCATAGCCGCCCAGCGTAGCCCGCGGTGGCCTGCGCGCTTAATTTTTCACCCGAAGTGGGGCATGATTGGTGGGGTGAACACGACGACGAAAACTCTCGAGCGCCCAGATCTGAGGGAAGATACCTCGTCAACCACCGACGACGGAACCCCCAAGTTCTTCCACTACGTGAAGAAGGACCAGATCGTGGATTCCGCCATCTCCGGGAAGATGGTCGTCGCGCTGTGCGGTGAGACCTTCCCCGTGAAAAAGCAGGCCAAGCCGGGTTCCCCCGTGTGCCCGGACTGCGAGCGCATTTACAAGGGGCTGCGCAGGAAGTGACCAGCGGTGCATCTGGGCCCCGGCTGCGCGCATGGCAGCAGGAGGCCTTTGATTCATTTATGGCCGACAAGCCGCGCGATTTCCTGGCGGTGGCCACCCCGGGAGCGGGCAAGACGACGTTCGCCTTGACGCTGGCCGCCGCCCTGCACGGCGCGCGCGACGTCGAGCGCATCATCGTCGTCGTGCCCACCGAGCACCTCAAGCACCAGTGGTCGGGTGCCGCCAAGCGCTTCGGGCTCTCCCTCGACCCGGAGTTCACCAACTCCTCGGCCGTCAACCCGGCCTACGACGGCATCGTGGTCACCTACGCCCAGGTGGGCATGCACCCGTTCAAGCACCACGCGGTGGCCTCGGCGCGGCGCACGCTGGTGGTCCTAGACGAGATCCACCACGCCGGCGACGCCAAGAGCTGGGGCGACGGCGTGCGCGAGGCCTACAACGACGTCGAGCACCGCCTCGCCCTGACCGGCACCCCGTTCCGCTCCGACGACTCCGCCATCCCCTTCGTCACCTACACCGAGGACGGCGAGGGCCACCTGGTCAGCCAGGCGGATTACACCTACGGCTACTCGCACGCGCTTGCCGACGGCGTGGTGCGCCCCGTCGTCTTCCTCGCCTACTCCGGGGAGGCGCAGTGGAAGGACTCCGCTGGCGAGGAGTACAGCGCGCGCCTGGGCGAGCCGCTCTCGCCTGAGCAGACGGCGCGCGCCTGGAAGACGGCACTGGACCCGAAGGGGGAGTGGATCGCGGCCGTGCTGCGCGCCGCGCACACCCGCCTGCTCAAGATCCGCGCCAACATGCCGGATGCCGGAGGCCTTGTCATCGCCACCGACACCACCACCGCCCGCGCCTACGCAAAACTGCTCTCTACCTTCTCCTCAACGCCCGTGACCGTCGTACTGTCGGACGAGCCGGGGGCGTCCGCGCGCATCGACGAGTTCTCCGCCTCCACTGACGAGTGGATGGTGGCCGTTCGCATGGTGTCCGAGGGCGTGGACGTGCCGCGCCTCGCCGTCGGCGTCTACGCCACGTCGGCGTCCACGCCGCTGTTCTTCGCCCAGGCCATCGGCCGGTTCGTGCGCTCGCGTATGCCCGGGGAGTCGGCCTCGGTGTTCCTGCCGTCCGTGCCCGTGCTGTTGCGGCTGGCCGAGGAGATGGAAGTCTCCCGCGACCACGTGCTGGGCAAGCCGCACCGTGAGTCCGGCTGGTCAGACGAGCTCGTGGCGCAGGCCAACCGCACGGAGAGCGAGCCCGACGAGGCGCCCGGCTACGAATCCATCGGCGCGTCCGCCGAACTGGACTCGCTCATTTTCGACGGCTCCACCTACGGCACCCCCACCCTCGCCGGCTCCGCCGAGGAGCAGGACTTCCTCGGTCTGCCCGGCCTCCTCAGCGCTGACCAGGTGCGCACCCTCCTGCAAAAGCGCCAGAGCGATCAGCTCGACGCCCGCGAAGCCGAGGAGAAGGCGCGCCGGGAGGAGGAGCGCAAGGCCGCCGAGCGCGCGGCCCTGCTCGGGGAGGCGCAGGAAAGCGGACCTACGGTCGCGGCCGATGAGATCCCGGAGCTGCGTCGCGAACTCAACGCGCGCGTGTCCGTCGTCGCTGGGCGCACGGGCCGCCCGCACGGCTCCATCCACAACGAGGTGCGCAAGGCGTGCGGCGGCCCTCCGACCGCGCTGTGCAACGCCCAGCAGCTGCGAGACCGCATCGCCTACCTGCGGGACTGGTAGCGTGGTGTGGCATGACAACCCCCAGCAACAATCCCAACTTTGGTGACTACAACCACCCTGAGGGCTACACCGCCTACACGCCGCAGGAGGCCGGGGCCTTTGGCAACGGCTACGGCACATCCAACCCCGATAGCGCGCTGAGCAACGACTACGCGGGCTACGGCGCGCCGGTGCAGCAGAGCAACGGCATGGCGCTGGCCGCGCTCATCGTGGGCATCGTCTCACTGCTCGCCTTGTTATTTGCACCCCTCGCCGCTCTCTCGGGCATCGCCGCGATCATTCTCGGCGTGCTCGGCTTGCGCAAGGCGAGGTTCATGAACCCGGAGAACGCGCGCAAGGGGATGTCGATCGCCGGCATCGTCCTCGGCGCCGTGTCGCTGCTGCTCTCCATCGCCCTCATGGCGTTCCTCGGGGCCGCGATCAGCCAGGTGCTCAACAGCGGCGTCATCGAGGAATGTGAGCACCTGCAAAACGACCGCACCGCCTTCGAGGCGTGCGTCACCGACTTCGTGGAAAACGACCCGAACTCGCCGCTGACCGGCTCCTCCAACTAGAGGCGAGTTCGACCGGAGCGCCGGGTGCGCTTGCCGCGGGGCCTTCGGGGTGCATTCCGGTCGAACAGGTGCTGCGGCGAGTTCGACCGGAACGCCGGAAACACTTGCCGCGGGGGCTTCGGGGTGGGTTCCGGTCGAACAGGGGCCGCGCCACCACTTTGAGCAGGGCGTGGAACTTCTCTCCGGGCAGTCACGGTCAGGCTGTTGCTGTGGCGAGTTTGATCGGAACGCTAAAAACGCCTGCCGCGGGGCCTGTGGGGTGTATTCCGGTCGAACAGGGGCTGCGGCGAGTTCGACCGGAACGCCGGAAACGCGTGCCACGGGGCCTGTGGGGAGTATTCCGGTCGAACACTGGCCGCGCTACCACTCCAAGAAGCACGTGGAACTTCTCGCCACGCATTCCCGTCGAACAGGGGCTGCGGCGAGTTCGACCGGAAAGCTAAAAACGCACGCCGCGGGGCCTGCCGGGTGCATTCCCGTCGAACACAGACCCACCACAGAAGCGAAAAGGCGGCCACCCGGTACAGGGTGGCCACCTTGGTTGTTCCCGAACTAGTCCAGGTAGTCGCGCAGGACCTGGGAGCGGGAGGGGTGGCGCAGTTTCGACATCGTCTTCGACTCGATCTGGCGGATGCGCTCACGTGTCACGCCGTAGACTTGTCCGATTTCGTCGAGCGTGCGGGGCATGCCGTCGGTGAGGCCGAAGCGGAGCTTGACCACGCCGGCCTCACGTTCGGACAGCGTGTGCAACACGTCTTGGAGCTGGTCCTGCAGCAGGGTGAAGGACACGGCGTCGACGGCGACGACGGCTTCGGAGTCCTCGATGAAATCGCCCAGCTGGCTGTCGCCCTCGTCGCCAATCGTCTGGTCGAGCGAGATCGGCTCGCGCGCGTACTGCTGGATCTCGAGGACCTTCTCCTCGGTAATGTCCATTTCCTTCGCCAGCTCCTGCGGCGTCGGCTCGCGGCCGAGGTCCTGGAGCAGCTCGCGCTGGATGCGGCCGAGCTTGTTGATGACCTCGACCATGTGCACCGGGATGCGGATGGTGCGGGCCTGGTCAGCCATGGCACGCGTGATGGCCTGGCGGATCCACCACGTGGCGTAGGTGGAGAACTTGTACCCCTTGGAGTAGTCGAACTTCTCCACGGCGCGAATGAGGCCGAGGTTGCCTTCCTGGATAAGGTCGAGGAAGGCCATGCCGCGCCCGGTGTAGCGCTTTGCCAGCGACACCACGAGGCGCAGGTTGGCTTCGAACAGGTGGTTCTTGGCCTTGCGGCCATCGCGGGCCACGGCGCGGAGGTCGCGCTTGACGGCCGGGGTGAGCTTGGCGTCCTTGTCGCCCGCGGCGGCCGCGCGCTCCATCTCGTCCAGGCGATGCTGGGCGTAGAGGCCCGCTTCGATGCGCTTGGCCAGCGAGACCTCCATTTCGGCGTCGAGGAGCGCAACTTTGCCGATCTGCTTCAGGTATGCGCGCACCGAGTCGGCTGACGCGGTGAGCTGCGCGTCCTTGCGCGCCTGGCGCAGCGCGGCCGATTCCTCGATGTCCCAGACGGAGGAGGCTTCCTCCTCCGAATCTTCGTCGTCCTCGTCCTCGGCGCCTTCAACACCGTCCACGTCGTCGACCTCGTCAACTTCGTCGTCCTCGTCATCCTCGCCGATCAACGGGTCGAAGTCGTCGACGTCGGTGTCCACGTCATCAGTGTCTACGGTGTCTAGAGTGTCTAGGGTGTCTACAGCGTCGGGGTCGACGGCGCCGGTGAGCTCCTCGTCGAGGTCATCAAGGCCAGCGGTGGGCTGAGCGGCTGTCGCCCTTTTCGCGGAGGTCTTCTTCACGGCTTTCTTAGCCGTCTTTTTGGCAGTCTTCTTTACTGCCTTCTTCGCGGTTTTCTTCGCGGTTTTCTTCACTGCTTTCTTGGCGGTCTTCTTCGCCGTCCGCTTGGTCGCCGTGCGGGCAGGCGTGGTCGACGAATCGGCTGCTGCCTCGCTTGAAGGGTTCCCGGTGACGCTATTCACGTTGTTCACGCTCTCGTTTCCGGAAGTCTCGCTGGCTGCCACGTACGCCCTTTCGCTCAAACTCATAGTGGGTTCCGCTTTCTTAGACAACCCACAGTACGCAAACTGGGCTGCAATTTCAGGAACGGCAAGTCTAACAACCGCCGGTTTGCGGCCCGTTGCTCGGCCCACGCTACCCCCATGGAGCGCACGGGTGCGATGACACGCGCGTGGGAGAGGGTCTGTTTAGGGGGTGAGGTGCACCGCGGCAGCCATCGCGGCCCCGACGATGCCGGCTCTGTTGCGCAGCGTAGCGGGGATGACCGGGGTGTCCACAGTCAGAAGCGGCACCCACGCGTCGGCATCCTCGGAGATTCCGCCGCCGACGATGAACGCGGCAGGGTTGAACAGCCGCTCGAACTCCCGCAGGACGGTGTCCACCCGCCCGGCCCACTGCGGGAATGAAAGGCCGAGGCGGTCCTTGACCGCGGACGACGCCTGGTGCTCCGCCTCCGCATTGCCGACGGTCATGTGCCCGAGCTCCGTGTTCGGGAACAAGACGCCGTCGACGAAAAACGCGGAGCCGATGCCGGTGCCAAAGGTAAGGAAGATGACGGCCCCGTCGCGGACCGCGGCCCCGCCGAAGGCGACTTCCGCGAGGCCGGCGGCGTCGGCGTCGTTAAGCACGGAGATGCTCGCGGTGCCCAGATGCCGGGCGAGCAGCTCGTGCGCGTTCGTGCCCACCCAGGCGGGGTCAACGTTGGCGGCTGACAGGGCAACCTGGTCTTTGATCACGCTGGGCAGGGCGACGCCGACGGGCCCGTCCCAGGAAGCACGGCGCGCGAGGTCCGCGATGGCGGCCGCCACCGCGTCGGGTGTCGCGGGCTGCGGCGTCGGGATGACGATGAGATCGCACGCGAACTCGCCCGTGTCCAGGTCCACCACGGCGCCTTTGATGCCGGAGCCGCCGACGTCGATTCCGAGTGCGCGCGGGCTGCGGTTGGTCATGCGGGCAAGCATACAAAAGTCTCGCGCGCCGCGGCTGACCGATGCAAGATGGCGTCATGGAAATTGATGTCACGCAACTGCGGGAGCTGTGCGCCGAGCTGGCCACCCGCGCAGGGCAGCTTGTGGTGCGGCAGCGCGAGGCCCTCGTCGACCGGGGCGAACTCGCTGCCGCGGAGACGAAGAGCTCGCAGGTCGATCCGGTCACCGTCGCGGACAAGGCCAGCGAGGAGTTCATCGTCCGCGAGCTCGCTTTGCGACGCCCCGGTGACGGCATCCTCGGCGAAGAGGGCGCGCGCACGGAGTCGGCGACGGGCGTGGAGTGGGTGATCGACCCGATCGACGGCACGGTGAACTTCCTCTACGGTCTGCCGCAGTTCGCGGTCTCGGTGGGCGTCGCGGTGCGCGGCGAGCTGGTGGCGGGGGCGGTGTGCAACCCCGTGTCTGGGGAGCTGTTCACCGCGGCGGCCGGCCACGGTGCGTCGCTTGACCGCGGCGGGCAGACGACTCCGCTTCGCGCATCCGAAGCCACAGATCTGAGGAGCGCACTGGTGGCCACGGGATTCGCCTATGTATCCTCCCGGCGGGCGCGACAGGCGGAAATCGTGACCGGGGTTCTGCCCGAGGTCCGCGACATCCGGCGAATGGGGTCCGCCGCGCTGGATCTGTGCGCCGTGGCGGCCGGTCGTGTCGACGCCTACTACGAGCACGGCATCCACCCGTGGGACTACGCCGCCGGGGCGATCATCGCGCGCGAGGCCGGCGCCGTGGTGCGCCACCCGGGCCTGTCCGCGAGCGGTGACGACGGGGGGCTCACCATCGCTGCGGCGCCCGGGGTGTGGGCGGATTTCGAGGCGCTTGTCACTCGCGCCGGCGGGGTGCCACCGCTGCGCTAGCACGGTGCTATTACTGCGTGAATAGTGGGGAATTGCCGATCTGACCTGCGAAGATGACAGGGCCACTTTGGTGCTTTAGTATTCCGCACAAAGTGAACACGCTGCACCTTATAAGGAGAGCCGAAAATGGCTACTGACTACGACGCACCGCGCCGCCGCATGGACGACGAAATTGAAGCCGATTCGCTCGAGGGCCTGAAGGCCGCGGAGGTCGCCGGCAGCAGCATGGATGACGAGGGCGAGATTGTCGACGCCTTCGAGCTGCCCGCCCAGGATCTCTCGGGCGAGGAACTCAACGTGACCGTCGTCCCCCGCCAGGAAGACGAGTTCACCTGCAGCTCGTGCTTCCTGGTGCAGAAGAAGAACCGCCTGGCCTATGTCGACGGGGACACCTACATCTGCCTCGACTGCGAGTAGGTGCTAGGCGTGCTGCTCGGGCACGAAAGCGTCGAGAAGCTGGCTCGGATTGCGTGAGGCGATGAGCCAGTAGGGGGTGGGGTCCTCGGGGTCGTCGAGGACTAGCAGCACATGCTCGTCGACCCAGTTGCGGGAGACGAGGAACGCCGCGGGGTCGAGCTGCCTGCCCAGCGCGTTACGGCGCGCGGACTTCGGGACGACGATGGAACGGCTGACCACGGAATTGGGGAGACGGGCGCCGTCGACACGCAGCCAGCGCGTCCCGCGCCGGTCGCTGTCGACCTGGATGGTCGTGCGGGAGAGCCACAGCAGGAACCACACGACAATTGCGCCGATGACCAGCAGCGGGATGAAGAACCAGTAGAGGTTGCGGTTCAGGGCGAACTGGGCGGACAGCAAAACGGTCAACGCCGCGCCCGCCAGCCACATGTACCACGGCGCCCATTGCCGCTCGCGGTAGAGGACGGTGGGTGCGGAGGAATCGCTGGAGACAGTCACGCGTGCAACTTTAGTGAAGGCGCCCACGACCGTGTGCACCCGCTGCCGTAGTGTGGGGGCGGTGAGCGACTTCAACCGGACAGTAACGGGCGTTAGCGACACCGTGCGCGTCAAACGCCTCGACCCCGCGGTACCGTTGCCCGTGCGTGCGCACCCCACCGACGCCGGCGCGGATCTGACGTCCACCGAGGATGTGGTGCTGGGTCCCGGCGAGCGGGCGTTGGTGGGCACCGGGATAGCCATCGCCCTTCCACGCGGCACGGTGGGCCTTATCCACCCCAGATCCGGACTGGCCGCGAAGCACGGCCTGAGCATTGTGAATGCCCCCGGAACGGTGGACGCTGATTACCGGGGTGAGATCAAAGTGTGCCTTATGAACACGGACCCGCGCACCCCGATCGAGATCACGCGCGGAATGCGCATCGCCCAGCTGGTGGTGCAGAAGGTGGAATTGGTGGGATTCGCCGAGGTTGACGAGCTCGACGACACGGACCGCGGCGACGGCGGACACGGCTCCACCGGCACGCACTAGGGGCGCACGTTACGCGCGGCGGCGCTACTGTTGGCTCTGACAGCGAAGAAAGGTGAACTCTATGGCCCTGTGGCCTTTTGGTAAGAAGAACTCCACCCCCGGCGGCAACACGCCGCCCGCGGAGCCCGCGCAGGACGCGCACGAGGACGCCGCCCTGCGCGCTGACGCGGACGCGACCCCCGCCGTGGAAGAGGCCGACGCGGCGGTCGCCGCCGGCACGCCCGAGGTGGGCGAGACGGCTGATCCGGTGAGCATCCCCCACGACGCGGTGGGCGGGAGCACGGGGCCGTTCGACGGCGACAACGTCAGCATCGACGACTTTGACTTCACCGACTTCTCCAACGCCACGCTCAACCTCGGGTCGATGAAGCTGCCCCTGCCCAAAGACTCCCAGGTGCAGGTGGAAATGGGCGACGCGGGCCCGAAGATGGTGCATATTGTCACCTTCCACGGTCGCGCCACCCCCGTGGCGTTCGCGGCGCCGCGCACCGGGGGTATGTGGAAGGACTCCTCCGAGGAGATCGCCGCCGGGATGCGCTCCGAGGGAATGCCGGTGACGTTCGAAACCGGGCCGTGGGGCCGCGAGATTGTCGGCACCGGGCAGAACGGCATCATCCGCATCATCGGGGTGGAAGGGCCGCGGTGGCTCTACCGCGTCACCCTAGCCTCGCCGCACGGTAAGGAAGAGGAGATGGCCGCGCTCGGGCGCGAGCTGGTGGCCCGCAGCTTCATCTACCGCGGCACCGATCCCATCCTCGCGGGCAACTCTCTGCCGGTCGTGCTGCCGCAGCAGCTCGCGCAGCAGGTGCAGCAGGCGGTGCAGGCCCGCGCGATGCAGCAGGGCACGGGCCAGGGCCAGCAGGCGCCCGCCGCAGGCACGCCGACAGCCCTGAGCGAGGCGATGCAGAAAATCATGGAGCTCAACGCCACACCGCGGCCGGGTGAGGACAATAAGTAGCGCGGATCCCGCGCCCGGAGACCTCATCGAGTGCCGGATCACGGCGATGGCGCACGGGGGAGAGGGCATTGGCCAGCTTGACGACGGCCGCGTGGTCTTCGTCTCCGGCGCCATCCCCGGCGACACGGTCCGAGCCGCACTGACCAAGGTGAAGAAGCGCTGGGCGAGGGCGGACCTCGCCCAGGTCGTCGACGCCTCGCCGGACAGGGTCGCGCCCGCCTGCCCCGCCGCGGCGGCGGGGGCTGGGTGCTGCGACTACTCCCATATCGCGCAGCCCGCCCAGTTGGGCTACAAGCGCGAGATCCTCGCCGGGCAGCTGGGCGCCCTGGGGCGTGTCGCCGACGTGGAGGCTGATCTGGAGGTGGACGCGATCCGCCTCGATCCTCCGACGGGGTGGCGCACCCGGGTGCGCCTCGGCGTCGACGCCGACGGCCGCGCGGGGCTGCGCAAGGCGGGGTCCGCGGAGCTGGTGACGCACGTCGCGTGCACGCAGACCGTCCCCGGGCTTCTCGACGGCCTCGTCGGCCCCGGCGCGCGGCGCTTCACGCCCGGCTCCGAGGTCATCGCGGTGATCGACAGCGACGGGCAGCGCCACGTCGTTGAAACCACGCGGGCGCAGCGCGGCCGGCGCGCGGAGAAGGTGGATAAGGTCCTCGAGGGCAGCGGCGCGGTGGCGCAACGCATCGGCGAGCACGAGTTCGTGTTCCCCGCAACGGCGTTCTGGCAGGCGCACGTCGCAGCACCCGCCGCCTACTCCGACATCATCGCGTCGTGGGGCGCAGGAAGCTACGCAACGCGGACCGGTTGGGACCTCTACGGCGGGGTCGGGGTATTCGTGCCCGCGATCGACGCGGCGCTCGGCGGCGCCGAGAAGATCGTCTCGGTGGACTACTCGCCGTCGGCGACGCGCTCCCGGCAGGGCACCTTGGACGGATTTAATCTGGAGGTGCGTGACGCGAACGTCGAAAAGCCAGGCGAGCTGCCCGAGCCCGGCCTGGTGGTGCTCGACCCGCCACGTTCGGGCGCGGGCGAGGACGTCGTGGACATGATCGCGGACGCCGGCCCGGAGCGGGTGATCCACGTCGGCTGCGACCCCGCCACCTTCGCCCGCGACCTCAGGTACTGGCGCGAGCGAGGGTTCGAGATTGAGCGCGTGGCGCTAATCGACGCCTTCCCCAACACCCACCACTTCGAGACCATCGCGCTGCTTCGCCCGCGCACCCGCGGGTGACCGCGAATATTGCCCGGTATAGGCGAAGTGTAGACTCCGTGGGAATGGAGGCGCTGGCGTGACGGTCACGCGAAATCACGAGCACAAGGAGCGGAAGTTTAACGTGAACCTTCTGGACGCGATTACTTCGCCGGATGATGTCAAGCCCCTGACGCTCGACGAGCTCGAGGAGCTGGCTGCGGAGATCCGTCAGCTCCTCATTGAGAAGGTCTCGGCCACCGGCGGCCACCTCGGGCCCAACTTGGGGGTTATCGAGCTCACTCTCGCCCTCCACCACGTCTTTGACTCGCCCCGCGAGCCCGTCATCTTCGACACCTCCCACCAGTCCTACGTGCACAAGATCCTTACCGGGCGGGCCGCGAGGTTTGACACCTTGCGCAAGAAGGGCGGCTTGTCGGGCTACACGTCGCGCTCCGAATCCGAGCACGACTGGACGGAGTCCTCCCACGCGTCGGCGGCCCTGTCGTATGCGGACGGCCTGTCCAAAGCCAAGGAGCTCGCCGGCGACGGCGAAGACCGCGTCGTGGCGGTCGTCGGCGACGGCGCCCTGACCGGCGGCATGTGTTGGGAGGCGCTCAACAACATCGCCGCGGGCGAGCGCAACGTGGTTATCGTGGTCAACGACAACGGCCGCTCGTACTCGCCGACCATCGGCGGATTCGCCCGCAACCTCACGCGCCTGCGCGACCAGCTCGCCCAGATCCGCATGCAGCGCTCCTACGACGAGGTGATGGAGACCGGCAAGAAGGCGCTGAAATCCATGGGGTGGGTCGGGGAGCGCACCTTCGAGGCGCTTAGCGCCATCAAGGAGGGCGTGAAGTACCAGGTCGTGCCCTCGGAGATGTTCCCCGAGCTGGGCATGAAATACATCGGCCCGGTCGAGGGGCACGACATCAAGGCGCTGCTGCAGGCGTTTTCCTACGCCCGCACCCACGATGGTCCCATCATCGTCCACGTGGCCACTGAAAAGGGGCACGGTTTCGCCCCGGCCGTGAACCACGTCGCCGACCAGATGCACTCCACGGGCGTGATTGACCCCGTCACAGGCGAGGCCTTGACCGAGGCCGCGCCGGGGTGGACGTCCGTGTTCTCCGAGGAGCTGATCAAGGCGGCGCACGCCCGCCCCGACATTGTCGGCATCACCGCCGCGATGGCCGGACCCACGGGGCTCGCCCCCTTCGCCGAGCAGTTCCCCGACCGCTTCTTCGACGTGGGAATCGCCGAGCAGCACGCCGTGACCTCCGCCGCCGGCATGGCGCTGGGCGGGCTGCACCCGGTGGTGGCGATCTACTCCACCTTCCTCAACCGCGCCTTCGACCAGCTGCTCATGGACGTCGGGCTGATTAACCAGCCGGTCACGCTCGTATTGGACCGCGCAGGCGTGACGGGGTCCGACGGGGCCAGCCACAACGGGGTGTGGGACTTGGCCATCGCCTCCGTCGTCCCCGGCATCCGCATCGCGGCGCCCCGCGACCCAGCCCGGCTGCGCGAGGAGTTCAACGAGGCCATCAACCACACCGCGGGTCCCACCGTCGTGCGCTTCCCCAAGGGTGACATTGGCGCCGACATCGAGGCGGTCGAGAGGCTGGAATCGGGCGCGGACGTCTTGTTCCGCCCGGCCGGCGAGGCGGACGTGGACGAGCTGGAGATCCTGCTCGTCGTTGTCGGCAGCTTCGCGGAAAACGCGGTGGTGATGGCGGAGAACGTGGCGGGTGACGGGCTGCGTGTCACCGTCGTCGACCCCCGCTGGGTCATCCCCGTCAACCCCGAGCTCGTCGGCATGGCGGCGGAAAGCGACATGGTCGTGGTCTACGAGGACGGGATCATCCGCGGGGGAGTGGGCTCCGCGCTGGCGGAGGCGCTGGCGTCCGCCGAGGTGGACACCCCGCTGCGCCAGCTGGCGTTCCCCGACATTTTCCCTGAGCACGCCTCGCGCACCGAGATTCTGCGTGAGTACGGCCTCGATCCGGCTTCCGGCGAGGAGCAGATACGCGAGTGGGCGCGCGGCCTGGGCGACTAACCGGTTTCTGACGCACGCTCAGCTTCAAGTTCTGCGAGACCCTTAGCGACGACCGGGGCCGCGGCCCCGACCTGCCAGGGGCGCGCGCCAAGCCGCGCGAGCCGGCGGGCAACGCGGTCCGTGTCCCCGTCGGCGCCGTCCCAGACTGCCCGGCGCAGCACCGCCGGCTGGAGGAGAACCTCCGGGGCAATCTCGAGCTTGGCCGCGGCCCCGGCCACCCCGTCGCGCGCCGCGACGAGGCGCGCCCACGACTCCGGGTGGTGGCGCTGCCAGGCGGATTTAGACGGCGGCTCCGTCTCAGCAGGGCCGAGGTCGGCCGCGGGCGAAAGGTCCTCGGGGGCGTCGTAGACGCGGGAGAGCACCGCGAACCACTCGTCGACGGCGCCGCGCCGCCGCGCGGGAAAGCCCGGGACGTGAGTTAGTGCGCCGGGGGTGCGGGGACGGGCCCGCGCGATCTGGATGATCACCTTTGAGGCCAGCAGTGCGTGGGGGGAGGTGTCGGTGGCGCGGGCGCGGGCGTCGCGGTGCTCCCACAACGCGCGCACGATCCGCGTGCCCAGGCCAGGGGGCACCGTGGTAATGCCCTTGATGTCGCGCCACGTCTTGCGCGGGGGCGGGGGCAGCGACATGAGGTGGTCGAACTCCTGCGCGGCCGCCTCAAGCTTTCCGTCCCGGTCCAGGTACTCGGCCAGGCCCTCTGCGAGGTCGTTCAAGTACTCCACGTCGTCGGCGGCGTACTCCTGCCACGCCCGCGGCAGCGGGGTGCGGGACCAGTCCTCGCGGCCGTGGCCCTTCTCCAGCTCGACGCCGGTAAACTCGGCCACCATTGCGGCCAGGTTGGGGCGTGCAAACCCCGCGAGGCGCGCCGCGAGCTCGGTGTCGAACAGCGTGCCCGGTGTCAGGCCCAGAAGGCGCAGACTGGGCAGGTCCTCGCCGGCGGCGTGCAGGATCCAGTCGGCCCCGCTCAGCACCGGGGCGAAGGCCGCGCGCACTGCGTCCCGGTGCCCCTCCGGTGCGATGAGGAACGTGCCTGCGTCTCTGCGCGCCACCTGGACTAGGAACGCGCGGTCGTCGTAGCGGTACGTGGAGGCGCGCTCCGTGTCCAGCGCGAAGGGGCCGCGCCCGGCGGCGAGGGCGTCGGCGGCATCACGGAACGCCACGGGGTCGCTGACAAGCGAAAAGCGCACTACCGCGGGCCGAGCTGGGCCACGCCCTCCGGCGGCAGGCCGGCGACGTGGGCGAGGACGGTGGCGAATGCCTCCACGTGGTGGGATAGATCGAGCCCGTCTGCGGTCCACGACGCACGCATCTCTAGCTGGTACGCGCGCGGCGGGCCGCCGATCTCGCCGAAGCGCACGGACGAGGTGGAGGTCACGGTGCCGCCGAGGTTGGTGTAGCCGGCACCGTTGTCGGCCAGCGACTCGGTGAGCCACTGCCACGCGACGTCGGGAAGCAGCGGGTCGGCGGCGACGGCGTCATCCATGTCCGCCTGGATGTAGGCGACAAGGCGCATGGATCCCTCCCAGGCCTCCTCGGCGTCGGGGGAATGCAGCAGGATGAGTCGTCCGAAGGCGTCGCCCTCGGAATCCACGGGCACCGCGTGCGCGGACTCGGGCTCGCCGCGGGAGACTTCCAAACCCACAGCGTGGCTAAACTGCGCCGGTCGCTGCGGGGGGCGGATCGTGCCCAGGGTGATTTCTTTGCGCAGCGTGGCGGCGTGCATCGACTCGACCGCGGCCGTGAATTCCGCAGGCGAGGCGGATTTCTCGCCGCTTTCGCCGGCTCCGGCCTGCGGTGAGGTGCTCTGAGAGGAGGTCTCGGGATTCATCACGGCTTCACGCTAACGGTGAGCCCGCGCGAACGGGGTAAGGCGCGCCGTTGGGCGCGCGTGAACGAGTAGGGTTGACGGAGAACTATGCCCTCACCGTGGGGGCGGGAAAGGAGTGTCATGAGTGATAATCAGGTGGATTACGAGGCACTGAACAAGACACAGCGCTACACCCAGTGGGTGACCTTCCGCGCCATCCCCGGCGCCCTGGCAACAGATCGCGAGGACATTATTGCGCAGGCGAGTGCGTTCTTCGCCGACCTTGACGGCGCGGGGGAGGTGACGGTGCGCGGGATCTACGACGTCACCGGCACGCGTTCCGACGCCGACGTGATGATCTGGTGGCACGCGGAGCACTTCGAGCAGCTGCAGAAGGCGCTGGCGGACTTCCGCCGCACCACCACCCTGGGCCAGGTGCTTGAGCTGGGGTGGATCGGCAACGGGCTGCACCGCCCCGCGGAGTTCAACCGCACGCACCTGCCCGCGTTCTTGATGGGGGAGGAGCCGCGCGAGTGGATCACCGTCTACCCCTTTGTGCGCTCCTACGACTGGTACATCCTCGAGCCGGAGCAGCGCCGCCGCATCCTCGCCGAGCACGGCCGCGCCGCGGCCGACTACGCGGACGTGCGCGCGAACACGGTCTCCGCGTTCGCGCTCGGCGACTACGAGTGGATGCTCGCCTTTGAGGCGGACGACCTCTCCCGCATCTCGGACCTGATGCACAAGATGCGCTACACCGAGGCGCGCCTGCACGTGCGCGAGGAGGTGCCGTTCCAGACCGGCCGCCGTGTCGCCGACATCGGCGAGATCGTCAGGGTCCTGCCCTAGCGCTCGACCGGCTTCTCGTCGAGGGTCAGCGAGACGGAGTTGATGCAGTAGCGCAGGTCGGTGGGGGTGTCGAAGCCCTCGCCGGCGAACACGTGGCCGAGGTGGGATCCGCAGTTCGCGCACAGCACCTCGGTGCGCACCATGCCCAGGCTGCGGTCCTCGCGCTCGATGATGCTGTTGCCCGCAAGCGGGCTAAAGAACGACGGCCACCCGCAGTGCGCGTCGAACTTCTCGGTGGAGCGGAAGAGCTCGGCGCCGCAGGCGCGGCACCGGTAGATGCCCTCCGTCTCCGTGTCTACGTACTCGCCGGTGCCGGGGCGCTCCGTGGCGGCCTGGCGCAGGACGGCGTATTCCTCATCGCTGAGCTTGGCGCGCCACTGGTCCTCGGTCCAGTTGAGGAAGTTCGGTTGTGTCATGTGTGGGCTCCTTTTTAGCAGTAGATCTGTTAGTTGACACCGACACTACCCACGCCGCGATCGCGATGACGAACACGCTCCACGCGGCGGTGACGAGGGCAATATCGAGGTTCGCCCCTACGTTGGGCATCCTGTGTGTCGTCCACTGCAACGGTGAGAGGAAGACGGCTATTCCCACCCACACCGGCGCGGTGTGCATGGGGCTCAGCGGGCGGAAGACCGTGAAGATCGCCGGAAATAGCATCATGGAGTAATACGCCTGGCCGAGCGACGACAGAAGGCACACCCCGGCAATGAGCACGCCGGAGCTCGCTGCCGCCCAGAGCCACTCGTCGCTGTAGCGGTAGCGCGCCAGCCCAAGCACGGCCACGGCCACAGCCGCGGCCAGGGCGGCGAATACGGCGACGTGCAGCCAGCCGGGCATGCCGTAGTACGCCGCGAAACCCGCCAGCGAGGCGTTCGCGTAGTCGCGGGTGACGGACAGGTACGGCATGACCTTGGACACGTAGTCCCCGGCCCCGGGGGTAAGCGGCCAGGCGACGGCGTTGAGCGCTGCGGGCACGGCGACGGCCACGAGGGGAGTGCGCCACTCCAGCCGCATGAGCGGCAAGACGATGAGCGGCGCGAACATAGGTTTGACCACGATAGCCAGACCCAATATGAGGCCGGCCGCCCACGGCCGTCCCCGCAGAAACAGATCGAGAAAAGCCACGAGCGCCAGCAGGAGAATGCCGTTGATGTTGGAGAACACCAGGGTATTGGTGACCGATTCCGTGAGAAACGCCACCGCGACGACGAAGGGGAACACCGGGTGCGACAGCCGGAACCCGGAGCGCAGCGTCAGCCACGCGAGCGCGGCGATGATGGCGCCGGCGTTCGCGAGGATGAACAGCGAGCGAGCCGCATCAAGGTTGCCGGTCAGGCCCAGCGGCGAGAGCAGAAGTGTCGCCCCCGGGTTGTACAGGTAGTGCGGGTTGACGTGGTGGTATATCTCGTCATACACCGGCACCCGGTCCACGAATCGCCGTGCGGCGGACCACACGGTGGTGAAGTCGTCGGTAGGCGAGCCCGTCCAAGCGAGCACCACCACGCGGTGGATGACGATGAGCGCCGCCACCGGCCAGGCGACGTAGTTGGCCACGGTGCGCGCCGGCGCGGCGCTCGGGCGCGGGTCCGGGTCCACCCAGAGGGACGCGAGCTTTTCCATGGGACACACCGTACCGGGGGCCCGAACCGTTCAGGGGCGCACCCGCCGGTAGCGGGTAAAGAGCACCGAATCGTCGCTGACGGCGGATTCGAGCGTAAAGCGGCGCATCGCGCCCCGCGCCTCCAGCGGCGGGAGGTAGTTCGCATCGCTGCCGCTTATCGACGGATCCACCGTCACGTGGACCACATCCACCACGTCACCGGAGAGCATCGCGGAATACACCTTCGGCCCGCCCTCGCAGGAGATCCGCCGCAACCCCCTGGCATGCAGCGCCGCCACGACCTCCGCGGCCGTTCCCGCGCCGGTGCCGACGAGCTGGGCTCCCGCTTGCTCCAGCGCGGCGCGCGCGGGGCCGAGGGCGGGGTCGGTGAGCGATGCTTGCGGAGTCAGAATCAGCGGGGGAGTGCCCGCGAAAAAGCGCGCCGAGGCGTCGAAGTCCAGCGTGCGCGAGAGGACCGCAAACTGCGTCGAGGCTGGCCCGTAGTCTTCCGCGCGCACCGTGGACGCGCTGACGAGGACGCAGTCCGACCACTCGCGCAGGGCCGCCAGAAGGCGGGCGTCGAGGTCGTTGCCCATGGAACCGGAGGTGCCGGCGCGCGACAACGCCCCGAACAACGACATCACCGCCACCATCCGGAACTCCGGCTGGTCGGCGGTGAGTGTGGGCCCGATGAGATCCGAGGGAGTCATGGGCGACATAGTACGTGGAGCGGATGACGAGACTCGAACTCGCGACCCTCACCTTGGCAAGGTGATGCGCTACCAACTGCGCTACATCCGCGTGAGGCCCCGTGGTGGGGCACTCGGTGCGCGATACTGGGATTGAACCAGTGACCTCTTCCGTGTCAGGGAAGCGCTCTCCCGCTGAGCTAATCGCGCGTAAAAGCCATTCGATGGCTTGGAGGTGGATACGGGAATCGAACCCGTGTACACGGTTTTGCAGACCGTTGCCTAACCACTCGACCAATCCACCGTGGAGTTACCCCCAAAGTACGCTGTATGTACTTGGAGCGGATGACGAGACTCGAACTCGCGACCCTCACCTTGGCAAGGTGATGCGCTACCAACTGCGCTACATCCGCGTGAGGCCCCGTGGTGGGGCACTCGGTGCGCGATACTGGGATTGAACCAGTGACCTCTTCCGTGTCAGGGAAGCGCTCTCCCGCTGAGCTAAACGCGCGTGCAATTTTGCAGGATATTGCATTGTTCGGCCCGCTAAAGGAGCCGAGAGCGGATGACGAGACTCGAACTCGCGACCCTCACCTTGGCAAGGTGATGCGCTACCAACTGCGCTACATCCGCACACACCGCACGATTGACGTGTTGTGCGAGATAGAACATTAACCGCTTTGTCGGGCCAATCACAAATCGCCAAGGTCAGGGGCCGAATGTGCGTGGGTTAAGCGAATGACACCGGTGTGATCCGCTGGCGAGGCGACGTGCGCGGGGTTCTACTGTGATGCGCGCCCTGACCTGCGGATTAGGGTGATTCGAGGGTGCCGTGTAAAGTCTCCTTCCAGATTCGGTCCTATGGCTCAGTGGAAGAGCGTTCCGTTCACACCGGAAAGGTCGCTGGTTCGAACCCAGCTAGGACCACAGATGTTTTGTGACCCGGGTCGCGCGTGCGGCCCGGGTTTTTGTGTCTGGCCCCTCCGGGGCTGTTCGACCGGAAGGCGCGCGCCCGGCGGTTTAGGGGGCTTCGGGGACGTTCCGGTCGAACAGGAAAGGCTTCGGGTAGGGGTGACCAGATGAGGGAGGTATAGCGGGCGCACTATCCACGCGTGCGACTGTTTGCTGGCCACGACCTAAAGGCGCAATTCCCTCTCCTTCCTGTTTGGGAAGCCACTTGGCGGACTCACAGCCCCGGGGTAGCCGGAGTAGCGGACTTCGCTTAGGTGTCGGCTCCCTGCACGCGGGGATGATCCCAGATGCGCGAGCGCATCCTGTCCGCAATCCCCAGTCGGTTCCCTACACGCTGGGATGATCCCGTCGCTTCAAGCACGACTTGAATCTCTGAACGCCAACTCTGTGCCTGTTCGTGATAGGCCTCCGCGGTGGCAGGCGTGACCCAAGGAGTGCAGGTCCTTGGCCCAGAACTTCGCCGGATGTGAGCGCGGGCCGGCCTGGGAGCGGCAGGCGGAGGAAATGGTGATCGCAAAGCAGGCGGAAAGGTATGCGTGCGTGAAAGCTTCTTCACCCGAACGCGTGTGCGAAGTTCTGGCGCGCGCGGCCGCCGGAGAGGCCAATAGTGTCTTGGCAACGCAATACGGTGTGAGTCGATCAACCATTTACCGTGCCCTGGAGGAGCACCCATGAATCTGCTGACCGCCGTCGTCGTGCTCGGAGCTTTGGGAATCGTCAGAGCTCGTGTCCGTTACAACGGACTCATTGCCGGCATCATCTTTAGCATCTTTCCCATCATGATGTTGATCGCGGCAAGCCTTGTGCTGCTCGCCTTCGGAGTTCTCGTGAACAAGGCAGCTTACGACTTCAGCGACGAGGGCGAGAAGGCGCAGGAGGCATGGCGGCGGGAGCAAATCGCCCTTACTGGAGCGGACCCCTGCGCGGATCTGTACGCCAATGAGCGCGAGCGGCGGCACACCCAAGAGTTAATCGACAGCGGCGTCATCGACGACGGTGATGCCCTGGTGGCCATGATCTCCTCGGACCCGTATGCCGGGATGAGCTTTGAAGAGGCCGAGGCCGCCAGGGAGCACGCCTTCGACATGTGGGAGAAGTGCCCGCCCCTTGACTACGTCGACGCCCAGCAATAGATACAGCAGTAGCAGTGCCACGCGAGAGGTTTACGGCTCGCCCACGCGAGATGACGAAGCACACACGCCGCGCGTGCGGCTGCGTATTATCCTCCCGCGACCCAGACAACCCGTGGTGGCTGTTAGACACCGAGGCCTATGCTGACGGGCCGCTGGCGGAGCGCATTGCGACCAACTACACCCACGGCTCGATGATCGCCGCCACTGGTGATCTGACGCGGACGTCGCCCCTGCCCGGTGACCGGGGCGCGGGAAACACGAGCGCGCTACTGGCGCTTACCACCGTCGCCCCCGCGCCATGACGCGCCCCGACTTCAACGCCGACCCCGAGGTCTACGTTCTCAACGAGCTTCTGTGGACGCCGAACGAGCACGCCGCCACTCATGTGCCCAGTACGTGACGGCATGATGTGCCCGATTTGCCCAGATCGTCTTCCCTGACTGCGGCCAGTCATCACTGGTAGGACAATCACCACCGCTTAGGAGTAACCCCTCAAGGAGCTTCTGGGGCCAGAATTGCAGCCTCATCCATTGGGCGTGGGTGCGTAGCTTGGCTGCAGTTACTTTGAGGTGCTTCGCGGCCCTTTAACCAGGCGCACAGTACATGCATCGTTAGCGACTCTCCGAATCCTTGGTGCGAGGTTCAAACCCAACCAAGCACCCCAGAACGGTTTCTGGCCCGGGTCGCCAGAGCCGGCCCGGGTTTTGAGTGTGGGCCCGCAACCTCTGTTCGACCGGAAGGCGCATGAGAGTGTTATTTGGGGGGCTTCGGGGATGTTCCGGTCGAACAGGCTGGCTCTAGTTAGGTAGCGACTGGGAAAATCGGACCACAGGGGCTGGGCGCCGCCTGACTATGGCCACGAGTGTGGAGACAACGAGCGCCACCCGTGTGGCGGGTTCGGCCCAGCCTGGCGCTTTTGAGCTCAGGCGGATAATTGTCAGCGCGCACATCCCCGCCATGGCGGCCAAGGGGAGGAAGGCTGCGACGGTGGCGACATTAGCTAGCTGCGCATGCGTGGCCACGATCCCGGGTTTTCCTCGGAGAGTCCCATCGCTGGTAGGGGGATTCGCCGAAGGGCCTCGCGGAAAGCATGGAGAGGGCGGCGTCAAGCGACGTCGGCAGAGGGGTGATGCGCCATGGACGCCGGAGGGTCGCGGTGTGGCTCGAGCAGGCGATAGCTAAGGTGGCGGCTGCTGAGGCTGTTCGACCGGAATGCGTATGAGGGCCCTATCAGGACGTTCCGCAGCCGTTCCGGTCGAACGGGCCGGTTGCGTTGAGCGGGCACAGGGCCTTCAAACTCCCGCACCAAGCGATGTGTGGTGCGTCACGCGGGGAACTAACCGGGTGAGTTCACCGACTATTAATCAGACCATCTCGACATCGGTTAAAGGAGAATCCCTATGCGGACGGTGTTCAGGACGCCCACAACGCTTCCGGCATCGCCCGGTGCCACCCGGCGCCGGGCAGCCGCCGCCGGCCTAGCGTGTGGCCTCGCTCTTGTGTCGGCGCCTCTCGCCGCGGCGCATGACGCCGTGGTCGGCGGCTCTCCGGCAGACGGGGAAGTGGTAGCGGATTTCCCTGACACCCTCACGCTCGAATTCTCTGGCCAGGTGCAGGACGGATTCAACACATTCGCGCTGTCCCGTGCCGACACGGGCGACGTGGTGCTCTCGGGTGAGCCGACGGTTGCGGGCCAGTCGGTCAGCCTGGACGTCCCGGGCAACGTCGACCCGGAGCCCGGTGAGTACACCCTCGGGTTCCAGATCATCTCCTCCGACGGGCACGCCACCAAGGGCATGACCAGTTTCACCTACGCGCCGGCGGAGGAGACGGGGCAGCCTGCGACGGCGAGCCGGCAGGACGAGGCTCAGCAAGAGCAGCAGCAGCAGGAGGAACAGCCGGGACGCAACCTGACGTGGCTGTGGGCGCTTATCGGGGTCCTCGTTGTCGGCGGTGCTGCCGCCGCGGCCATCGCACGCACCGGCAGGAAGTGACCGTAGACCTGAACAACCGCGTTATCACAACAGTTGCCGCGATCGCCGCGGCGGGTTCGCTCCTCGCCGGGTGCTCGCCGAGCGATCGTCCCACGGCGGAGCCGTCCAGTTCTGCTCAGACCTCCGCCGCGACAGCCGCCGCGCTCACCTTCGACAACGCCGTGGTCCGCGCGAAGGAGGCGGGGGAGGAGATGCCGATGACCGCGATCTTCGGCACGCTGACCAACCCGACCGCAGCGGACATCACGCTGCGCGGGTTCAGCACCTCGCTGGGCGACGCGCGCTACGAGATCCACAAGACGGAAAACGGCGTCATGAGCCCGGTCGACGGCGGCCTTGTTATCCCCGCAGGAGAATCGGTCGAGCTCGCACCGGGCGGGTTCCACCTCATGATCCTGGATTTCCCCTCCGAGATCGCCGCGGGCGAGACGGTGGATCTCACCCTCGATACCGACGCGGGCGACATCGACGTGCCCGGGGTGCAGGTCCGCAGCATGAGTCCCGGCCACGAGAGCTACGGCGACATGGCGGGACATGCTGACCATGCTGACCACATGAACCACTAGGTGCAACAATGCCGATCTCACGTCGCATCTTCCTCGCTTCGGCAGCCTCGGCCGCCTCGGCTGCTTCGGCGGGGATGCTCGCCGGGTGTGGGGAAGGGGGTGTCACCCGGGCGTCGACAAGCGAGGGCGAAGTTCCCGAGGGCGCGGTGGTGGCCTTCGACGGCGCCCGCCAGGCCGGCATCGAGACCCCGACGCAATCGAGCCTTAATCTCGTCGGCTTCAACCTGCGCGAGGGTGCCGACACGGCCGCGATCGCGCGGCTGATGCGCGTGTGGACGGCCGACGCTCGCGCCCTGTGCTCCGGGGAGACGCCGCTGGGCAGCCTGGAGACAGAGATGAACCAGTGGCCCGCAAACCTGACGATCACCTGCGGCTTCGGGTCGAAAGTGTTCGCCGTCGCCGCACCCGAGCGCACGCCGGGCTGGCTGCGCGACCTCCCCGCGTTCACCCGCGACCGGCTCGACCCGGCGTGGGGCCAGACCGACCTTGTCCTGCAGATATGCTCCGACGACCCCGTCACGTGCGCCTGGGCACTGCGGCACATGACGCGCGCCGGGGTGGATTACGTGTCCGTCGCCTGGGTGCAGCAGGGATTCATGAACGCCCGCGGCACCGCTCCCCAGGGGCAGACCCCGCGCAACCTCTTCGGCCAGGTCGACGGCACGGTCAATCCGCGCACGGACACCGAGTACGCGGAGCAGGTGTGGATCGACGGGCCGGACGGCTTCGCGGGTAGCACCTCGCTCGTGGTGCGCAGAATCGCGATGGATTTAGACGAGTGGGAGCTGCTCGACCGCGCGTCAGGCGAGGAAGCGGTCGGCCGCACCCTAGACACCGGGGCCCCACTGTCGGGCGGCGGCGAATTCACCGCGCCCGACATGGGGGCGACGGACGGGTTCGGCCTGCCCGTGATCGACAAGAACTCGCACATGGCGCGGTCCATGCCGCCGGCCGACCACCCGGAGCAGCGGTTCAAGCGGCGCCCGTACAACTACAGCCTCCCGCCCGACCCCGGCAGCGGGAAGCTGTCCAACGCGGGGCTGATATTCATCGCGTTCCAAAAAGACCCCGACGTGCAGTTCGTGCCCGTGCAGGCCCGCCTGGACGAGGTCGACCGCCTCAACACGTGGATCACCCACATCGGCTCCGCCGTGTACTGGGTTCCCCCGGGCACGGGGCTAGAAAAAGGCCGCGACGAGTACTGGGGCGAGTCCGTCCTGTCCGCCCGCCGCGGGTAGGATGGGGCGCTGTCTCGACGAGAAAAATTCATGCAGGGGTGCGGCCAGGTATGTCGCACCCCGTGAGCGCAAAAGGAGCGCATCCGACCATGTCACACCCCGAGTCCAGCGAACAGACCGCCGTAGAACTGGCGCCCTTCACCGTGCCCGCCGGCACCGCCGTCGGCGCCGCGATGAAGGACCTCGGATTCCCCAACAAGGGCGATGACGCCGTCGTGTGCGTCCAGGACGAAACCGGCCAGCTCAAAGACCTCTCGCACGTGCCCGACGCCGACGCCACCTTCATGCCGGTTGCCGCCAACACCGAGCTCGGACGCTCCGTCATCCGCCACTCCGCGGCGCACGTCCTCGCCCAGGCCGTGCAGGCGGAGTTCCCGGGTACCAAGCTGGGCATCGGCCCCGCGATTAACGACGGTTTCTACTACGATTTCGACGTCGCGGAGCCGTTCACCCCGGAGGATCTGGTCACGCTGGAAAAGCGGATGAAGAAGATCATCAAGCAGGGCCAGAAGTTCGTCCGCGGCGTCTACGCTTCCGCCGAGGAGGCGGCCGAGGACCTCAAAGACGAGCCCTACAAGCTCGAGCTGATCAACGACAAGGGAAATGTCGACCCGAACTCGGACGAGGCTACCGAAGTTGGGGCGGGGGAGCTGACGCACTACGACAACGTCAACCCGCGCACCGGGGACGTCGAATGGCACGACCTGTGCCGCGGCCCCCACGTGCCCACGACCAAGTACATCCCGGCGTTCGCGCTCACGCGCTCGTCGGCGGCCTACTGGCGCGGGGACCAGAACAACGCCGGCCTGCAGCGCATCTACGGCACCGCCTGGGAATCCAAGGAGCGTCTCGACGAGCACCTCCACATGCTCCGCGAGGCCGAGAAGCGCGACCACCGCCGCCTGGGCAACGAGATGGACCTGTTCTCCTTCCCCGACGAGCTCGGCTCGGGCCTGCCGGTGTTCCACCCGGACGGCGGCATCGTCCGCCTCGCCATGGAGGACCACTCGCGCCGCCGCCACCTCGAGGCCGGCTACTCCTTCGTCAACACCCCGCACGTGACCAAGGGGACGCTGTTTTCCAAGTCGGGCCACCTGGACTGGTACGCGGACGGCATGTTCCCCCCGATGAAGCTCGACGGGGAAACCGACGAGGACGGCAACGTGGTTAAGCAGCCGCAGGACTACTACGTCAAGCCGATGAACTGCCCGATGCACAACCTCATCTTCGATTCTCGCGGGCGCTCCTACCGCGAGCTGCCACTGCGGCTGTTCGAGTTCGGCACCGTCTACCGCTACGAAAAGTCGGGTGTGATCCACGGCCTGACCCGCGCCCGCGGATTCACCCAGGACGACGCCCACATCTACTGCACCGAGGACCAGCTCGAGACCGAGCTGACCAGTGTGCTCGAGTTCATCATTTCCCTCCTGCAGGACTACGGCCTGGACGACTTCTACCTGGAGCTGTCCACCAAGGACCCGGACAAGTACATCGGCAACGACGAGATCTGGGAGCGCTCAACCTCCATCCTGCAGTCGGTGGCGGAGAAGTCCGGCCTCGAGCTCGTGCCGGATCCGGCGGGAGCGGCGTTCTACGGGCCGAAGATTTCGGTGCAGGCGCGCGACGCCATCGGCCGCACGTGGCAGATGTCCACCGTGCAGCTCGACTTCAACCTGCCCGAGCGCTTCGACCTGACCTACACCGCCTCCGACGGCACAAAGAAGCGTCCGGTGATGATTCACCGCGCCCTCTTCGGCTCCATCGAGCGCTTCTTCGGCGTTCTCCTCGAGCACTACGCGGGTGCGTTCCCGGCGTGGCTCGCCCCGCACCAGGTGGTGGGCATCCCCGTCGCGGACGACTTCGCCCCCCACCTCGACGCGGTGACCCAGCGGCTGCGTGCCCGCGGGATCCGCGCGGAGGTGGACCACTCGGATGACCGGATGCAGAAGAAGATCCGCAACCACACCACGTCCAAGGTTCCGTTCATGCTGCTCGCCGGCGCGCGCGACGTGGAGGCGGACGCGGTGAGCTTCCGCTTCCTCGACGGCAGCCAGATCAACGGGGTGCCCGTGGCTGAGGCGGTGGACATCATCAGCGCATGGGTGGACGAGCACATCAACGAGCAGCCGAGCGAGGAATCCGTTGCAGCGCGCAGGGGATAACGGCGAGCCGCACGTGGACTCCGGCGTAGGCACCCCGGACCGTCTGGAGAGGCTGTGGGCGCCCTACCGGTCGTCGTACATCACCGAGGCCGTGGACGGCGACCGCTTCCAGGACCCGTTCGTGGCCGCGCCGCAGGGCAGTGACGAGGACGGGTTGATCGTCGCCCGCGGTGAGACGGTGTACGCCCTGCTCAACCTCTACCCCTACAACTCCGGCCACCTCATGGTCGTGCCGTACCGCAAGGTCGCGGAACTGGAGAACCTCACGGATCAGGAGTCGCGCGAGCTCATGGAGTTCGCGCAGAAGGCGGTCCGCACCCTCAAAGCCGTCTCGCACCCGGAGGCGATCAACGTCGGGCTCAACCTGGGCAAGGCCTCGGGCGGGTCCGTCGGTGACCACCTGCACCTGCACGTTGTGCCGCGCTGGGCGGGCGACGCCAACTTCATGACGGTCATCGGGGGTGCCAAGGTCCTGCCGCAGCTGCTCAAGGACACGCGGAAATTGCTTGCCGACGCCTGGCCCGGCACCCCGGAAAACGGAGGAGGCACCGATGCTTAGTGTGCACGGCCGCGAACCGGCGGCGGTAGTAGTGGAGCCCGTCGCGCGGGGTCTCCTGCGCGCGGGGTTGACCCCCAATGTGACGACGTTGGTGGGCACCGTGGCGACGGTCCTCGTGTCCGTGGTGCTCATCCCGCTCGACCACCTGGTGTGGGCGGCGCTGCTATCGGCGTTTTTCGCGGCGTTCGACATGGTCGACGGCACGATGGCGCGGCTGGGCGGCGGGGGAACGGCGTTCGGGGCGACGCTGGACGCGAGCTGCGACCGGATCACCGACGGAGCGCTCTTCGGCGCCATCGCGCTGTGGTTCATCTACGTCGACGGCGCCCCGTCGGTGACCGTCGCGGTGACGCTGGCGGTGCTGGTGCTCGCGCAGGTGACCAGCTACATCAAGGCCCGCGGCGAAGCCGGGGGGCTGCGTATCGTCGGCGGGCTTATCGAGCGCCCCGAGCGGCTCATCGCCGCCTGCGTGGGTTTGGTGCTGGAGGGTGCTGGCGTGTCCGGCGCGCTGGCTGGGGCGATGTGGGTTCTCCTGGTGGGATCCGGCATCACCGTGGTCCAGCGCCTGGTGCTTGCCGCCCGTGATCCCCACGCCCACGACCGCATGGCGCCCCCGGAAGGAGCGCCGCGGTGACGCGCAACGAATTCTTCAGGGAGCAGATGACCGCTGCGGCGTACATCGCCGCCTGGAAAATTATCGGCCGCCTGCCGGGGCGCGTGGCCGATACCCTCTTTAGCCTGGGCGCGGACTGGGCGTCGGACAAAGGCAAGGGCATGGAGATGCTGCGGCGCAACCTCGCGCGCGTGGTGGGCGTGGAAAACGTCGACCAGGACCTCGTCCGGGCATCGGTACGCTCGTACGCACGGTACTGGAAGGAGGCGTTCCGGCTGCCGACACTCGCCGGGGACCCGGAGGTTGTCGAACGGATCCGGGAGGGCATCGAGGGCTTGGAGCACCTCGAGCGCGCGTACGGGCAGGGCAAGGGCGTAATCCTGGCGTTGCCGCACTCGGGCAACTGGGACATGGCGGGCATGTGGCTGGTGCAGAACTACGGCACCTTCGCCACCGTCGCGGAGCGCCTCAAGCCCGAGTCCCTGTTCGACGCGTTCGTGCGCTACCGGGAATCCCTGGGTTTCGAGGTCCTGCCCCTGACCGGCGGGCGGGAGGCGCCGTACGAGCGGCTGCGCGAGGTGCTGGAATCGGGCGGGATCGTCTGCCTGATGGGTGAGCGCGACCTGACCTCGTCCGGGGTGCCGGTGATGTTTTTCGGGGAGGAGACCACGATGCCGGCGGGCCCCGCAAAACTTGCGATTGATACCGGCGCCGCGCTTTTGCCCGTGCATTCCTGGTTCGAGGGCACGGACCGGGACCCGGCGTGGGGGCTGAAGGCCGAATCCCCCATCGAGGTGACGGACGTGGCGGAGACCACGCAGCGATTGGCCGACCGCTTCGCCGCCAACATCGCCGAGCATCCCGCAGACTGGCACATGCTGCAGCCGATGTGGCCGGTGGATAAGCCGAAGCGCTCCCGCCGCCGGGAGCTGCGGTGAGTGCCCGTGCGCATTGGTATGGTGTGCCCGTACTCCTTCGATGCGCCGGGGGGAGTTCAAGCCCACGTCCTTGACCTGGCGCGTGTGTTCCGCGCGCAGGGGCACGACGTTCGTGTCCTCGGCCCGGCGACGGGGGCGGCCGACGTGCCGGATTTTGTCACCCGCGGGGGCGGGTCCGTGCCGATTCGCTACAACGGCTCCGTCGCCAGGCTCGCCGTGGGCCCGAAGGTGCGGAAGGTAACCCGGCAGTTCATCGCGCACGGCGACTTCGACGTGTTGCACATCCACGAGCCGAACTCGCCGAGCTACTCGCTGGCCGCGCTGCGCGCCGCGCAGGGGCCCATTGTGGCCACCTACCACGCGTCGGCGACGTCCTCGCTCGCGCTCAAGGCCGTACTGCCCGTGCTGCGCTCGAGCTTGGAGAAGATCCGCGGCGGCATCGCGGTGAGCGAATTGGCCAGGCGGTGGCAGGTGGAGCAGGTGGGCACCGACCCGGTTCTCATCCCCAACGGCGTGGACACGTCGCTGTACTGCAGCGCGCGCACAGACAGGCCGGAGGGTGCGCCGGTGGAGATCGTCTTTTTGGGGCGTCTCGACGAGCCGCGCAAGGGGTTGGGCGTGTTCCTCGACGCCGCCGCGCGCCTCGGCCGGGAGGCACGCTTCACCGTCATCGGCGGCGGTGACCACCCGCCGGCGCACGGCGTCGACTTCGTCGGCCGCGTCAGCGAGGCCGAGAAGGCAGCGATCCTTGGCCGCGCCGACATCTACGTGGCCCCCAACACCGGCGGGGAGTCCTTCGGCATCGTGCTCGTCGAGGCCATGGCCGCCGGGTGCGCGGTGGTGGCCAGCGACATCGAGGCCTTCGCCGCCGTCTGCGACGCCGCCGGCACCTCGCCCGCCGGGGTGCTGTTCACCGCCGGCGACGCGGGCGCTCTCGCCGCGCACTTGCGCCTGCTTATCGACGACCCCCGGGCGCGCCACGCACTCGCCGCCGCCGGGTCGCGGCGCGCCCAGGACTACGACTGGGCGCAGGTGGCGGGCCGCATCATGGCGGTCTACGAAACCGTGATCGGCCAGGTGGGCTCGGAGAAAGTGAGGCTGGGATAGTGGGAACGCCCCTGTGGGTACCTCTCGTCATCCTCGTCATCGTTGCGGTGACGGCTTTCGCGTTATGGGCGTACCTCACGGCGAGGCGCCTGGACAGACTCCACATCCGGCTCGACCGCTCACGTGACGCCCTCCAGGCCGCGCTCGACCGCCGCTGCGCGGTCATCGCGGTCGCGGTCCCGGAGCTGGCCGCGCGGGCCCGAGCGGCCGAGCTCATCGAGCTCACGCCGCGAAACCTGAGCGACCGGTTGGAGGCGGAGGACGCGCTGCGGGCGGACGTCGATAAGCGCTTGCTCGGCGGTGAGCGGGAAGGCGACCTCGAGGACGCTGACACCCGGGTGATGCTCGCGCTGCGCTTCTACAACGAGGCGGTCAGCGACACGCGGGCGGTGCGGCTTACGGCGCCCGTGCGGCTGCTGCGGCTCGGGGGCACGGCGGAGCTGCCCGAGTACGCTTCGCTCAGCGCCGCCAGTGTCTAGCGCGGTTGTAGAGTACATGGGCATGAGCGCACCCAGCATCCAAGCGATTCTCGATCTCGAACGTATTGACAAGGACATCTTTTGCGGCCGCGCGATGGACTCCACCGTGTTCGTGCGCACCTTCGGCGGGCACGTCGCCGGCCAGGCGCTCGTCGCGGCGACACGCACCGTCGAGGAGGGAAAGCGCGTCCACTCCCTCCACGGCTACTTCCTGCGCGCCGGCAAGGCCAACGAGGAAACCGTCTACATGGTGTCGCGGATCCGCGATGGCCGCAGCTTTTCCACCCGCACGGTGGAGGCGATCCAAAACGGAGAGGCCATCTTCTCCATGCAGGCGAGCTTCCACGTCACCGACGACAAGGGCCCCGAGCACTTCGACGCCATGCGCCCCGCGCCCGACCCGGAGGACCTCGAGCTGAGCCCTGACCAGCTGCCGCAGGGCCTCACAGGCCTGATCACGGAGTGGTCCGACTGGGACATCCGGGTGGCGCCGGCCACGAGCTACGAGCGGGACAACCGCGCCGCGGGCCAGCAGGTGGTGTGGTTCCGCTCCAAGGAGCGCCTGCCGGACGACGAGACCTTCCACATCTGCACCCTCGCATACATGTCGGACATGACGCTGCTGTTTTCCTCGATGGTGCCGCACCCCGAGGACAAGGTGCAGATGGCCTCCCTCGACCACGCGATGTGGTTCCTGCGCCCGTTCCGCGCCGACGACTGGCTGCTCTACGACCAGAGCTCCCCGTCGGCGCACCACGGCCGCTCGCTCACCCAGGGCAAAATCTACGACCGACAGGGCAACCTGGTCGCCGTGACGGTCCAGGAAGGACTCACCCGCACCCTGCGGGAGACGACCGCGCCCGCGCGTGATTCCTCCGGCGCCTAAGCGGCCACAGCGCTCCCGGGGCGTGTCGGGGGTGTGCGTATACTTGTGCGAAGTTAGATAAGGACAATCTCGCCGTGCCGTGACCACTGGGTTGACCGGACGTTCACGCGCGCAGCCGAAAGGGGAGCTGGACATGTCAGGCCACTCAAAGTGGGCAACCACGAAACACAAGAAGGCCGCCAACGACGCGAAGCGTTCGAAGCAGTGGGCGAAAATGATCAAGGACATCGAGGTGGCCGCCCGTACCGGCGGCGGCGACCCCTCCGCCAACCCAACCCTCGACGACATGATTCGCAAGGCCACCAAGGCCTCCGTCCCGAAGGACAACATCGAGCGCGCCCGCAAGCGCGGCTCCGGCGAGGAGGCCGGCGGTTCCAACTGGGAGGCCGTGGTCTACGAGGGCTACGGCCCGAACGGCGTCGCGGTGATGATCGAGTGCCTCACAGACAACCGCAACCGCGCCGCCACCGAGGTGCGCACCGCCATGACTAAGAACGGGGGCAACCTCGGCGAAACCGGCTCGGTGGGTTACATGTTCACGCGCACCGGAGTGGTGACCGTGCCCAAGGGCGAGCTCTCCGAGGACGACCTGCTCATGGCCGTGCTGGAGGCGGGTGCGGAGGAGGTGCGCGACCTGGGAGAGGTGTTCGAGATCATCTGCGCGCCGACGGACCTGCGCGCCGTACGCTCCGCACTGGAGAGCGAGGGCATCGAGGTCGAGGACGCCGAGCAGGATTTCCGCGCGTCGGTGGAGGTTGACCTGGATGTCGACGGCGCGCGCAAGATGGTCAGGCTCATCGACGCGCTCGAGGACTCCGACGACGTGCAGAACGTGTACACGAACATGACGCTGAGCGACGAGGTCGCGGCGCAGCTGGAGGACTAGGACCGTGAACCTCGAGGGGCTGCGGGTGATGGGCATCGACCCGGGCCTGACCCGGTGCGGCTTGTCCGTGGTCCAGGCGGGGCGGGGCCGGCAGGTCATTCCCGTGGCGGTGGGTGTTGTGCGCACCCCGGCGGCGTCCGAGCTGCCGGAGCGACTGGTGCGGCTGTCGGCGGCGGTGCGCGAGTGGCTGGACGACTACCAGCCGGACGTCATCGCCATGGAGCGCATCTTCGAGCGCGGGAACGTCTCCACCGTCATGCACACCGCACACGCGGTGGGGGTGCTCATCCTCGCGGCCGCCGAGCGCGGCATACCGGTGCACCAGTACACGCCGTCCGAGGTGAAAAAAGCCATCTCCGGCAACGGCCGGGCCGACAAGAAGCAGATGACCACCATGGTGACGCGCATCCTGGGCTTAGGCGAGCCTCCCAAGCCCGCCGACGCGGCGGATGCGCTGGCCATCGCGGTGTGCCACTGCTGGCGCGCCCCGCTCATTGCGCGCGGGCTGGCGGCCACCTCCTCATAATTCGACATCAGGATTCGACGCTCAGAACGGACGGTTTCGCCTTGATTGACTCTCTGCACGGGGAAGTTCTCACCATCGGCTTGGACCACGCGGTGATCGAGTGCTCCGGGGTGGGCTACCGGTTCGTGGCCGGCCCGCCCACGCTCGCCCGCCTCACCCGGGGCGAGACCACCCGAGTGCTCACCTCGATGGTGGTCAAGGACGACGGCGTGACCCTCTACGGGTTCGCCGACGACGCCGCGCGCACCATGTTCCTCAAGCTGCAGACCGTCACCGGGCTGGGCCCGAAGCTCGCCGTCGCGTGCCTGTCCGTCTTCGAGCCCGCGGAACTGGCCGCGCTCATCACCGCCGGGGACGCGGCGGCGATCAAACGAATCCAGACCATCCCCGGCGTGGGCAAGAAGATGGCAGAGCGCATGGCCCTGGAGCTCAAGGACAAGATCGACGGCCTGTACGAACCCGCGCAGCCGGGGCCGGGGCAGGCCGCGGCGCCCGCGCGGGGGGCGTCGCTCGTGACGGAGCAGGTGATCGAGGCGCTCGTCGGCCTGGGGTTTACGGACAAGGCGGCGCGCCCGGTCGTGGACACGCTCGCGGACGGCAACCCGCAGGCGACGTCGTCGGAGCTGCTGCGCGCCGCCCTGACCCAGCTCGGCTCGAAGTAGGGTTTGGGGCATGCCTGACGTAGAAAAGACCGAGTTCGCCCTGCCGGAGGGCGTGGGCCGTCCGGCAGGTTCCGTCGTGAACGCCGCGGAACTCATCGAGGACCGCGACGTGGAGAAATCCCTGCGCCCGAAGTCGCTCGGGGAGTTCATCGGCCAACCCAAGGTGCGCGAGCAACTCAACCTCGTGCTCGCCGGTGCCAAACGCCGCGCGGTCACCCCCGACCACATCCTGCTATCTGGCCCGCCGGGGCTGGGCAAGACGACGATGGCGATGATCATCGCGCAGGAACTCGGGACGTCGCTACGCATGACCTCGGGCCCGGCGCTGGAGCGCGCGGGCGACTTGGCGGCCATGCTGTCCAACCTCATGGAGGGCGACGTGCTCTTCATAGACGAGATCCACCGCATCGCACGGCCCGCCGAGGAAATGCTCTACATGGCGATGGAAGACTTCCGCATCGACGTCATCGTGGGCAAGGGCCCGGGCGCGACGTCGATTCCGCTGGAGATCCCGCCGTTCACTCTCGTGGGGGCCACCACCCGCGCCGGCATGCTCACGGGCCCGCTGCGTGACCGCTTCGGGTTCACCGCCCAGATGGAGTTCTACGACGTCGACGACCTGACCAGCGTGATCACCCGCGCGGCGACGATCCTGGACGTGGACATCACCCACGACGCCGCCGTGGAGATCGCCTCCCGCTCGCGCGGGACACCGCGCATCGCCAACCGCCTGCTCCGCCGCGTGCGCGACTGGGCGGACGTGCACGGCGACGGGCGTGTCGACGTCCCCGCGGCGCGCGCCGCGCTGGAAGTCTTCGACGTCGACGAGCTCGGGCTCGACCGGCTCGACCGCGCCGTGCTGGATTCGCTCATCCGCGGCCACGGGGGAGGACCCGTCGGCGTGAACACGCTCGCCATCGCCGTGGGGGAGGAACCGGCGACGGTGGAGGAGGTGTGCGAGCCCTACCTCGTCCGCGCGGGCCTGATGGCGCGCACGGGCCGGGGGCGCGTGGCCACCGCGGCGGCCTGGAACCACCTGGGCATCACCCCGCCCCCGGAGGCGCCGGGGCAGCTCAACCTGCTGTGACACAATGGGTGACCATGGAACTCATCTTCTTGCTGATTATTCTCGCGGTGTTCATGCTGCCCACATTGTTGATGATGCGCAGCCAGCGCCGGCGCCAGGCCGACATGGAGCAGCTCCACGCGTCCCTTCAGCCCGGTGACGCGGTCGTCACCGTCGCCGGAGTGCACGGCACCGTCGTCGGGGCCGACGCCGACACGCTGCGCCTCGAGATCGCCCCGGGAATTGTCGTGACCACCGAGCGCACCGGCGTCCTGCGCCGCGCCACGCCGGCCGCCGCGAACACCGACGGCGCCCGGACCGACTAGAGGCCTTCCGCTTCGCCACAGGCCCGGCGCCGCGACATGCGGGGCCGGGCCCTGTTGTGTCCGGGGGATGACGTAGCATGTTGCGATGTGCGTTCCCAGCCGCCGTGAACCGGCCCCGGGGGAGCGAAGTTCACCACCATATGACGACAGAGGAGTTTCCGCAGTGTCCTCACCCACACGGCGCGCCGCAGACTTGCGGGCAAAACGGACGTGGCCCGCGACGGCCCTCGCTCTGTTTTTGCTTATCATCGTCGCGGTGTACGCCCTCGTCTTCTTCACGGGCAGTAAGTCCGCGACCCCCAAGCTGGGAATCGACCTGCAAGGCGGCACCCGGGTGACCCTGGTGCCGCAGGGCCAGGACCCCACACCGGAGCAGCTCCAAGACGCGCGCAACATTATTGAGAACCGCGTCAACGGCATGGGCGTGAGCGGGGCGAGCGTCGTCGTCGACGGCAACACGCTGGTGATCACCGCCGCCGGCGACGACACCTCGGCTGTGCGCAACCTCGGTCAGACCTCGCAGCTCGCGTTCCGCCCGGTCGCGCAAAGCCCCGCGCCCGACCCGGCGGCGCTGGGGGAGACGCTGGTGGACACCGCCAACGCGTGGGTGGCCCACGGCATCCTGCCCAAGGATCAGGCGCAGAGCACCATCGACGGTATTGTGGCCCAGCTGGGCGAGGGCGCCGCGGGGCTGGAGGTCACCGCCGAGCCGCTGGAGGAGCCGAAGGGCCCGGTCGAGGCCGCGGACCGCCGGCAGGAGACCACCGAGATGCTGCGGGAGACCCGGCAGTCCTCGGACCCGACCCAGCAGTTCGCGTCCCTGGCGCTGATGAGCACGGTCTGCCAAACCCAGCAGACGGACCCCCTGGCGGGCACGGACGACTCGTCCCAGCCGCTTGTGGCGTGCGACGCGACATCCCTCCAGCCGCTACTGCTCGGCGAGGCACCGCTGCTCGACCCGCAGAACCCGGAGGGCCCGCGGCTCACGGGCAACGAAATCGACACCAGCCGGGCGATCACAGGCGGATACAACCCGCAGACCAGCCAGATGGAGATCAGCTTCGCGTTTAGCCAGGACGGCGAGCCGAACGGCTCCCAGGCGTGGGCGCAGCTCACCTCGAACATGATCGGCCAGCAGGTCGCCATCACGCTGGACTCCCAGGTCATCTCGGCGCCCGTCATCCAGGGCGCCACCCCGGTCGGCTCCGCAACATCCATCACCGGCCAGTTCACGCAGGAGGAGGCCACCGCGCTGGCGAACAACCTGCGCTACGGCGCCCTGCCCCTCTCCTTTGCGGGGGAGGACGGCGAGCCCGGGGGAACGGCGATGACGGTGCCGCCCTCCCTCGGCGCGGCTTCCCTGAAGGCGGGCCTGATCGCGGGCGTTGTCGGCCTGATCCTGGTGGCCATATTCGTCTTCGCCTACTACCGCCTGTTCGGTCTCATTTCGCTGGCCACCCTGGCGGTCGCGGGGCTGGTGGTCTACGGCGTGCTCGTCCTGCTCGGGCGCTGGATCGGGTACTCCCTGGATCTGTCCGGCATCGCGGGCCTGATCATCGGCATCGGCACCACGGCGGACTCGTTCGTGGTCATCTACGAGCGCGTGAAGGACGAGCTGCGCAAGGGGCGGACCTTCCGCTCGGCCACCGCGCAGGGCTGGGACCGGGCGAAGGAGACCATCGTCACCGGCAACATCGTCACCCTCATCGGCGCTGTGGTGATTTACTTCCTCGCCGTGGGTGATGTGAAGGGATTCGCGTTTACTATGGGCCTGACCACGGTGGTCGACCTCCTAGTCACGTTCCTGGTGACCGCCCCGCTGATGATTCTCGCGTCCCGGTCGCGTTTCTGGTCCCGCCCGGCCGTCAACGGCATGGGCGCTATCTACCGCCTCGTGCAGCGCGAGCGCGCCGCTGGCACCGCGGGCGCCACCGCCTCGGCACAGCCGGCTCGAGCAGAGGAGAACTAAGTCATGGCAAGCACCAAATTCACACCCGGCACGGGCGATTCCGTCCCTGAAGCGGCGTCCGCCAGCGTCACGCGCAGCCGCTACGACAAGCTGTACACGGGAGAGGGCGCGATCGACTTCATCGGCCGCTCGAAGCTGTGGTACGGCATCACCTTCGCGCTGGTGGTCATCGCGCTGGCCGCCATGCTCCTGCGCGGGTTCAACCTGGGCATCGACTTCGAGGGCGGGACGAAGATGTCCATGCCCGCCGGCGACCTAGTGGCCGAGGACGTGGAAGAGACGTTCATCGAGGCGACCGGAGTCACCCCGGAGCTGACGCAGATCATCGGCGCCGGCGACGCGCGCACGCTGGAAATCAACTCGGAGCACCTCACGCAGGACCAGATTGACCAGGCCCGCCAAGCCATCTTCGAGGAGCACCAGCCGCTCGACTCCGAGGGAAACGTCAGCCCCGACGCCATCGGCGACTCGACGGTTTCCGAGTCCTGGGGCTCGACCATCACCCAGCGCATGATCCTCGCGATGGGTGTTTTCCTGCTCGCCGCCGCAGCCTACGTGGCCCTGCGCCTCGAGCGGGAGATGGCCGTGGCCGCGATGGCGGCCCTGCTTATCGACGGCGTCCTGATCATGGGCATCTACGCCCTCTTCGGCCTGGAGATCACACCCGCGATGGTCATCGGCCTGCTCACGGTTTTGACCTTCTCCATCTACGACACGGTGATCGTCTTCGACAAGGTGCGCGAGAACACGGCCGGGGTGCTCGACTCGCGCCGCACCACGTACGCGGAGGAGGCCAACCTGGCGGTCAACCAGACCGTCATGCGCTCCATCTCCACATCCGTCATCTCCGCGCTGCCCATCGTGGCGCTGATGGTGGTGGCCGTGTGGATGATGGGCGTGGGCACCCTGCGGGACCTGGCCCTGATCCAGCTCATAGGCGTTATTGAGGGCATCTTCTCCTCCCTCTTCCTGGCAACCCCGATTCTGGTGTCCCTGATCAACCGGCAAAAGAAGTACCAGGAGCACAACCGCGAGGTGCAGGAGTTCCGGGAGGGCCGCGGCGCGGACGGGGATGCCGGTGAGGAGATCACCGGCTCCAAGCGCACGGTCGCCGCGCCCGCATCCGCTCCCGCTGCCCCCAACCAGGCCGCACCGACTGGGCAGACCGGGCAGACCGGGCCCACCACAGCGTCGTGGCGCCCCACGTCACGTTGATGGGACGGCGTGCCGTGCGCAGTTCCCACCCGCTGATGCGCAAGCTTTTCGCGCTTACGGTCGCGGTCACCGCCGCGACAGCAGGGGCGGTCGCGTGCGCGACGCCGGGCAGCGACACGTCGGCCGAGCAGGAGGCGAGCCAGTTCGCCTACCAGATCCCGGGCAGCGTGAGCACCATCAACGCCGGGTCCGACGTCGGTGTGTCCGAGTTCGCGCAGATGGTCTCGGGGCGCGTGTACCCCGGCGTGTTTGTCGCTGGCCCCAGCGGTCAGATGATCCCAAACACGGATCTCGTGCGCACCCAGGCGTTGCCCGGCGCCCAGCGCATTGTGCAGTACCAGCTCGCGCCCGAGGCGGTGTTTTCCGACGGCGCGCCCGTGACCTGCACCGACTATTTGCTCACCTTCACCGCGGGGAAGAACCCGGAGATCTTCGGCTCGCACATGCCGCTTTTCGACGATGCCGAGCGCCTCAACTGCCAGCCCGGCGCCAAGAACTTCGACGTCGTCTTCGCCGAGGGCCGGGGCGCGAGGTGGCGGGAGCTGTTCGGCCCCGGCACCGTCATGCCCGCCCATGCGGTGGCGTCGAGGGTGAACATGGACGAGGCGGGGCTCAACGCGGAACTGAATTCTGGCAACCCCGAGTCGCTGCGCCGCATCGCCAGGGAGTGGCACGACGGTTTCAACCTGGACACCTTCGACCCGGCGATGCACGTCTCCTTCGGGCCGTATGTGCTCGACAGCGTGGGGGAGGCCGGCCAGGTGACGTTGGTGGCCAACGAGCACTACTACGGCGACGTGCCCCTGACCGACGAGATCGTCGTGTGGCCGGGCACGGCAGACTCCGCGGAGCTGAACGCCACCGGTAATCTCCGCATTGCGGACGTCAGCGAGGCAGACCCGCAGTGGCTCGACCGCAACGCGGAGGGCAACGCGCTGGACGTGACCTCGACGGAGGGGGCGCTGACGGATTCGCTCACCTTCGAAGATTTTGGGCCGTGGTCGTACCACGAGCGCAGGCGGGCGCTGGCGAAGTGCGTGGATCCGCGGGCCGTGGCCGCAGCGTCGAGTGCGGAGGCGGGCGTCGAGGTGCCTGCGACAACCGTGCACGTCGTCGCACACAACGACCCGCTGGCGAAGCGTTTCGATGACATCGCCGCGCCCCACATGGACGTCGACGTGGAAGGCGCGCGCTCGCTGGCGGGCCTTGAGCTGCGGATCGGGTACGCGCAGGCGTCGACACGCATGGCGGCGATGGTGGAGGCCATCCGCGACTCGTGCGAGGCTGCCGGCGTGACAGTGACGGACGTGACCGCCACAACCGGAGAGACCAAGACCCTGCGGGACATCGGGCGCGTCGAGATCGACGAGTGGGGCGCGGAGACCGGCGTGGAGGGGACCGTGGACGCGGTGCTGCGCCCGGTGAATCCGCAGACCGAATACGGCGGCCTCGGCGCGCGCACCCCGGACGTTGACGCGATGCGGGAGGCGGAGACCAAGCTGTGGGAGACGCTGCCCAGCCTGCCGCTGGCGGCGCAGCCGAGGTCATTCGCAATAGACCGGAACCTGACAAACGTTATTGTGTACACAGGCCCAACTGGCATCGGTTGGAACATGGACCGGTGGCAGCTGCGCCCGCCGTCCACTGACGCCACCACCCAGTAACGCATCCCCTAACGACCTCTAGATAACGAAGTGAAGCGAGGACACGCAGTGCCCATCCAACCCCCCGCGACCGGCCGATACGCAACCGCCCGCGACGCTCTACACGCCAAGATCCGCAAGGTTCAGGACTTCCCGGAACCCGGCGTGCTGTTCGAGGACCTGACACCCGTGCTGGCCGACGGCGAGGCGCTGACCGTGGTGATCCGCGAGCTGGCCGAGACGAGCCGGGCGTTCGGAGCGGACCTGATCGGCGGGCTGGACGCGCGCGGCTTCCTCATCGGCTCCGCCGTGGCCTACGAGCTCGGTCTGGGCATCCTGGCCATCCGCAAGAAGGGCAAGCTGCCGCCGCCCGTGATCACGGAGGAGTACCAGACCGAATAAAGCTCAGCGGCGCTGGAAGTTCCCGCCGAGGGCATCGACTTCGCGGGCCGGAAAGTCGTGCTTATCGACGACGTCCTGGCCACCGGCGGCACTCTCGTGGCCGCGAGTGAGTTGATCGAACGCGCCGGTGGTAGCGTCGTTGGATACGCAGTTGTCCTCGAGGTCGAAGGCCTCGGAGGGCGCGCAAGGCTCGGCGACGCCCCTCTGGTCGTCCTCGAGCACGAGCGCTAGAGACTTAAGGCGTCGATAAGCGAGAAAGGGCCCGCGATGGCGAACGAGAAGGTGCAGAAGCGCTCGGGCTCGAGCGTGCGCAGCGTTTCGGCCCGGTTGGCCCGTTCCCTGACGGGCGGGCGCGCCCGGGTCAACCCGGTGCTCGACCCGCTCATGACCATCCACCGCCGCTACCACCCGAAGGCGAGCGCGGACCTGCTCAACCGCGCGTACGACACGGCCGAGCGCTTGCACGAGGGCGTGACCCGCAAGTCGGGCGACCCGTACATCACCCACCCGCTGGCGGTGGCCACCATCTGCGCCGAGATCGGCATGGACACCACGACGCTGGTTGCCGCGCTGCTGCACGACACGGTGGAGGACACGGACTACTCGCTCGCCGACCTCACCGAGGACTTCGGGCCCGAGGTAGCCAAGCTTGTCGACGGCGTGACCAAGCTGGACAAGGTCGCACTCGGCGCGGCCGCCGAGGCGGAGACGATCCGGAAGATGATCGTCGCGATGGCCGAGGACCCCCGCGTGCTCGTGATCAAGGTGGCGGACCGGCTGCACAACATGCGCACGATGCGTTTCCTCCCGCCGGAGAAACAGGCCAAGAAGGCGCGGGAAACGCTCGACGTCATCGCGCCGCTGGCGCACCGCCTGGGGATGGCGAGCGTGAAGTGGGAACTCGAAGACCTCGCCTTCGCGATTCTCTACCCCCGCAAGTACGAGGAGATCGTCCGCCTCGTCGCCGACCGCGCGCCCTCGCGCGACCGGGCGCTGCGCGAGATCACGGAGCAGCTGCAGGCGGAATTCAAGTCCAACGGCATCACCACCGAGGTAATGGGCCGGCCGAAGCACTACTGGTCGATCTACCAGAAGATGGTGGTGCGCGGCCACGAGTTCGACGAAATCTTCGACCTGGTCGGCATCCGGGTGCTGGTGGACAGCATCCACGACTGCTACGCGGCGATCGGCGTGGTGCACTCGCTGTACTCGGTGATGCCGGGGCGGTTCAAGGACTACATCTCGAACCCGCGGTTCGGCGTGTACCAGTCGCTGCACACCACGGTGATGACCGACAGCGGGCGCCCGCTCGAGGTGCAGGTGCGCACGCACGAGATGCACTACAACGCCGAATTCGGCGTCGCGGCGCACTGGCGCTACAAGGAGACGAAGGGCTCCCACAAGGGAGACCAGGCCGAGGTGGACCAGATGGCGTGGATGCGCCAGCTGCTGGACTGGCAGAAAGAGGCCGCCGACCCGAACGAGTTCCTCGACTCCCTGCGCTACGACCTCACATCCCAGCAGATCTTCGCCTTCACCCCGAAGGGCGACGTGGTGAACCTCCCGGCGGGGTCGACCCCGGTGGACTTCGCCTACGCCGTGCACACGGAAGTGGGGCACCGGTGCATCGGCGCGAAGGTCAACGGCAAACTGGTCGCGCTGGAATCGGAGCTGACCTCGGGCGACCGTGTGGAGATCTTCACCTCTAAGGACGAGAACGCCGGTCCGTCGCGGGACTGGCAGGAGTTTGTGGTCTCGCCACGGGCGCGCACAAAAATCCGCCAATGGTTTGCCAAGGAGCGGCGGGAGGAGCACCTGGAAGCCGGGCGCGACGCCCTCGCGGCGGAGGTGCAGCGCGGGGGTCTGCCCATGCACCGGCTGTTCACGGCCGAATCCATGCGCCAAATCACCCAGCGCCTGCACTACCCAGACGTGGATGCGCTTTATACGGCGATCGGCGCCGGAACCGTGTCCGCGCAGCACGTGACCCGGATGCTCACGGAGCTCTTCGGGGACGAGGAAGACGCGGTTGATGCGTTGGCTGCCCGCACCCCAATGTCCGAGCTCGTCCGCTCGAAGGCGGCGGCCTCCGGGGCGGGCATCCTAGTCGACGGCAGCCCCGACATGCTGGCCAAACTCGCCAAATGCTGCCAACCGGTGCCGGGGGATCAGATCTTCGGGTTTGTCACGCGCGGCGGGGGAGTGTCGGTTCACCGCACAGATTGCACGAACGCGGCAAAGTTGAAGGAAGAACCGGAGCGCCTCATCAACGTGTCCTGGGCGGGGGCCGCGGCGCCCGGTGCCGCCTCCGAGGCGACGCTGCAGGTCGAGGCGCTCGACCGCCAGGGTCTCCTCGCCGAGATCACGGGGGTGCTCTCGGAGCAGCGGCTGCCGATTGTGACGTTGTCGTCCCAACTGGGCAACGACTACGTGGCCACCGTGCGTTTCACGGTGGTGGTGTCGGACACCAAGCAGCTCGGTTCGATCATGAATCAGGTGCGCAACATTGAGGGCGTGTTCGACATTTACCGGGTGACGGCCTAGGGGCTGCACCCGGCATGCAAAACGCCCGGCCGAACGGCCGGGCGGATGCGTGAGTAGCGCGTCGGTTCCCTAGAACTTGAAGGCCTGCGGGAAGTTCTTGGACACGAAGGTGAACAGGGTGCTCAGCACGCCGATGATCGCGGTGGCGACGCCGATCCACGCCTGGATCTGCTTCGGGTCGGAGGAGGCGTTGGCGGTCGTGGTCGGCTCGGCGGTCACCGTCTCGGTCACGGTGGTCGGCTCGGCGGTCACCGTCGTGGTCTCGATGACGGTGGTCGACGCGATCGTCACGGTGGTGGTCGGGGCGCCGGCCGCGGGGGTCTCGGTCGTGGTGTTGTCTTCCGCGTTAGCGGTGACACCGGCGGCGATGACGGCGCCAGCGGTGGCGACAGCAAGGAGGCTGTTACGGAGCTTCATGTGAAATCCTATCTGGAGGGCATCGAACGAACAGCGCTTACCATAACTGTTCCCAGGCGGTTCCGCAATACCGACACGTGTCGGACGCGTGTGATCACGGGCGTCGGCAAGCGTGCTAGCCCACAGCCGCCGACGTGATGGTGACCTCTTCCTTCGGCGCGCCGTCGGGCTGGTCGCCCTCGACACCGCTTTGCGCAATCGCGTCGAGGGTCTCGAGCCCGGTGTCGTCGATCTTTCCGAAGTAGGTGTAGAGCGGCGGAAGCGTTGAGTCGCGGTAGTTGAGGAAGAACTGCGAGCCGTTGGTGCCCGCTCCGGCGTTCGCCATGGCGATGGTGCCCCGCGGGTACGTCACCGGCGGCTCCTGTTGTAGCAGCATTTGCTTGTACTGCTCCACCTGGTCTCCGGGGAGGCCGGAGGGGATCTGTGACGTGTCGACGTTCTCGGCGACCTCGTCGGTCGGGTACTCGTTGGCAAACTGGAAACCGGGCCCGCCCGACCCGGTCCCCGTCGGGTCGCCGCACTGCAGCACCTTGAGCCCTTCGCCGGTGGTGAGGCGGTGGCAGACGGTGCCGTCGAAATAGCCCTCGGTGGCGAGGTACTCGATCGCGTTGACGGTGCACGGGGAGACGGAACGGTCCAGCTCCATGCCGATGGGGCCAGCGGAGGTGTCCAGCGTGACGTTCACCGTGCCCGTCGCGGAGACGTCGTCGGTGGGAGGCACCCCCACGAAGTGCTCCGATTGCTCGTCCTGCACGTCGTAGGTGCAGTTGACGGAAGCGGGCAGGGCGGTGGCGCGCGACAGTGACAGCGGCTCCGCCTCGGCGGGAGTGTCGGTGGAGGTCTCCTCCGTCGTGGACTCACCCGAGGCGGTGACGTCCTCGCCGTCGCCGTTCTGGTTGGCCAGGAAGAAGATGCCGCCGCCGACGGCTGCGATCACCGCGACGGAGGCGGCGGCGACGGCCCACGGGCGGGACTTGTCCTTGCGGTCCCGGGCGTTGAGCTCCTTCTCCAGATCCCGCAGCGCCTGCTTCCCGCGCTGTTCGTTCGTGAGCTTTTCTGTCACGGCATCCTCGCTTGTTGTCGGCATGTTGTCGTTGGGCTCAAGTAAGCGGTTCCTCAGCCTAGCAGCGCCAGCGCTTGCTCCGCCCCAACCCCCAGTGACGGGGCGGCGGTGGCAAGCCTGTGGCGGCCGCGTTTCGCAAACACTACGTTTGTACACATGGCAAACGTGACCTACAAGGGCAACCACACAACCACCTGCGGCGAACTGCCCGCCGAGGGTGAGAAGCTCCCCGCCTTCGAGCTCATCGGGGGAGACCTGTCGGCGGTGAGTCCCGACGACTTCGCCGGAAAGCGCCTCGTTCTCAACATTTTCCCGTCCCTGGACACTGGCGTTTGCGCGGCTTCGGTGCGGGCCTTCGACAAGCTCGCGTCCGGGATGAACAACACGGCAGTGGTCTGCATCTCTGAAGACCTGCCGTTCGCTCACCGGCGCTTCTGCGCGGCCGAGGGGATCGAGAACGTGACCACGGCGTCGGCGTTCCGCTCCGCGTTCGGCGAGGACTTCGGCGTGAGGCTCGAGGGCTCCCCGCTCAGGGGTCTGCTCGCCCGCGCCGTCGTGGTCACCGACGCCGCCCACAACGTCGTGTACACCCAGCTGGTCGACGAGGTGAGCAACGAGCCCGATTACGATGCGGCCGAGGCTGCTCTGAACGGCACCTCCTCGGCGGGGGCGTAGCCGGGGTGCAGATCACCGGCTTCGCGGCGGGCCCGCTGCAGACGAACTGCTACATCGTGGTTAACGAGGACACGGGGCAGGCGGCCGTCGTGGACCCGAGCTACGGGGCGCACTCCCGGGTGGAACAGTTCTGCGCCGAGCACGGGGTGACCGTCGTCGCGGTCATTCTCACCCACGGGCACATCGACCACATCCGCGACGCCGGTGCTTTCGGGGTGGAGGCGTTCATCCACCCCGATGACGCGTTCATGCTGGACGGGCGCGCCGGCACGGAGCGGCTGTGCGTCCCCTTCGACGTGGACAACATGGAGCCGGTCAGGCACGTCACCCACGTCCACGACGGCGACAAGGTCACCGTGGCGGGCATCGGCTTTACCATCCGCCACGCCCCGGGCCACTCGCCGGGCAGCGCGCTGTGGGTGCACGAGGATTTCGCGCTCACGGGCGACGTGCTCTTCCAAGGCTCCATTGGCCGCACCGACCTGCCGTTTTCCGACGACGCAGCAATGCAGGAATCGCTGCGCGGCCCGGTGTGGGATCTCGACGACCGCCTTCCCGTGCTGCCCGGCCACGGACCGACGACCACGATGGCGCACGAGCGGGCCACGAACCAGTACCTGCGGGCGGCCAACCACAACCGCTGACTAGACTCGTTGCCCGTGAGCGAGAACAGCAAATTCCAGGCACTGTCCGCGCCGAAAGGCGTTCCCGACTACGTCCCGCCGGCGTCGGCGACGTTTATCAGGGTGCGCGACGAGTTCGCCCGCCAGGCACGGCTAGCCGGCTACCAGCACATTGAGCTGCCGGTATTCGAGGACACCTCCCTGTTCGCGCGCGGCGTCGGCGAATCCACGGACGTGGTGTCCAAAGAGATGTACACCTTCGCGGACAGGGGTGACCGGTCGGTGACTCTGCGCCCCGAGGGCACGGCGGGCGTGATGCGCGCAGTCATCGAGCACAACCTGGACCGCGGCTACCTGCCGGTCAAGCTGAACTACTACGGCCCCTTTTTCCGCTACGAGCGCCCCCAGGCCGGCCGTTACCGCCAGCTGCAGCAGGTCGGCGTCGAAGCGATTGGCGTGGATGATCCGCTTCTCGACGCCGAGGTGATCGCGCTGGCCGACCGTTGTTACCGCGCGGTGGGGTTGACGGGGTTCCGCCTCGAGCTCACCAGCCTGGGGGACAACACCTGCCGCCCCGCCTACCGCGAGAAGCTGCAGGAGTTCCTGTTTGCCCTGTCGCTGGACGAGGAGACCCGGCGCCGCGCCGAGATCAACCCTCTGCGCGTGCTGGATGACAAGCGCCCCGAGGTCCAGGAGATGACCGCGGACGCGCCGCTGATGCTCGACTACCTCTCCGAGGAGTCGCGCGCGCACTTCGACACCGTCACCTCCACGCTGGATGCGATGGGCGTGCCGTATGTGATCAACCCGCGCATGGTGCGCGGGCTGGACTATTACACCAAGACCACGTTCGAGTTCGTCCACGATGGCCTGGGCGCCCAGTCGGGCATCGGCGGCGGTGGGCGCTACGACGGCCTGATGGCCCAAATCGGCGGCCAGGACCTCTCCGGCATCGGGTTCGGCCTGGGCGTCGACCGCACCGTGCTCGCGCTCGAGGCAGAGGGCGTGAGCTTGGACGGCGTCGAGCGGCGCGTGGATGTGTTCGGCGTCGCCATCGGCGAGGAGGCGTCCGCGCACATGAGCCTGCTTATCGACGACCTCCGGGCCTCCGGCATAGCGGCCGACATGTCGTACGGCGGCCGCGGTCTCAAGGGCGCGATGAAGGGTGCCGACCGGGCGGGTGCGAAGTTCGCGCTGGTGCTGGGAGAACGCGAGCTGGAGGACAGCGAAATCGCGGTGAAGAACCTCGCCGACCACACGCAGGTGACGGTGCCGCTGAACATTGAGGCCGTTACCGCGGCGGTGCGGGGGCAGGGCGCCTAAGGTCCCGCCCGCTCCGCCCGGCTAGCACTCGGTGATGTTGACGGGCAGGCCGAGCTGGACGGCGAGCCCGCCCATGGAGGTCTCCTTGTACTTCGTCATCATGTCGCGCCCTGTGGCGGCCATGGTTTCCACGACGTCGTCGAGGGTGACGATGTTGGTGCCGTCGCCAAGCTTGGCCAAACGGGCGGCGTTGATGGCTTTGACGCCGCCGATGGCGTTGCGCTCGATGCAGGGCACCTGCACGAGCCCGCCGACGGGGTCGCAGGTCAGGCCGAGGTTGTGTTCGAGGGCGATCTCGGCGGCGTTTTCTACCTGCTCGGGCGAGCCGCCGAGGATGGCGCACATGCCCGCCGCGGCCATCGCGGACGCGGAGCCGACCTCGCCTTGGCAGCCGACCTCGGCGCCGGAAATGGACGCGTTGGTCTTGATGATCACCCCGATCGCCCCCGCGGTGAGCAGAAACTCGCGGGCGCGCGCGCTCGTGAAGCCCTCAGTGAAGTCGCGGCAGTAGTGCATCACGGCGGGGATAATGCCGGCTGCCCCGTTGGTGGGGGCGGTGACAATGCGCCCGTGGGCGGCGTTTTCCTCGTTGACGGCTAGGGCGAAGAGGTTGACCCATTCCATCGCGTCCAGCCCGCGCGAGGTCGACTCCTCGTACTCGGCGGTCAGGAGGCGGTAGAGGCGCGGCGCCCGGCGGGTCACTCCGAGCCCGCCCGGCAGGATCCCCTCGGCCTTGAGCCCGTCAGACACACACTCCTGCATGACGTCCCATACGAGGTCGAGGTGCGTGCTCACGGTGTCCCAGCCGTGCAGTGCCTCCTCGTTGGCGCGCATCACCTCGGCGACGGTCATCCCGTTAGCGCGGCAGTGCTCCATGAGCTGCTCGCCGGAGTGGAACTCAAAGGGGATGGTGCCCTCGGGCTGTTGGGTGGACACCCCGGCCTTGTTGCGGTGCGCCTCCATGCCCTCGCGGTCGAGGATGAAGCCGCCGCCGACGGAGTAGTACTCCTTGCGGGAGGTGATGCGGTTGCCCTCGGCGTCCCACGCGTCGAAGATGAGGCAGTTCGGGTGCTGGGCGACCGGCTTGTGGTTGAACGCGACCTCGTACTCCACGCTGCCCGCCGGCCCCTCGATCGTGCTCCTCTCGGGGATGCGCTCGCCGGGTGCGGGGGAGATGTCGGGCGTGGTGGTCAGGGGAGTGTATCCCACCAGCCCGAGGAGTACCGCGCGGTCGGTCCCGTGCCCCACGCCCGTCGCGGCCAGCGAGCCGCGCAGCTCCACGGCCACGCGGGCCGGCAGCCCGCCCAGGGATTCCACAAACGCCATCGCCGCGCGCATCGGGCCGACGGTGTGGCTTGATGACGGCCCGATGCCGATGCTGAACAGGTCGACGACACTGACAGTGTTTTGCGACATGCCGCGATGCTACCTCACACGCCTAATCGCCAGAGTGACCGCGCAGGAGCTGGGAGAACGGAACAAAGCCGTCCTCCACGTCCACTCCCGCCTTGCGCTTGCGCGGCGCCGCCTCCGGCTGGCCCACCGCGCCGGCGAGGCCCTCGACGGAGGCCTGGGTGGACACGATGAGCGCGGCCAGCTCGGAGGCCGCGCGGGCGGCCCGCTTGCTAAAGTCCGCGCCCCCCGCGCCGCCGAAGTCGTCGGTCGCGGCGAACAAGGCGGTGGGCACGACGACCGCGCGCATGTAAGCCAGAAGGGGGCGCAGGGCGTACTCCGTCACCAGCGAGTGCCGCGCCGTCCCCGCGGTGGCGGCGATGATGGTGGGCATGCCGTTGAGCGCGTCGGTGTCGAGGACGTCGAAAAACATCTTGAACAGCCCCGTGTAGCTCGCCTTGAACACAGGGGTGACGGCCACCAGGCCGTCCGCCTCGGAAAGCTGCCGCTTGACCTCGTCGAGGTGCGGGGTGGACAGCCCGGTTGTCATGTTCTGGGCGAGGTCGCCTGCGAGCTCGCGCAGCTCGAAGGTGGTCACCTCGAGTTTTTCGCCCCGCCCGCCGACAGCGGAGGCGACGGCCGAGGAGATGGCGTCGGCCACCTGGCGCGTCGTCGAGGGCGTCGACAAGCCCGCGGAAAGAACAACGAGCCGCTTCATCAGTCTCCCTCCCCGTCGTTGCCCGGGTTGACCTCGAAGTGCGGGAGCCGTACGCTCTCGCGCTTGGCGGCGAGCAGGGTGTCAAATGTCGGCGGATCGGACGGCACGTGCTCTGGGCGGCGCGCCTCCATGCGGCGGCGGACCTCGGGCACGACCTCCGTGGCCAGGATCTCGAGCTGGCGCAAAACGACCTCGAGGGGCAGGCCGGCGTGGTCGATGAGGAAGAGCTGGCGCTGGTAGTCGCCCACCCAGTCCGCGAACTGCATCGTCCGTTCGATGACCATCTCGGTGGTGCCGACGGTCAGGGGCGTGAGCTGGGTGAACTCCTCGAGCGACGGGCCGTGGCCGTAGACCGGGGCGTTGTCGAAGTACGGGCGGAACTCCTTCTTTGCCTGCTCCTCGGTCTCGGCGATGTAGACCTGACCGCCGAGGCCGACGATGGCCTGGTCCGCGCGGCCGTGGCCGTGGGCCTCGAAACGGCGGCGGTAGAGGTCGACCATGTTGGCGGTGTGCTCCTTGTTCCAGAAGATGTTGTTGTGGAAGAAGCCGTCGCCGTAGAACGCCGCCTGCTCCGCGATCTGCGGGGAGCGGATGGAGCCGTGCCACACGAAGGGGGGCACGCCTTCGAGCGGGGCAGGGGTAGCGGTGAACCCCTGCAGCGGGGTACGGAACTGGCCCTGCCAGTTAACTACCGGCTCGCGCCACAGGCGGCGCAGGAGGTGATAGTTCTCCACGGCCAGGGGGATGCCCTGGCGGATGTCCTTGCCGAACCAGGGGTAGACGGGACCGGTGTTGCCGCGGCCCATCATCAGGTCCATGCGGCCGCCGACAAGGTTCTGCAGGAAGGAGTAGTCCTCGGCGAGGCGAACCGGGTCGGTGGTGGTGATCAGCGTGGTCGCGGTGGACAGCTGGATGTTTTTCGTCTGCGCACCGATGTAGGCGAGGTGCGTTGTCGGGGCCGAGGGCACGAAAGGCGGGTTGTGGTGCTGCCCGGTGGCGAACACGTCGAGGCCCAGCTCATCGGCCTTCAGCGCGATGGCCGTCATGGCGTCGATGCGTTCCTTCTCGGTGGGCGTGGCGCCTGTGGTGGGGTCGGTGGTGACGTCACCGATGGTGAATACGCCGAACTGCATGGCTAAATACCTTTCCTTGGGGTGTTGGCCTCTACCCTACCCGAACGTTGGTGACACGTCACCTATTCCCCGCGGCCGCGGGCCGTCAGGAAGCGGCGAGCAGCTCCGGAATGTCCGAGGCCGTGGCCACGGCCAGGGGCTTCTGCGTCGCCGCTCCGTGCTCGGTGATGATGGCGAGGCGCGGCAGGGCGCCGTCGGCAAGCGGAGTGGTCAAAGCGGCGATGGCGCCCGCGGCCGTGGTGGAGCGGGGGAGGAAGACCGCCTGGTCCTGCTTCTCCGAGTACCGCAGGGCCTCGCGCACCGTCTTGGCGTCGAGCATGTCGTCCTCACCGAGGTCGGCGGCCACCCAGCGGGCGATGGCGTTGGTGGTGAGCAACCCGACGCATTTCCCGGACTCGTAGACCGGGAACTGGGAGATGTCCGTCTCGCGCAGCGCGCGCAGGGGAGCGTGGATGTCGTCGGACGGGGTAAACGTGATCACCTTCTGGGGGCCGACGACCTCCAAGGCGAGGGCGGGGGTCAGCAGGGCCGCGCGCAGCCGCTCGATGTCGGCGACCGTTTCCGGCAGCGGCTCCGCTATCGGCCGGAAGTCGCGGTAGGCGCCGTGGCTGATCGCGTTGCGCAGCTCCGCGTACTCCTTCAGGTCGTTCGCCTGCGACTGGGTGATGTGCTTGCGTTTCGTCGCCTGATCGACCATCCACGTGAAACGGTCTGACTTCTCGGCGCCTAAGATGTCGCGGAGGAAGCTTTCAATGTCGTTGAACGCGGCGAGAAACGCCGTGGCCCGGTTGGGAGACTCAGTCATTATTTGTCAGCGCCTTAGGAAGAGTAGACGCCGCGGTTGAGGTAATCGCAGGCTCCCATGGTGCCGTTCTGGTAGCCGCGCAGGAACGCCTCCTCGCGCTGCTGGGAGGAGCCGTGCGTCCACAAATCCGGGTTGACGCCGCCGCCGGAGCGCCGCTGGATGTTGTCGTCGCCCACCGCGCGGGCCGTCTGGATGGCGGCGGTGAGCTGGTCCTGGGTGATCGGCTCGAGGATCGCGTCCTCGCCCTTGTCCGCATGCGACGCCCACAGGCCGGCGTAGCAGTCCGCCTGGAGCTCGATGGCCACGGCCGCCGAATCCGCGCCCGGGTCGTTGTAGTTGCTCATGCCCAGCGTGCCCTCGAGCTGCTGGATGTGGTGGCCGAATTCGTGGGCCACCACGTACATCTGCGCAAGTGGCGCGTCCGAGCCTCCCAGCTGGTCGAGCTGATGGAAGAAGCTGACGTCGAAGTACGCCGTTGTGTCCGCCGGGCAGTAGAAGGGCCCCGTCTGAGCGGACGCCGGGCCGCACCCGGAGTTCACGGTGTTCTGGAAGATGTGCATGCCCGGCTGGGTATACTCGATGCCGGCCTGCTCGGGCAGCACCTCCTGCCACACGGTGTCGACGGAGACGGCCGTGGCCTCGAGGCGGCAGTCGGCGTACTCGTTGGCCGCGTTGGGCGAGTCGCAGTGGTCCAGGTTGTAGCTCCCGCCCGCAGAAATCTGGTTCTGACCCCCCTGCGGCACGGGCATCTGGCCCCCGCCCCCGCCGCCGCCCAGCAGGAGGAACAGTCCTATGAGGAGGAGGGTGCCCAGCCCGCCGCCGCCGATCATCATCGGGGCGCCGCCCATGCCGCCGCCCGAGCTTGTCGACGCCCGGTTGCCGGTGCGCTGGTAGCCACTTTTGAAAGTCATGGCAGCAATTTTGCCAAAGAATCCACATAATCACAGCCAGCGCGCCGCCCGATGGCCACAAGGGCGCGTCGCGTTTGCGCGCGGGGGGCAGGGTAGAGTGAAAGGCCGACAACGACTGACCTCTTTAGCCTGATAAGTAAGGACGTGGAAACGACAGTGCTGCGCACCCACCTTGCCGGAGACCTCCGCAAAGAACTCGACGGCCAGACCGTAACGCTCACCGGCTGGGTCTCGCGCCGCCGCGACCACGGAGGCGTCATCTTCATCGACCTGCGCGACCGCTCCGGTCTTGCGCAGGTGGTGTTCCGCGAGTCCGAGGTGGCCGAGGCCGCGCACGACCTGCGCAGCGAGTACTGCGTGAAGGTCACCGGCGTGGTCGAGCCGCGGCCGGAAGGATCCGCCAACCCCAACCTCGCGTCCGGCGAGATCGAGGTCAACGCCACCGAGCTGACGGTGCTGAACAAGTCCGCGGCGCTGCCGTTCCAGGTGGAGGACTTCTCCTCCAACGAGGTCGGCGAGGAGACGCGCCTGAAGTACCGCTACCTCGACTTGCGGCGCGAACGCCAGGCCAAGGCCCTGCGCCTGCGCTCGGACGCCAACCGCGCCGCCCGCGACGTACTGGCCAAGCACGACTTCACGGAGATCGAGACCCCGACGCTGACGCGCTCCACCCCGGAGGGCGCCCGCGACTTCCTGGTGCCGGCGCGTCTGCGCCCCGGGTCCTGGTACGCGCTGCCTCAGTCGCCCCAGCTGTTCAAACAGCTGCTCATGGTCGCCGGCATGGAGCGCTACTTCCAGATCGCCCGCTGCTACCGCGACGAGGACTTCCGCGCCGACCGCCAGCCCGAGTTCACGCAGTTGGACATCGAGGCCAGCTTCGTCGACCAGGAGGACATCATCGCACTCGCCGAGGAGATCTTGGTCGAGCTGTGGAAGCTGATCGGCTACGACATCACCACCCCGATCCCGCGCATGACATACGCCGAGGCAATGGAGAAGTACGGCTCGGACAAGCCGGACCTGCGCTTCGGCATCGAGCTGGTCGACTGCACCGAGTTCTTCAAGGACACCACGTTCCGCGTGTTCCAGAACGAGTACGTCGGCGCCGTGGTCATGGAGGGCGGGGCGTCCCAGCCGCGCCGCCAGCTCGACGCCTGGCAGGAGTGGGCGAAGCAGCGCGGCGCCAAAGGATTGGCCTACATCCTCGTCCAGGAGGACGGTGAGCTGGGCGGCCCGGTGGCCAAGAACATCACGGACGAGGAGAAGGCGGGCATCGCCGCCCACGTGGGCGCCAACCCCGGCGACTGCATCTTCTTCGCCGCGGGCGACACCAAGGGCTCCCGCGCCCTGCTCGGCGCGGCCCGCGGCGAGATCGCCCGCAAGCTCGACCTGATCAAGGAGGGGGACTGGGCGTTTACCTGGGTCGTTGACGCCCCGATGTTCGAGCCCGCCGCCGACGCCACCGCCTCCGGCGACGTGGCGCTGGGCCACTCCGCGTGGACAGCCGTGCACCACGCGTTCACCGCGCCCAAGCCGGAGTTCCGCGACACCTTCGACCAGGACCCGGGCGAGGCCCTGGCCTACGCCTACGACATCGTGTGCAACGGCAACGAGATCGGCGGCGGCTCCATCCGTATCCACGAGCGCGACGTGCAGGAGCGCGTGTTCAAGGTGATGGGGATCACCGAGGAGGAGGCGAACGAGAAGTTCGGCTTCCTGCTTGAGGCGTTCTCCTACGGCGCGCCCCCGCACGGCGGCATCGCGTTCGGCTGGGACCGCATCGTGTCCCTGCTGGGAGGGTTCGACTCGATCCGCGACGTCATCGCGTTCCCGAAGTCCGGCGGCGGAGTCGACCCGCTCACCGACGCCCCCGCGCCCATCCCGGCGGCGCAGCGCAAGGAAACCGGGGTGGATTTCAAGCCGAAGACCGAGACACCCAGCTAAGGAACCCCAATGGAACAGCCCGACGTCATCAGCGCGGCGGAGGCGATACTCACCCGCCGTTACGGCGGCGAGCAAAGGCTTGTCGACGCCACGCGGCTGCCCGGTTCAGGCTTCGCCGGGGTGTACCGCGCGAAGGTGCCGTCCAACCCGTTCCTGCAGCACCGCTCCGTCGTGGTCAAGCATTCGCCGCTGACCGGCGACCCGATAGAGGACGCCGCGTACTTGCGCGAGGTGGTGTCCTACCAGTTCACGACGTCGCTGAGCGAGGACGTGCGGCCCGGTCCCGTGCTCCTGGGCTACGACGTGGAGCAGCGCATCGTGATCATCACGGACTCCGGGGACGGCGACACGCTGGAGTCGCTGCTGGCGGACCCCGACCCGGAAAAGCGCATCAACGTGCTCCGCACCCTCGGTGCCGCGCTGGGCAGGATGCACGCCGGGACGGCGGACAAGGAGGCGTCGTTTAACGTCCTGTTCGCGCGGATGACGCGCGCGCACACCGGCAGCGAGGGGGTGCAGAACCTGCGCGACCGCATCCTCCTGCACCGCATCCGGCTGGGCCTGGACATGCTGGAGCAGGCCGGCATCGCGGTGCCCAACGAGGTGCGCGTGACAGCGTCGAACATGAGCTCCCGGCTGCTCACCGGAGGCAACCGGGCGTTTACCCCCTTCGACCTCGCCCCCGACAACGTCATCTACTCCCACTCCATCCACTTCTTGGACTACGAGTGGGCGGGATTCCGCGACGTCACCTTCGACCTCGCGTTCGTCATCGCGGGGTTCCCCAACTACGTGTCCACCGTGCCGATCAGCGAAGACGAGGTGCAGGTGTTCGTGGATACGTGGGTGCGCGAGGTGGCCGACCTGTGGCCCGAGGTTGCCCACGAGGACACGTTGCAGGCCCGGATCACGGCCGCCCTGATCGCCTGGGCCTTATCGAGCGTGTCGGTGCTCAACATCAACACCCTGGGGGACGTCTGGGAGAACGACGAAGCAATCGCGGCCGAGTTCGCGGCGGCCGGTATCGCCACCGCAGACGCGGGAGCGTCCGTGCCGCTGGAGGAGTTCGAGATCCGCGGGGATATTCTCCGCCCCGCCACCGAGGGCCGGTTTACGGCCGATGAGATGCTCGTGCGCCGCGACCTGTACGAGACCTTCGAGGCGCTCGCCCGGTACGCGGGCACCGGACGGGACCCGGCGTACCTGGTCATCTCCGAGTTCGCCCACGCGGTCGCCCGCAGGCTGAGCTAGGGCGGGTCGCATGCAGGACGGATTGTTCGGCACCGATCCGGCAGAAGGCTCTGCCGGAAACCGGGGGTCCAGCATGTTCGCGGTGGGCGAAGGCGCGCCGCTGGCAGCGCGCATGCGCCCGCGCACGCTTGATGAGGTCGTCGGCCAGAAGCACGTTCTCGGCGAGGGTACACCTCTGCGTCGGCTTGTCGACGGCTCCGGTGCCGCCTCCGTAATCCTCTACGGCCCTCCCGGAACGGGCAAAACCACCATCGCTTCGCTCATCGCCTCCACGATGGGGCAGGACTTCGTGGGCCTGTCGGCGCTGTCTTCGGGTGTCAAGGAGGTCCGAGAGGTGATTTCGAACGCGCGCCGGAACCTGGCGCGCGGTACGAAAACGGTGCTGTTCATCGACGAGGTCCACAGGTTTTCCAAGACGCAGCAGGACGCTCTCTTAGCCGCCGTGGAGAACCGGACCGTCCTCCTTGTTGCGGCCACGACGGAGAATCCGTCGTTTAGCGTCGTCGCCCCCTTGCTGTCGCGCTCGCTGCTGCTCCAGCTCAACCCGCTCGAGCCGGACGACATCGCGCGGGTGCTCGACAGGGCGATGGATGATGATGAGCGCGGCGTCGGCGGCGGCAAGAAGCTCGACCCGGGGGCTCGGCAGCAGCTGGTCCTGCTGGCCGGCGGCGACGCACGACGGGCGCTGACGTACCTGGAGGCGGCTGCGGAGGCGGTGGGCGACGGCGAGACGATCACCGCCGACGTCGTGCGCACCAACATCAACCGGGCGGTGGTGCGCTACGACCGCGACGGGGACCAGCACTACGACGTCGTCTCCGCCTTTATCAAATCCATCCGCGGATCCGACGTGGACGCGGCACTGCACTATTTGGCGCGCATGATTGAGGCGGGGGAGGACCCGCGCTTCATCGCACGCCGTCTGGTCATCCACGCCTCGGAGGACGTGGGGATGGCGGACCCGAGCGCGCTGCAGACGGCTACCGCCGCGGCGCACGCTGTGCAGTTCATCGGCATGCCCGAAGGCCGCCTCGCGCTGGCGCAGGCGACGGTGCACCTGGCCACGGCGCCGAAGAGCAACGCCGTCTACGCCGCAATTAACCGCGCCCAGGCGGACGTGGCCGCGGGCAACATCGGCACCGTGCCCGCCCACCTGCGCGACGGGCACTACAAGAACGCCGAGAAGATGGGCAACGCAGTGGGATACGTCTACCCCCACGACGACCCGCGCGGCGTCGTTCAGCAGCGCTACATCCCCGAGGGGCTGGACGACGCGGTCTATTTCGAGCCCTCCGAGCACGGGGCGGAGAAGCGGATCCGCGAGTACTTGGGCCGCCTGCGCCGCATGGTGCGCGGGTCCGAGTAGCGCGGACACGCGCCGTGAAAGGACCGCGAAAGAACCGTTAAAGGGCCGTTGATGGGCCACGACGGGGCCATGTCGGGGCCGCGGGTAAAGTGGTTCGGGATTCACAGACCCAGTCGAACCTGAACCTGAACTGAAGGACTTTGCACGTGCAGACTCATGAGATCCGGGAGCGCTTTACCCAGCACTTCGTCAACGCCGGCCACACTCCGGTGCCCAGCGCCTCGCTGATCCTGGACGACCCGACACTGCTGTTCGTCAACGCGGGCATGGTGCCGTTTAAGCCCTACTTCCTCGGTCAGCAGACGCCGCCGTTTGAAAGCGGCACCGCGACGTCCATCCAGAAGTGCGTGCGCACGCTCGACATCGAGGAAGTCGGCATCACCACCCGTCACAACACGTTCTTCCAAATGGCGGGCAACTTCTCCTTCGGCCAGTACTTCAAGGAGGGTGCGATCACGCACGCGTGGACCCTGTTGACCAACGCCGTGGAAGACGGCGGCTACGGGCTCGACCCCGAGCGGCTGTGGGTGACCGTCTACCTCGACGACGACGAGGCCGCCGAGATCTGGGAGACAAAGATCGGTGTTCCGGCCGAGCGTATCCAGCGCATGGGCATGGAGGACAACTTCTGGTCCATGGGCATCCCCGGACCGTGCGGCCCGTGCTCTGAGATCTACTACGACCGTGGTCCTGAGTTTGGGAAGGAAGGCGGGCCGATCGCGGACGACACCCGCTACCTCGAGATCTGGAACCTGGTGTTCATGGAGTCCATCCGCGGCGAGGGAGACAAAAAGGGTGGCTTCGACATTGTGGGCGAGCTGCCGAAGAAGAACATCGACACCGGCATGGGCGTGGAGCGCGTCGCCTGCATTCTCCAGGGCGTGGACAACGTCTACGAGACGGACCTGCTGCGCCCGGTCATCGACGCGGCCGTGAAACTTACCGGCGCCTCCTACAACGCGGGCAACGCGGGAGACGACGTCCGCTTCCGCGTGATCGCCGACCACTCTCGCACCGCCATGATGATCATCCTCGATGGCGTCACGCCGTCGAACGAGGGCCGCGGTTACATCCTGCGCCGACTGCTCCGCCGCATCGTGCGCTCGGCCCGACTTCTCGGGGCCACGGGTAACGTGCTGCCCACCTTCATGGATACGATCATGGATACCATGACGCCGTCGTTCCCGGAGATCGCGGACAATCGGGAGCGCATCCAGCGCGTTGCCAGCGCCGAGGAGCGGGCGTTCATGAAGACGCTGGAGTCGGGCACCCACCGGTTCGAGGAGGCCGCCGCCTCGGTGAAGTCCTCCGGCAAGGCGACCCTGCCCGGCGCCCAGGCCTTCGAGCTGCACGACACCTACGGTTTCCCCATCGACCTCACCTTGGAGATGGCCCGTGAGGCGGGCCTCGAGGTGGACATGGACGCGTTCAACACCGAGATGGCCGCCCAGCGCCAGCGCGCGAAGGCCGACAACAAGGCGAAAAAGCAGGGCAACGTGGACGAGTCCCTCTACCGGGAGTGGGTGGATGCCTCGCCGACGGAATTCGTCGGCTACAGCGAGCTGACCCACGACGCCAAGGTCATCGGCCTGGTGCGCGACGGCCAGAAGGTCACGGAGGTGTCCCAGGGCGACGAGGTCGAGGTGATCTTGGACGTCACCCCGATGTACGCGGAGTCCGGCGGCCAGATGGGAGACCGCGGCCGCATCGTCGTGGGCGACACTGTCCTCAACGTGGGCGATGTGCAGAAGATCGGCAAGAAGCTCTGGGTGCACAAGGCCACCGTGCAAAACGGCGGCCTCGACCTGGGTCAGTCGGTCACCGCAGAGGTTGACGGCGCGTGGCGCCACGGCGCGCGGCAGGCGCACACCGCGACCCACCTCATCCACGCCGCGCTGCGCGAAGTCCTCGGCCCGACAGCGGTGCAGGCGGGCTCGTTGAACAAGCCCGGCTACCTGCGCTTCGACTTCAACTACACCGAGCAGCTCTCCGAGGAACAGATGGAGGAAATCACCACCATCACGAACCAGGCCGTCGACGCGGACTTCGCCGTCAACACCATCGAGACGTCGCTGGAGGAGGCGAGGGCGATGGGGGCCATGGCCCTGTTCGGCGAGAACTACGGCGACATCGTCCGCGTGGTGGAGATCGGCGGGCCGTTCTCCATCGAGCTGTGCGGCGGCACGCACGTCGAGCACTCTTCCCAGATCGGCCCCGTCGCCGTGCTCGGCGAGTCCTCGGTCGGCTCCGGCGCGCGGCGCATTGAGGCGTACTCGGGCCTGGAATCCTTCCGCTACTTCTCGCGCGAGGCGGCGCTGGCGTCCGGGTTGGCCGCCGAGCTCAAGACGCCGACCGATCAGCTTCCCGAGAGGATTGCGCAGCTCACCGAGCGCCTCCGCGCCGCGGAGAAGGAGCTGGAAACGCTGCACCGCCAGCAGCTGGTCAGCCAGACCGCGGAGTACGCGACCCAGGCGCAGCAGGTGGGCTCGTTTACGCTGGTCGCCTTGCAGCTTGCCGACGGCATCGGCGCCGGCGACCTGCGCACCGTCGCCGCCGACGTGCGCGAGCGCCTCGGCGCCGCGCCCGGTGTGGTGGTGCTCGCCTCCGCCGACAACGGTAAGGTGCCTTTCGCCGTCGCCGCCACCAAGGCCGCCGTCAATGCCGGGATCAAGGCGGGCGACCTGGTCAAGCTCTTCGGCGGCTACGTCGGAGGCAAGGGCGGCGGCAAGCCCGACCTCGCCCAGGGCTCAGGCTCGAATGCCGACGGGATCGCGGCGGGACTCGCGGCGGTGCGCGACGACGTGGCGCAGCGCTAGTTTCGGGTACCGTAAGATAACAAATCGGACACGGAGCACGGCCTGGCCCAGGACCCAATCCAGCTTGAGTGAGGAGCCCACGCGCATGAAGGTACACCCCGACACACCAGGTGTGGACGACCCCGGAAAGGGACGCCGCATCGGGCTCGACGTCGGGACCGTGCGCATCGGGGTCGCCGTCTCGGACCGCGACGCCCGCCTGGCCATGCCGGTGGAAACCATCGACCGGGTGACGGGCTTTAGGGACCGCGACGGGGCCGACATTGACCGCATCCTCAAGCTCATCGACGACTACGCCGCCGTGGAAGTGGTCGTCGGGCTCCCGCGGGACCTGAAAGGCAACGGATCGTCCAGCGTGAAGCACGCCAAGGAGATCGCGTTCCGCATCCGGCGGCGCAGCGATGTCGCCGTCCGCATGGGCGACGAGCGGCTGACCACTGTCGCGGCCACCCATGCGCTTCGTTCATCCGGCGTCAGCGAGAAGGCCGGCCGAAAGGTGATCGACCAAGCTGCTGCGGTGGAAATTCTGCAGTCGTGGCTCGACGGCCGACTCACCCAACTGAAGGAGACCCAGCAGTGAATTCTCGACAGCTTTCTCGTCAGCGCACCCTAGGCACCGCAGTTGTGGTCGTCTCCATCCTGCTCATCGTGGGCCTCATCGCCTGGATCGCGGTGTCCCGCAGCGCCGGCGGCGGAGATTTCAGGGGCGAGGGGACCGGCGAGGAGCAGGTGGTGGAGATCAATGAGGGCTCGAGCGTGTCCGCCCTCGGCCCGCAGCTGGAGGAGAAGGGGATTGTGAAATCCAACTCCGCATTCCAGTCGGCGGCGATGGCGCACCCCGACTCGCACAGCATTCAGCCCGGTTTCTACCGCCTCCAAAAGGGCATGAGCGCGGAGTCCGCGGTGACCGCCCTCCTCGATCCCGCCAACCGCATCACGCCGGTTCAGGTGCACGGCGGCTCCACACTCATGGACGTCAACGTCGTGGGGGGCCCCACCCGCCAGGGCATCTATTCGCAGATCGAGCAGGTCTCGTGCGGGGATGCGCCGACCGCGGACTGCGCGAGCGTCGACAAGCTCACCCAGGTAGCCGCGAACGCCGACCCGGCCTCGCTGGGTGTGCCCGAGTGGGCGCGGGAAACGGTAGCGGCGCGGGCGGGGGACCCGAAGCGGCTCGAGGGCCTCATCGCACCGGGGGAGTATATCGTGGATCCCAGCGCCGACGCGGACGCAATCCTGACGGACCTGATCACCCGCTCGGCCAAGCAGTACGAGGCCACGGACATCGTCACGCGCGCCGAGGCCGTCGGCCTGTCGCCGTACGAGCTGCTCGTCGCCGCGTCTCTGGTAGAGCGCGAGGCGCCCGCCGGCGAATTCGACAAGGTGGCCCGCGTGATTCTCAACCGGCTGGAGGCGCCCATGCGCCTCGAGTTTGACTCCACGGTCAACTATGACCTGCCCACCGTCGAGGTGGCCACTGGGGACACCGCGCGCCAGCGGGTCACGCCGTGGAACACCTACGCCATGGACGGCTTGCCCGAGACCCCCATCGCCTCGCCGTCGATGGAGGCGATCACGGCTATGGAAAACCCGGCGGAGGGCAACTGGCTGTTCTTCGTCACCGTTGACAAGGACGGCACTACCGTGTTCAACGACACGTTCGAGCAGCACTTGGAGGACACCCAGCGCGCCTACGAGTCCGGGATCCTGGACTCCCAGCGCTAATGGCGGCCACGACATACCGGGCGGCCGTGCTCGGATCGCCCATCGCGCACTCGCTTTCCCCGGTGCTCCACTCCGCGGGATACGCTGCGGCGGGCCTAGATACCTGGGAATACTCCCGCATCGAATGCACCGCCGAGCAGCTGCCCGGCGTGGTGGGTGGCGCCGACGAGTCTTTCCGGGGATTCTCGGTGACCATGCCCGCGAAGTTCGCCGCCTTGGAGTTTGCCACGGAGGCCACGCCGCGGGCGCGCGCGATCGGGTCGGCGAACACGCTGACGCGCATTCCCGGCGGGTGGCGGGCCGACAACACAGACTGCGAGGGCATTGCTGGCGCGCTGGACGTGCTCCTGAGCGACGCCGGCGCGGAATCTGCCCCGGAATCTGCCCTCGTCGTAGGTGCCGGCGGTACGGCGAGACCCGCGCTGTGGGCGCTGGGGGAGCGAGGGGTGCGCACGCTGACGGTGCTCAACCGCAGCGACCGCGCGGCCGAGATCGCGCCGCTGGTGCGCGGCGCGGACGTGCGTTTTGTGGGGTTCGACGCCTCCCCCGACGAGCTGGAACAGCTCGCGATCCAGGCGGACGTGATCGTGTCCACGGTGCCCGCCGCGGCCCTCGAGGAGTACGCGGGCCTGTTGGCGCACGCGCCGGTGCTCGACGTCATTTATGATCCGTGGCCCACCCCGCTGGCTACCGCCGCCGCGGCCAACGGGTACACGTCAGTGGGCGGCCTGGTCATGCTCGCGGAGCAGTCTTTCTCCCAGTTCGAGCAGTTCACGGGTGTTGCGGCGCCACGCAGGCAGATGCGGGAGGCGCTGTTCCGCCACCTTGCTCACCGCTCGCTCTGACCTACACTCGCCCCATGTTGATCGGGGGTTTGGTAGCGGGTGCGTGGAGCCTCGCGTTAGTGCGCTATGACCTGTCGCGCCAGCGCCTGCCCGATGTGCTCACCGTGCCCGCCGCGCTGGTCGCCGCGGCCGCGTGCCTCGTGTGGCCGGCCGGGCTCATGGGATGGGTGTGGCCGGTGGCGTACCTGCTGGGCGGTCGGGGCGTGGGTGGCGGCGACATCAAGCTCGCAGCGTCTTTGGGAGTGTGGTGCGCTGTGGCCGGCGGGCTCGCGGCGGTCCTGGTCGCAATCGTTCTCGCCAGCGTGTTTACCCTCGCGGCCGCCGCTGCGCTGAGGAAGCGGGCGCTGGCCCACGGCCCGTCGATGCTGGCCGCTGCATGGATTGTCGCCCTTTATGGACTCTGGGGTGCCGGCTTGTGAGACAATGCAGGACATGCTTCGTTGGATCACTGCCGGGGAATCCCACGGCCGGGCGCTTGTCGCCATGATTGAGAACATGCCGGCTGGCGTCCCCATCACCCGGCGGGAGATCGCCTACCACCTGGCCCGTCGTCGCCTGGGGTACGGCCGCGGGGCGCGGATGAAGTTCGAGGCGGACGAGCTGACACTGCTCGGCGGCATCGTGCACGGGCGCACGATCGGCAGCCCGATCGCCATCCAGATCGGCAACACGGAGTGGCCGAAGTGGACCACCATCATGTCCCCGGACCCGGTGGACATGGACGATCCGGAGGTGGCCAAGGCGATGGGGTCCGGCCGCGGCGCCCGCCTCACGCGGCCGCGTCCGGGCCACGCCGACTTCGCCGGGATGATCAAGTACGGGCATGAGCACGCGCGCCCGGTCCTGGAGCGCTCGTCGGCACGCGAAACCGCGGCGCGGGTCGCGGCGGGTGCGGTGGCGCGGGCGTTCCTGCGGGAGGCGCTCGGTGTAGAGGTGGTCTCCCACGTCATCTCGATCGGGGAGTCGGAGCCGTACACCGGACCCGCGCCCGCGCCCGCGGACATGGAGGCCGTCGACGCGTCCCCCGTCCGCGCGTTTGACAAGAAGGCAGAAGAGGACATGATCGCCCGCATCGAGGCGGCGAAGAAGGACGGGGACACCCTCGGCGGCATCGTCGAGGTGGCCGTTGACGGGCTCCCCATTGGGCTGGGCTCCCACACCTCCGGCGATGCCCGCCTTGACGCGCAGCTGGCGGCGGCGCTGATGGGCATTCAGTCGGTCAAGGGCGTCGAGGTCGGCGACGGCTTCGAGGAGGCGCGCCGGCGCGGCAGCGAGGCGCACGACGAGATGGTGCGGGACACCTCGGGCGTGCGTCGTATGACCAACCGCGCGGGCGGGCTCGAGGGTGGCATGACCAACGGGGAACAGCTGCGCGTGCGCGCCGCCATGAAGCCTATTTCGACTGTTCCCCGCGCCCTGCGCACCGTGGATATGGCCACCGGGGACGCGGCCACCGGGATCCACCAGCGCTCCGACGTGTGCGCCGTTCCCGCCGGCGGTGTCGTCGCCGAGGCGATGGTGGCGCTCGTGCTGGCGCGCGCGGTGAAGGAGAAGTTCGGCGGGGACAGTCTCGAGGAGGTCAAACGCAACGTTATCTCCTACAATGACTATGTTTCTCAGCGCTTGAGTTTCGGAGGACTGGATGATTGATTCTGGAAGCACCGAGGCCGAAATGGTCACCCCGGTGGTCCATTCCCGCCCCAGGGTGGTCCTCGTCGGGCCTCCCGGGGCGGGCAAGACGACGATCGGCCGCCGGCTGGCCAGCGCGCTGAACCTCCCCCTCGTGGATTCCGACGAGCTCATCGAGCAGGGCGAGGGCATGCCCTGCGGCGATGTGTACGTCCAAAACGGCGAGAAGAAGTTCCGCGAGATCGAGGCCGATTACGTCGCCCGCGCCCTAGCCACCGGCGGCGTGGTCAGTCTCGGCGGGGGAGCCGTGCTTAACGACGCCACCCGAACGCTGCTCAAACCCCACACCGTGGTCTGGATTGATGTCAGCGCGGAGGAAGGCATCCGCCGCACGGCGAACGAGACATCGCGCCCCGTGCTCAGCGCGGCAGACCCGGAGCAGCACTACCGCGACCTGGTCGCCGCCCGCGAGCACCTCTACCGGGAGGTCGCCGTCCACCGGGTGCGCACGGACGAGCGGCCCCCGCAACGGGTGGTTGCAGAGGTGCTGGGAATCATCGATTCGCAGTAGGACGTAGAACACGTAAAAAGAGGTAAGGGCATGGCAATCGTCGAGGTCAACGGGCCGTCACCGTACAAGGTGCACATCGGCCACAGCAATTTGGATGAGGTGACCGCGCGCATCGGTCAGATCGGTGCGCGCAAGGTGCTCGTCGTCCACCAGGTGCCCCTGGCGGCTGTGGCGAGGGAGATCTGCGGCAACCTCACCTCGACGAGCATCGAGTGCGAGCTCGCCCCGATCCCGGACGCCGAAGACGGCAAAACGCTCGAGGTCGCCGCGGGCCTGTGGGCGCTGCTCGGCGAAAAGCGTTTCGGCCGCCAGGACGTCGTCATCGGTGTCGGAGGGGGCGCGGCGACGGACCTAGCGGGGTTCGTGGCCGCGACGTGGATGCGCGGCATCAAGGTAATCCAGGTGCCGACGTCCCTGCTGGGCATGGTGGACGCCGCGGTCGGGGGCAAGACCGGCATCAACACCGCCGCCGGCAAGAACCTCGTCGGAAGCTTCCACGAACCGGATTCCGTGTTCATCGACCTCGAGCGGCTGCACACCCTGCCGGAGGAGGAGATCGCCTCCGGCTCGGCGGAGCTGATCAAGACGGGCTTCATCGCGGACCCGCGCATTCTCGAGCTCTACATGGGAAACCCACACGCCCACTTCGCGGAACTCGTACAGCGCTCCGTGGCGGTAAAGGCCGCCGTGGTGGGTCGTGACCTCAAGGAATCCGGCCTGCGCGAGATCCTCAACTACGGCCACACGCTGGGCCACGCGATCGAGCTGCGGGAGGACTACGCGTGGCGCCACGGCAACGCGGTGGCCGTCGGGATGATGTTCGTCGCCCACCTCGCGCGCAACCGCGGTCTGATCGGGGACGAGATCGTGCAGATGCACGAGGACGTTCTCCGGAGCGTTGGGCTGCCCACCACGTACGATGCGGGCGCCTTCGACGAGCTCTACGAGGCCATGACGCGCGACAAGAAGAACCGCGACGGCCGCGTCCGTTTCGTGGCTCTGAACGGCCTCGGCTCCTGCACCCGCATTGAGGACTCCACGGTCGACGAGATGCGCGCAGCGTACGCTGCTATCTCATGAGCTCCATGAAAGTCTTAGTTCTCAACGGGCCCAACTTAAACCGCCTCGGCAAACGGCAGCCCGACGTGTACGGCGCCGAGACGCTGGCGGACGTCGACAAGCGACTCGGCGACAAAGCCCGCGAGCTGGGGGTGGAGCTGGAGTGCCGCCAGTCCAACCACGAGGGCGAGCTGATCGACTGGGCCCACGAGGCGGCGGACGCCCGGTGGAGCGTCATCATCAACCCGGGGGGCCTCACCCACACCTCGGTCGCGCTGCGCGACGCCCTGGCCGAGGTCGCCGACGCCGCCGGGTTTGTCGAGGTCCACATTTCCAACATCAACGCGCGCGAGGACTTCCGCCACCACTCGTACCTGTCCCCGATCGCCCTCGGCGTAATCGCGGGCCTGGGCACGGTGGGTTACGACCTCGCGCTCGAGTACTTCACCAGGAGGAACCATGCCACTTGCTGACACCCGTTTTGCCACCCGCCGCCGCAAGCTCGCGAGCCAGCTCGCCGCGCAGCGTGTCGACGAGATGCTGGTGACCAACCTCATCCACATCCGCTATCTGTCCGGGTTCTCCGGCTCCAACGCAGCGCTGAAGGTGGCCAAGGACTTGAGCGCTTCAATTTCCACCGACGGGCGCTACCTCACGCAGGTGGCGGCGGAGGTGCCGGACATCGAGGCCGTCATCGCCCGGCAGTGCGCCCAGGAGCTGCTCGCTCGCGTGCCGGAGGGCCGCCGCGTCGGCTTCGAGGCGGACTACGTCTCAGTCGCCGAGCTGGAGCGGCTGCAAGAGGCGTGCCCGGACAACGTGACGCTCGTGCCGGTCACGGGTGTTATCGAGCAGCTCCGGCTGACCAAGGACCCCGTCGAGCTGCAGTTGCTCACCGAGGCCGCCGACCTCGCCTCCCAGGCGTTGACCGGTTTGGTCGAGGCGGGCGAGATCGCCGCTGGCCGCACCGAGCGCGAGATCGCCGCCGACCTCGAGTTCCGCATGCGCACCCTCGGCGCCGAGCGCCCCAGCTTCGACACCATCGTCGCCTCAGGGCCGAATTCCGCCATGCCGCACTACGGTGCGGGCGAGCGCACGCTTGCCGACGGCGACCTGGTCACCGTAGACTTCGGCATGCACCGCCTCGGCTTCAATTCCGACATGACCCGCACCTTCGTCATCGGCCACGCCACCGACTTCGCCCGCGAGATTTACGACGCCGTCCTGCGCGCGCAGCTCGCCGGCGTGGCCGCCGCAACACCGGGGACGGCGCTGCAAGACGTCGACAAGGCGGCGCGCGACGTGATCGAGGAGGCCGGGTTCGGGGAGTACTTCGTGCACTCGACCGGCCACGGCGTCGGCCTCGAGGTGCATGAGTCCCCGTACGCCGCGACGACGGGCACCGGCACCCTCGAGGAGAACACGTTGCTGACCATCGAGCCCGGCATCTACGTGCCGGGAAAGGGCGGGGTGCGCATCGAGGACACGCTCATCATCACGGCGGGCGAGCCGGAGATCATCACCCGCTGGGAGAAGGAACTGACCATTATCTAACGCGGGGTTTTACGCGGCCACCGTGTGGCGGTGTAGCATTGCCGTGTTTGGATACCACCCCCGACCTTTTAGAAAGGCACTGAAGTGGCAACTACCGCCGATTTCAAGAACGGTCTCGTGCTCAAGGTTGACAACAAGCTGCAGCAGATCATTGAGTTTCAGCACGTCAAGCCCGGCAAGGGACCGGCGTTCGTGCGCACCAAGCTCAAGGACGTCGTCTCCGGCAAGACCGTGGACAAGACGTGGAACGCGGGCGTGAAGGTGGAGACCGCGACGGTGGACCGCCGCGACATGACCTACCTTTACAACGACGGCACCAACTACGTTGTCATGGACGACAAGACCTTCGAGCAGTACGAGCTTTCCGCCGACAAGTTCGGCGACGCGGCCCGCTTCCTGCTGGAGAACATGCGGGTGCAGGTGTCCTTCCACGAGGGTGAGGCGCTCTTCGCCGAGCTCCCGATCTCCGTGGACCTCAAGGTCGAGCACACCGAGCCCGGCTTGCAGGGCGACCGCTCCACCGGCGGCACCAAGCCGGCGACGCTCGAGACCGGCGCCGAGATCCAGGTGCCGCTCTTCCTGGAGACCGGCAACGTGGTCAAGGTGGATACCCGCACGGGCGAGTACCTCTCCCGTGTCAACCAGTAATGGCTGATTACAAGCGCCATGGCGCGCGGTACCGCGCGCGCCGCCGGGCCGTGGACATTCTTTTCGAGGCGGAGACCCGCGACATCGACCCGGTGGCGGTCGTCGAGGACCGCATTCAGCTCGCGCAGGACCCGCACAACGCCGTCGCGCCGATCGCGGAGTACACCCGCGAGATTATCGCCGGCGTCGCGGAAGAGCTCGATGATGTCGACGACTCCGTGGAGCGCTTCCTCTCCGAGGACTGGCAGCTCGATCGGCTCCCCGCCGTGGACAGGCAGATCCTGCGCGTGGCCACGTGGGAGATCCTCTTCAACGACGACGTGGCCGCGCCGATCGCGATTTCCAACGCGCTCGCGATGGCGGAGGAGTACGCCGGAAACGCCGCCCCGCCGTACATCCACGCCGTGCTCGACGACATTGTGCAGTCGTCGGGCGAGGCGGCCGACCTCGCGCCCGGCGACGCGGTGGAGCCGGAGATCCTCGTCGACGAGCCCCTGGCCCGTCCGCTCGAACCCGGCAACTAGGCACTGCAGATACTGCAGATACAGTAGAGAGCACCCGTTGACTCGTTCAGCGGGTGTTTTTACATACCCGTACGTAATGTGAGCGCTTAAGGAGAATCAGGTGGCGAAGATCAGCGTCAAAGAGGCGAAGCAGTTCCGCGTGGGGGAGGGTTTCCGGATCGCGGACGTCGACCCCGCCTCGACACCCGACCTCGATGGCACGGAGGACGTGGACGACGCCTTCGACGCCTACGACGACGAGCTCGAGGACCTCCAGGAGATGCTCTACGCCAACGCGCGCGCCGACAACGCGGAGGCCGGCACGATCCTGCTCGTCCTGCAGGGCATGGACACCTCGGGCAAGGGGGGAATCATCCGGCACGTCGTCGGCGCGACGATGGACCTGCAGGGCGTGGATGTGCACGCTTTCGGCGCGCCGACGCCCGAGGAGCAGGAGCACGACTTCCTGTGGCGCTTCACCTCGCTCGTGCCCGCTCCCGGCCGGGTCGTGGTCTTCGACCGTTCGCACTACGAAGACGTGCTCGTGCAGCGCGTGAAAAAGATGGCTCCCCCGGAGGAGATCGAGCGCCGCTACGGGGCGATCGTCCAGTGGGAGAGCGAGCTGGCCGCCCAGGGCGTGAAAATCATTAAAATCATGCCGCACATCTCCCGAGACTTCCAGGAGGAGAATCTGCGCGAGCGGATCCTGAACGAGGAGAAGCACTGGAAATACAACCCCGGCGACATCGACGACCGCGCCCTGTGGTCCGAGTACATGGAGGCCTACGAGATCGCGATGACGCGCACGTCCACCGACGCCGCACCCTGGTACTGCATCCCGTCCGACAACAAGGACTACTGCCGCACCGTGGTCAAGACGCTGGTGTTCGACGCGCTGGAGTCCCTGAACCTGTCGTGGCCCGAGGCCGACTTCGACCCCGAGGTGGAGCTGGAGCGCCTGAGCCGGTCTTAATCCCCGCAGGTCAAACGATCTGGATCGATTCAAGTACCAAAAACCCCATTTGACTAGGGGATATAGGGTAGTTCACTATGTGTGGGTGATTAGAACCAAGAAGATTCTCGCCGCCATCGCCACCCTCGGCGCGGCCGCCACGCTCGTCTCCTGCTCCTCCACCGGGGGCGCGCCGCGCCCGGAAGGGGAGGGCGAGACCGCCGGGGGCGTCGACACGCCCCGCTACGTCGTGTCCATGGTCACCCACGGGGCCCCCGGGGACACCTTCTGGGACCTCGTGCGCAAGGGCGCGGAGGACGCCGCGGCGAAGGACAACATTGAGCTGCGCTACTCGTCGGACCCGCAGGCGCCGAACCAGGCAAACCTGGTGCAGTCCGCCATCGACTCCGGCGTCGACGGAATCGCCGTAACCCTGCCCAACGCGGAGGCGATCGGACCCGCGGCCCAGCGCGCGGTGGAGGCCGGCATCCCCACCGTCGGCCTCAACGCCGGGATGAACGAGTACGCCGACTACGGCCTGAGCGGGTTCTTTGGCCAAGACGAATCCGTCGCGGGCGAGGCAGCCGGCGCGCGCCTGAAGGACGAGGGCGCCAAGAACGTGCTGTGCGTGATCCATGAGCAGGGCAACTCCTCTCAGGAGGCGCGCTGCGCGGGCGTGGCCAAGGGCCTCGGCGACGGGAAGGTCGAGCTGATCTACGTCAACGGCCAGGACCTCGTCTCCGCCCAGGCCACGATGCAGGCGAAGCTGGCGCAGGACCGGGACGTCGACACCGTCTTCGGGCTGCAGGCGCCGGTAGCCATGCGCGCCATCGAAGCGGTCAAGGATGCCGGGTCGGACGCGACGATCGCCACCTTCGACACCAACGCCGAGCTTGTCGACGCCATCGCGGACGGGCGCATCAAGTGGGCCGTCGATCAGCAGCCCTACCTCCAGGGCTACTTGGCCGTGGACTCGCTCTGGGTGGCCAAGCGCAACGGGGGCACCCTTGGCGGCGGGCGGCCGGTCTACACCGGCCCGAGCTTTGTCGACGCCTCCAACGTGGACACGATCGCGGAGGCCGCCAAGGTGGGCATGCGATGAGCGAGGCCGCAGATGACCGTCTGCGCCGGCGCACCGGACTCGCGGCGCTCATCCGCCGGCCCGAGCTGGCGAGCCTGCTGGGACTTGTGCTCCTGATCTTCCTTTTCGTCACCGTCGCGCCGGCGTTCCGCTCCTTCGAGGCGGTGGCCACCATCCTGTATGCAAGCTCAACCCTGGGAATCGTCGCCGTGGCCGTCGGCGTGCTCATGATCGGCGAGGAGTTCGACCTCTCCAGCGGCGTGGCGGTGACCACGGCCGCGCTGGCGGCGTCAATGCTCAGTTACAACCTCCACCTCAACGCGTGGGCGGGCGCGCTCAGCGCCCTGGTGATCTCCCTGGCCATCGGGGCACTCAACGGCGTGCTTGTCGCGCGCACGGGGATCCCCAGCTTCCTCATCACCCTGGCGGCGTTTCTCATGCTCCAGGGCCTCAACCTCGCCGTGACGAAGCTGGTCACGGGCCAGGTGGCCACACCGAGCATCGCGAACATGGAGGGCTTCGAATCCGCACGCGCCGTCTTCGCGAGCTCGTTCACCCTCGGCTCGGTCAGCATCCGCATCACGGTCGTGTGGTGGCTCCTCTTCGTCGCAGCCGCCTCGTTCGTCCTGTTCAAGACCACCTTCGGCAACTGGATCTTCGCGGTCGGCGGGAACAAGGAGGCGGCGCGCGCGTCCGGCGTGCCCGTCACGCGGGTGAAGATCATCTTGTTCATGTTCGTGGCGTTCGCGGCGTGGTTCGTGGGCATGCACACGCTCTTCGCCTTCGACTCCATCCAGGCGGGCCAGGGCGTGGGCAACGAATTTCTCTACATCATCGCGGCGGTCATCGGCGGCTGCTCCATGAACGGCGGCCGGGGCACGGCCGTCGGCACCGCCATCGGCGCGCTCATCTTCGGCATGACCAACCAGGGCATCGTCTACGCCGGGTGGAACCCCGACTGGTTCAAGTTCTTCCTCGGCGCCATGCTGTTGTTCGCCGTGTTGACCAACACCGCCTTTGCCACGTACACGAAGAACAGGTAGGGGACCGCGATGGCGATTATTCAACTCAGGGATATCAGCAAGTCATACGGCAGCTTCGACGCGCTGCGCGGGGTTGATCTCGACATCAACGCAGGCGAGGTCGTGTGCGTCCTCGGCGACAACGGCGCGGGCAAGTCTACGCTGATCAAGATTCTCTCGGGTTCGCACGAACCCACAGGTGGGCAGCTGCTTCTCGACGGCGCCCCGACCACGTTGTCCTCTCCGCGCGACGCCATCTCCCGTGGCATCGCAACCGTGTACCAGAACCTGGCGATCGTCGATTCGCTCAGCGTATGGCGCAACTTCTTCCTTGGCAACGAGCTGTCCGGGTTTCTCGGCACGCTCAACCAAACGGAGATGCGGGAGCGCTGTGCGCGCGCGTTGAACGAGATGGGCATCGACATCCCCGATGTCGACGTAGAGGCCGGAAGCCTGTCGGGCGGGCAGCGTCAAGTCCTGGCCATCGCGCGCGCCATCCACTTCGGGGCGAGAGTAGTCATCCTCGACGAGCCGACCGCGGCCCTCGGGGTGAAGCAGTCCGGTGTTGTCCTGCGCTTTGTCGCGGCGGCGCGCGAGCGCGGAGTCGCCGTGGTGTTAGTCACGCACAATCCCCACCACGCGTACCTGGTGGGGGATCGTTTCACTATCCTCAAACTCGGCCGTCAAGAGCTCAGCGCCGCGCGGGGAGAGGTCACGCTCGAGGAGCTCACCCACCAGATGGCCGGCGGTGGCGAGCTCGAGGCACTGAGCCACGAACTAAACCGATAGCCCGCGACATCAGAGGTCGGCAGAGCCGCCGGCCTGCTCGGCCGAGTCACGCATCTGCTCGAACTGCTCCGCAGTGACCTTCAGGGCATCTTGAGCGTTGAGGATTCCGTCCACGGCGCGTTTGAGCGAGGACGACAGCTGCTCATCGGTCAGTCCCGCAGCGATAGGGACCTCAGCCTCTGTGCGGAGAAGGATCTCTGCCTGGCGATTGACCACCATTGCGCGGGCACCGATCAGCGAGGAGTTGACCTGGTTCGCAGCCAGGTAGAGCGTGGGGTCGGGGGTGTCCGAGGGCACCTGCGTCGCTGCCGCGGTGCGGACGATCATGACAGAGTCGAGGATGACGAACATCACCTCGAACCCGTTGATGTTGGCGTGGGCGGTGCGTCCGGAGGGGTCGTCGACAAGCGAGATGCCGTGACCCTGCATTGCCGCGATGACGCGGTCGATCGTGACAAGGGTGCTAGTGCTCATAATGGGTGTCCTCCCAGGTGACCAGGGTCGGGAACGAGTCGGCGAGGAAACGGAAGGCCTGCAGGGTTGCATCGATGGAGCTGACCACGAAGGCGCCGAGCTGGTTGAACGACGCCCCATGGGTGATATCCACGGTGCGCACCGCGCTGACGGCGAGGGTCTCATCGTCGCTCTCAAAAAAGCGCAGGGTCGGCGTGAAGGTCGACTGGTTGTGTTCGTTGCAGGCGTAGAGCACCTGCGAGGCCGTCTCCTTCGGGAACTCCCCGCGCCACACCGCCTCGAACACGAGCGTGCCGTCGTCGATGGCGAAGACCATCGCCGCGTCAATGAATCCAGTGCGCACGACGTCGTCTTCTACGCGGTGCTCGAGGTTTTCCTCCCGCAGGATCGTCGCCACGGCGTTGGTGTCGACGGGCCGGACATCGTCGTTGTTCGGTATTTGTTCACTCACCGTGCCGACTCTACGGCTGATTCTCCACTGGCTCCACCAGCTGCTCCCGACCGAGTTCGTGCGCGAGGGCGCCTTCCAGGGTGGAGTAGCGGAACTGCGCGCCCGTCGATTGAGCGACCGTCGGCACGATGCGCTGATCCGCGAGAGCAAGCTCATCCGCGCCCTCGCGGCCAAGCACGGCCGCGGGGCCGAACTCCGGAATGGGCACAAGGTCGGGACGGCGCAACAGGCGCGTCAACGCGGCGGAGAATTCGGCGTTGGTGGTGGGGTTCGGCGCGGTTGCGTTCACCGGCCCCTCGAACCGGTCGTCCACGAGGGCGCGAATGTAGATGTCGGTCAAGTCATCGAGCGCGATCCAGCTCATCCAGAAGTCCCCGTCGCCGAGGCGCGCCCCGAGCCCGGTGGAGGCAGACAGCTTTAGCAGCGGCAGCAGTCCTCCCGCCCCGGACAAGGCCAACCCCGTCCGCACGTTGACGGTGCGCATGCCGCTGGCACCGCCCACGCGGGAGGCCTCCTCCCACTTGTCGCAGACCTCGGCGAGAAAGCCCTCGCCGCGGGGGTCGCGCTCGTCGTATTCGCGGTCGCCGGCGTCGGTACCGTAGAACCCGATCGCCGAGGCGGACACGAAGGTCGCCACCCCGCTCTCAGCGGCGAGTCGAGCCAGCTTGGCGGTCGGTGCGACCCGCGACTCCTCGATTTTGCGCTTCTTCGCCTCCGTAAAGCGTCCCAGGATGGATTCGCCGGCAAGATGCACCACCGCGTCGACACCGTCGAGCAGATCGGGCGCGGGCTTGTCGACGTCCCACAGACGCGCTCCCGGTTGTTGCGGAGCACTGCGGGTCAGCGGCACGACCGTGTGCCCCGCTGTCGTGAGTTGTGCCGACAGCGCAGTGCCGACGAGACCGCTCGCGCCGGTGACCGCGACGGTCAACGCCCGGGTGTCCGGCAAGGACCCGAGAAAGTCGAGGTCTGCGATGAGCTGGCGCTGGCGGTACGCGAACGCCGGTCGAAGCAGGAAACCGGGTACGCGGGTGGCGACATCGTCGGTAATGCGGGTCGCGGAGGTGCCCTCGTCGGCAAACGTGTGCGTGTGAACCCACTTGGTGGTTGCACGCAAAGGCTGGTTGGCCACTACGTCCTGGAACGCGCAACCCTCTTCAAAGCGTTCCGGCACGTGCCGTGCGACCCAGCGCTGCCCGGCAGGCAGGCGGAACACCGTGGTTCCGTCGGCCAGTGAGCTGGCCTGCTGGATGGGCCGCATGGGAAGGAACGGCGGAGTGAGGCGGACGACGGCGCCTGGGCGGGAGTGCCACCGCCAGACTTCGTCACGGGGTGCGGGGACGGTGTGCGAGGCATGCAAGCTCATAATTGCGCCTTGGGTTGGGGATCAAGTGCTATGGTGGTCGTTGGTCTCAACCATAGACTTCTATCCTGTTCGACATCCTTTAAATTCCGCACAGTGAGGCGGGGAAGGAGGTCCGGTGAGCGGAGAAGATTCGCGCGCTGCGGTGGAGCTTTTGAATGCTTCCGACGTGGCGCGCACGATCGCACGCATTGCGCACCAGGTCATTGAGAAAAACGCTGTCGATTCCGGCAGCGCGCCCAGGGTCATCCTCCTGGGCATTCCATCCGGCGGTGTTCCGCTGGCCCGGCGGATCGCCGAGGCCGTGGAGGAGTTCTCCGGCAGCCCCGTTCCCGTGGGCAGCCTGGATGTCACCCTGTACCGCGACGATTTGCACAACCGCCCGCACAGGGCATTGCTGCCGACATCCATCCCGGAGGACATCAACGGCGCCGTCGTCGTGCTGGTCGATGACGTCCTGTTTTCCGGCCGGACCATCCGCGCCGCACTCGACGCCCTCGGGGACATTGGCCGCCCTGCGGCCATCCAGCTTGCGGTCCTCGTCGACCGCGGTCACCGGGAGCTGCCGATCCGGGCCGACTACGTGGGTAAGAACATCCCGACGGCGAGCAGCGAGGATGTGCGCGTCACGCTGACCCCCATCGACAACGCCGACGCCGTGACTCTTACCCGGGGCACCGGAACGGAAGGGAAGTGACGTGAAACACCTCATCGATATCAAGGACCTCTCGCGCGACGAGATTGTCGGCATCATGGATGAGGCCGACCGCTTCCGCGAGGCACTGCACGGCCGCGAGATGAAAAAACTGCCGACGCTGCGCGGCCGAACAATCTTCACGCTGTTCTACGAGAATTCGACCCGCACCCGATCGTCTTTCGAGACAGCGGGCAAGTGGATGAGCGCTGACGTGATCAACCTGTCCGCATCCTCGTCGTCCGTCAAGAAGGGCGAGTCCCTTAAGGACACGGCGTTGACGGTCGAGGCCGTCGGCGCCGACGCCATCATCATGCGCCACCCGGCATCCGGGGCTGCGCAGCTGCTCACCCAGTGGCTGCCGGGCACGTCGATCATCAACGCCGGCGACGGCCAGCATCAGCACCCGACGCAGGCGCTTCTCGACGCCGTGACGATGCGCCAGCGCATCGGTGACGTCGCTGGGCGCAAGGTTCTCATCGTCGGCGACGTCCTGCATTCCCGCGTCGCGCGTTCGAATGTGGAGCTTCTGTCCATCCTGGGCGCCGAGGTCGTCCTCTTGGCGCCGCCGACGCTGCTGCCCCAGGGGGTGGAGCACTGGCCAGCCCGGGTGAGCTCCAACTTCGACGCAGAATTGGCCGACGCCGATGTCGTCATGATGTTGCGTGTCCAGGCCGAACGCATGAACGGGGGGTTCTTCCCCTCCCACCGCGAGTACGCGACACTGTTCGGTTTGTCGGCCGCCCGCGCCGACAAACTCAAGGCGGGTTCCCTCATCATGCACCCGGGACCCATGCTGCGCGGCATGGAGATCAACTTCGGCGTGGCCGAGCGTGACAACACCGCTGTTCTGCAGCAGGTGACCAACGGCGTCTACACCCGCATGGCGGTGCTGTTCACGCTTCTGGCAGGAGAGGAGAGCTAGATGGCAACCTTTGGACTAAAAAACGTCCGACCCTACGGTGACGACGAAGTCAACGTTCTGATCGAGGACGGAGTAATCACCGCCATCGGTGCCGACGTCGACGTAGACGGTACCGACAGCGGATTCGACGCGGAGGGCAAGGTGCTGCTTCCCGGGTTCGTGGACATGCACGTGCACCTGCGCGAGCCGGGGCGCGAAGACACAGAGACCATCGCCACCGGTTCCGACGCCGCGGCGCGCGGCGGGTTCACCGCGGTATTCACCATGGCTAACACGAACCCCGTGATTGACCAGCCCTTCCTCGCCGAGGCTGTGTGGGAAAAGGGCCGAGCCCACGGCACCTGCGATGTGTACCCCGTCGGTGCGATCACGCAGGGCCTCGAGGGCGCGCAGCTGACGGAGATGGGCCTGATGAGCCGTTCGCACGTGCGCATGTTCTCGGACGACGGCAAGTGCGTCAATGACCCTCAGCTCATGCGCCGTGCCATCGAATATGCCAAGGCCTACGACGTGGTCCTCGCGCAGCACGCCGAGGACCACCGCATGACCGAGGGCGCGACAGCCCACGAGGGAGCGACCGCAGCCAACCTCGGGTTGCGTGGTTGGCCCCGCGTGGCGGAGGAGTCCATCGTGGCGCGCGACGCCATTATGACCCGCGATTACGGCGGTCGCCTCCACATCTGCCATGCCTCGACCGAGGGCACCGTGGAACTGCTGCGCTGGGCCAAGGCGCAGGGGATCCGCGTCACCGCCGAGGTCACCCCGCACCACTTGCTGCTGACCGACGAGAAGCTGACAAG